>NZ_DRGY01000055.1 GCF_011049865.1 Marinobacter antarcticus | reverse complement strand
TTGCTGGCTGGCCGGGATTGCTCAAGCAGCAATCCTGAGAAATTTGTTGTTGGGATTATGTTGTCGACTTAACTTTCTAAGGCCCCAAATATCAAATCAACTCACTCACTCAGCAACGTAAATTGCATATTTCATATTCGTATAAAATGTCTTTGATCGCAGCTATTACCCCTGCCTGGAGAAAACCCAGGGTTTGCCGTTCGCTTTTTATATTAGAGCTGGCCACGATGGCACCGGCACCCGCAGGGCAATCACATCGATTACGACCGGCCTACGTTGGCGCTTAGTGCATGAGCCGCTAATCTGTATGGGTGATTTCCAGGCAGATTTCATAGTTCAGTGTGAGGAGCTTGGCCTAACGATGGCAGCTAGTTTGGACGCAGGAATTATCTGAGTTTTCGTGAAGTCGGCAGGTCGTTCTAGTAGGCGGATTCATTAATTAGTAAATCGAATTACTGACTGGTACTAATGTTCGTGAGGTGAACGAACGACCACAGGTCAGCCACAACTACCTGAAATCCCATTGGACGATTCGGCACTAAGGCTTTTGCGTTAGGTGCGTATTTGCTAAATCGAGAACCGCCTGTTCCATCTCCAGGTACACCCGATATGCATTGGCCTTGTTGGATGCCTCAAAAGCGGGAAGCGCCTCGTAACGAGACCAGTCGGTCTGCTGGTAGGCATCTTCAAATGGAATCCAGTTGTCGACCGCACTCTTCATCCTGTCGCGCACGAAGCTCAGGTAGTCGTAAGTGAAGTTCAGGGCATCCATGGCGTGTTGAGAGGCTCCGCCATGGCCAGGGATCAAAACGACCGGCCTGAGTTTTTTTACTTTCTCTATCGCCTGCATCCATTTGCCGGTGTCTACTTGAGGGCTGTTCAGAAACGGCACCCGACCATTCTGAATAATATCGCCGGAGAACAGCACATTGCCGGGCTCAACCATCATCATACTGTCGCCGGGTGCATGTGCCGGGCCGGCGTGAAAAATACTGAAGCGGTAATTGCCGGATGTCAGAAACATCTCATCCTTGAAGGTCAGATCAGGCAGAATCACCCGGGTACCGTCATCAACCCAGGGAGCAAGCGACTTTTTTCGCTGCCTGAGCCGCTCAGCTGCGTCAGGACTGTTGATATAGAGACTGGTGCTTCCCTGGGCAATTATCTCCGCATTTGTCAGATCCCTGAATGCCTGAAGGCCATAGATGTGATCGGCGTGGTAGTGACTCACCACAATGTGCGTAACCGGTTGGTCCGTGATTTTTCGGATTTCCCTCAACATGGCGGCGCCCAGGCTGGGAGTGCCTAGCGCGTCAAAGACTATGACGCCCTTATTCGTGACCACAAACCCGGCGTTGGACGTAAATCCTTCGTTGTACTGATCAGGAACGCCGGACTGTCCCGGAAAATAATAAACATTCGGGATATTGACAGACTCAGCGCTGAAGGGCACCGAGATATCGGGGTAGTTCGGCGTCGATGCAGCGACCACTGTGCGTGACGCTATGGTCAGGGCCATAGACGTGCCGATCAAAAATATCGTCAGCGTGTTTTTTATTTGGGTCATTTTTTAACCTCCCGGGCTTTTTATTTTAGATTCTTAACTAACTGTAATGTATGGAGTATCTCCATTTTTGAGCGCTAAGCGAGTGATTACAGGCTTTTTGCGCCACTTGCGCCCTTCCTCTTCGTCAACTATACCGTAGTTATATCCTTATAACTTTCACAAAAAGATCGCCATTCAGAGACTGCACTGATTGCTGGCCGACTGCCAATTAACAGGGCATAGAAGGAGGAACGCCATATGTTCGGCAAGCTTCGCCGACCAAGCCAGGATGTGGCCAAAATTGCCCTGGAAGAGTCAGACCGTTTATCTTCAACTGAGCGCAGGCAATTCCTCCGAAATGGTCTGTTCACAGCCGGCAGCGTAATGGTTGGCGGCACGTTCGCCGGCCTTTCTGCCAAAGTTGGCGCCGCTGCAACCCAGTACCCACCCGAAGTTCCGCTCTGGACCCGTTCCCTTGGTGCTGGCGTGGTTACCAATCCATACGGTATGCCGTCACCGTACGAAAAAGGGGTGATTCGCCGGAATGTACCCTGGCTTACGGCGGAGAAGACCTCGTCAGTCAGTTTCTCTCCGCTGCAGCATCTGAAGGGCATCATCACCCCAAATGGTCTGTTCTTTGAGCGGCACCATGCCGGTCGCCCTGAAGTGGATCCGCAACAACACCGCCTGATGATCCATGGTCTTGTTGAGCGCCCCATTATCCTCTCGATGGACGACCTGCAGCGTTTCCCCAGTGTTTCCCAGATCCACTTTATCGAGTGCCCCGCGAATGGGGGGATGGAGTGGCGGGGTGCCCAGCTCAACTCTCTCCAGTTTCTGCATGGCATGGTCAGTTGTGCGGAATGGACGGGAGTCAGGCTCTCTACATTAATGCAGGAAGTGGGTATCAAACCGGAAGGCAAATGGGTGCTGGCAGAGGGTGCTGACGGTGCCGCCATGACTCGTAGTATCCCGCTGGAAAAAGTAATGGACGACGTCATTGTTGCCTATGCCCAGAACGGCGAGGCGCTCCGCCCGGAGCAGGGTTATCCCGTTCGTCTGGTTGTTCCCGGCTGGGAAGGCAACACCAATGTGAAATGGTTGCGCCGTCTTGAAGTAGGTGACAAGCCGTGGATGCAGCGGGAAGAAACCTCGAAGTACACGGACTTGTTGGCCGATGGCACCGCCCGCGGGTTTACCTGGGTCATGGATGCCAAATCCGTTATCACCTCGCCATGTCCCGAAATGCCCCTGCGGGGAGGGAAAGGTATCTACCAGATCGAAGGCCTGGCGTGGACCGGCCAGGGCAAGGTCAAAGCGGTGGACGTATCGACCGATGGAGGCCGCAGCTGGCAGCAGGCTCCGCTTCGGGAACCCGTTATGTCGAAATCGCTGACCCGTTTTGCGCTGGAGTGGAACTGGGATGGCAACCCCGCCCTGATTCAGTCCCGTGTGATCGACGAAACGGGCTATGTGCAGCCGACACTGACCCAACTCAAAGCGGTTCGCGGGACCAACTCGATCTACCATAAAAACGCGATTCAGACCTGGCAAATCAACGCGGATGGGAGTGTTGACAATGTTCAACTTGGCTAAATTGTCCCGAGTCCTGGTTGGCGTTTGCTCTGGCTTTGTGTTCAGTGCGATGCCGCTGCTGGCGACCGCGGGATCGCCCGGCCACTATGGCTACGGCGAAACTGCCACCAAGGCTCAGATTGCCGGATGGGACATTGATGTGCGCCCTGATGGTAAAGGCCTCCCTGAGGGAAGCGGCTCCGTCGATGACGGATTGAAGGTCTTCGAAACCTATTGTTCGTCCTGCCACGGCGCATTCGGTGAGGGGATGGGGCGCTATCCAAAACTGGCCGGTGGTGACGGGTCTCTTGCCGACGACCGTCCGGAGAAAACGGTGGGTAGCTATTGGCCTTATGCCAGCACGCTCTGGGATTACATCCACAGGGCCATGCCGTTCTTCGCGCCCCAGTCTCTGACGGACGATCAGGTATACGCCCTGACGGCTTATGTTCTGAACCTGAATTACATCGTCGATGGAGACTTTGTGGCGAACAGGGACACTCTGCCCAAAGTAGAAATGCCCAATCGCGATGGCTTTACCTGGCAAGACCCACGGCCCGATACCCACAACGTGCGCTGCATGCACGACTGCAAGGATGAGGTCACGGTGAGTGACTCGGCAGCGGGCAAAAACCTGACACCAAGCACCACCGGCCCCCTCGATGAGGGGCTCACTGAGTAAAGGCTGACGGGGCCAGACCCCATTATGTGCCGAGGAGGATTGAGTGATGCGAAAAGGGTTAATTTACGTGTGTTTGACCACGCTCGCGCTTGGCGTCGCGCCAGTTGTGCTGGCAGGACCCAGTCAGGCTGACATTGACCGTGGAAAGGAGTTGGTTTTCAGCCGCAAAGACGGCAACTGCCTGGCCTGCCACAAAATGGATGATGGCAAACTGACCGGGACGATTGGCCCGGAACTGGCCGACATGAATACCCGTTATCCCGACCGGGGAATCCTGTTCAAACGGATCTGGGACGAGACTCAGTTCAACCCGCAAACAGTGATGCCGCCATTCGGTCGTCACTCGATCCTCAGTAAAGACCAGATCAACCGGGTTATTGATTATTTGTACACGCTGTAGATGCGGAGGAGGAGTTGACGTGATAGACCAAACACGAAGAGGTTTTCTGAAAGGGGTGTTGGGCGCCGGCGTTGCGGGCATCGCACTTGGCTCCGGGCTGGTTCCGCTCAGGGCAGAGGCAGCACCCGATGCGTCGAGTTGGCCGAAAAAGGCCTTCGGTACACCGGGCGTGGACGACACGATTTCCAGACTCTACGGAATGGAGGCGGTAGAGTCTGACAAGATTTCCATGGATCTGCCCACCATTGCCCAGAACGGTGCTGTCGTGCCGGTAAAAGTCGAAACCACACTGCCTAACGTCACAGGTATTGCTTTGCTGGTAGCGGAAAATCCCAATGCCCTGGCGGCGACGTTTAAGATTCCCAAGGGGACTCTGCCGTTTGTGTCCAACCGTCTGAAAATGGCCAAGACCACAGACGTTGTGGCGGTGGTGATTTCCGATGGCAAGGCCTATAAGGCGACCCAGAATGTGAAAGTAACCGTTGGCGGCTGTGGCGGCTAACCGTTAGCAGGACAGGAGAAATCAAATGGCGTCCAGTATCAGAGTTCGTGCAGTAGAAAGTGGCGGAGTGACTTCCTTTAAAGCCCTGGTCAGACACCCGATGGATTCAGGGTTTGTGAAGGACTCAGCCGGAAATATCGTCCCCCCCCATTTCATCCAGGTGCTGACGATTTCCCTTAACGGGGAGGACGTATTCGTTGCCGACTGGGGACCGGCGGTGTCCAAGGATCCATTTCTGGAGTGCCGGTTCGAAGGTGCCAAGAAAGGTGACAAGCTGACTATTAGCTGGGTCGATAATAAAGGCGAGAGCGATTCCACCGAAGCGACGATCGCCTAAAGGTTCCCTGCGACCGGGCCCTGGAGGCCTGAGTCGCTGGAGAGGAGGGTTGGACATGCTTAAAGCAAAGATCATTCTGGTCGCTATGGGAGTGGCACTACTGGCACCTCAGGTTCTGGCAGGCGCCACACCGGAAGAGGACCGGAAGGAAACGGTTGAATACTTCAAACAGATGTTTCCCGAGGTGCCGCTAAAAGACTTCGTCAATGGCCAGTACGCGTTGAATGAAGACCGTCGGGCGCAGTGGCAATCTCTGCAGGATTTTCCGCCTTACGAATTTGCCGTCGCAGAAGGCAAGGAAATGTTTGAGGCCCCCTTTGCCAATGGCAAAACCTACGGCAGTTGTTTCGAGAATGGTGGCATCGGTGTTCGCCAGAACTACCCGTACTTCGATGAGGGCACGAAGCAAGTTATCACACTGGAACTCGCTATCAACCAGTGCCGGGAAGCGAACGGCGAAAAACCTCTGAAGTACAAGAAGGGTGATATCGCATCTATCTCTGCCTACATGGCCACTACCTCAGAGGGAGAGGCCTTCGACATCAAGGTTCCTGATGATCCCAAGGCCCTGGCTGCTTACGAGGATGGAAAGCAGTTCTATTACAGCCGCAGAGGGCAGTTGAACTTTTCCTGTGCCAGTTGCCACGTCCAGAACCCAGGTAAGTGGATCCGGGCCGATCTATTGTCACCTACCCTCGGACAGCCCTCTAGTTTCCCGGTCCATCGCTCCAAGTGGGGTGAGCTGGGCACGCTACACCGGCGGTTTGCGGGCTGTAACAAGAACGTTCGTGCCGAACCATTGCCGGCTCAGAGTGAGGAGTACCGGAATCTCGAGTATTTTCTGACATACATGAGCAACGGTCTGCCTGTGGTTGGCCCGAGTACCAGGCCATAAGCGGCAACGAAGACGGGAGAACAGGAATGAACAAGCCATTACTGACGGTCGGCCTGACGCTTTCCCTGCTGGTACCACTGTGTGCCCAGGCAGGCGCTAAAGAAGATTTTCAGAAAATCTATTCCGACGCTAAAAGTGCCCAAAAGGATGCCGGCGACTTTAAGTGGACCACGACGTCTTCCCGGCTGAAAGCGGCAGAATCAGCCGCCGAGAGCGGCGATTATGACAAGGCAAAAACACTCGCAGCAGAAGCGTTGAAGCTTGCGCAGGAGTCTGTTGACCAGCGCAAGACCCAAGCGGAGGCCTGGAGGAAAGCAGTCATCGGCGGTTGACCCGGTTACTTGGCGGGTAGAAGAAACACTGCGCCCCCGCCAGGGCGCAGATATAACTGATCATCTCCAACAATCAGAATGAGAGGAGAGTGCAGTGTCGATTTCCCGCAGAGATTTTCTGATTGCCATGCAAGCGGCGGCTATCGCCGGTCTCAGCCCCAGACTTGCGTTGGCGAAGGGCGGTAACGAACTGTACGGCGCACCAAAATACGGCAATGTTCGCCTGCTTCACCTGACCGATATTCATGCCCAGCTATCGCCGGTCCATTTCCGGGAGCCTAACGTCAATCTCGGAACAGGGCGAAGTAAAGGCCAGGTACCGCATATCGTGGGCGCTCAATTTCTTGATCATTTTGAGATACCCGCCAACTCCAGGCGCTCCCATGCCTATACCTACCTGAACTACACCGAGGCCGCCAAAGAGTTCGGCCGAATGGGTGGCTTTGCCCATCTGAAAACATTGATAGATCAGTTACGGGAGCAAGTTGGCCCCGGCAACTCGTTGTTACTTGATGGCGGTGACCTCTGGCAAGGCTCTGGTACCGCATACTGGACTCAGGGCGAAGATATGGTCGAGGCCAGCAACCGTCTGGGGATCGATCTGCTGACCGGCCATTGGGAGTTCACTTATCCCGAAGCCCAGATCCGCAAGAACATCGCCAACTTCAAGGGCGAATTCCTCGCGCAGAACGTGTTCCTGTCGGACGAAGCGCTGTTTATGGGCGCCGAGTCCTATGACGAAGCCAGCGGCCGGGTCTTCAAACCTTATTCCATCCGTGAGATCGGCGGAAAACGTGTTGCGATCATTGGCCAGGCCTTTCCCTACACGCCGATTGCCAACCCCTCCTATTTCATACCGGACTGGCGTTTCGGTATTCGGGAATCAGAACTCCAGTCGCTGGTGGATAGTATCCGTGAGAAGGAGAAAGTGAACGCTGTCGTGATGCTTTCCCATAACGGGATGGACGTCGATCTGAAGCTGGCCAGCCGGGTGTCCGGTATTGATGCCATTCTGGGTGGCCATACCCACGATGCTGTACCCCGGCCAACCGTGGTGAAGAACCCCGGCGGCAAGACGTTGGTGGGTAATGCAGGCACCAACGGCAAGTATGTTGCCGTACTGGACCTGGATATCGGTAACAGCGGAGTTCGCGGCTATGAGTATCGGTTGTTGCCGGTGTTCTCGGATCTGATCAAACCTGATGCGGCCATGGAAAAATTTATTCAGGAAGTGCGTGCGCCTTACGCCGACAAACTGGGCGAGAAGCTCGCCATCACAGACGAGTTACTATACCGCCGGGGCAACTTCAACGGCACCATGGACCAGGTTATCTGTGATGCCCAACGCGAGGTGCTGGATGCCCAGATATCCCTGTCACCGGGCTTTCGCTGGGGGACCACGGTACTCCCGGGCGACGCCATCACCATGGACGATGTGATGAACGCGACCGCCATTACCTATCCGGAAACCTACGTCCGGGAAATGTCCGGTGCCGACCTGAAACTGATTATGGAAGATGTGGCAGACAACCTGTTCAACAAGGACCCGTATTATCAGCAGGGTGGCGATATGGTCCGTGTGGGCGGCATGGATTACACCTGCGACCCAACAGCAAGTATGAATGGCCGGATTTCCGATATGCAACTGGATAACGGCGAGCGGATCGAAGCGGACAAGATGTATAAGGTCGCCGGCTGGGCCACAGTCAACTCCAAGGCACCGGGTGAGCCCATCTGGGATGTCGTTGCCGACTATCTGAGGTCGGAGAAGACGATCAAGATCAAGAAGTTCAACACACCACGGCTTAAAAATGTAGCCGACAACCCCGGGCTGGAAGACCAAACGGGATGATGCTGGGAACTGCCTTTCGCAGGGGGTGTTGGCACGCACTATTCTGTCTGCTTTTGCTGACGGCGCACGCCAGCGTGCAGGCTGACGAACCCATTAGTGAGGCCAAGCCGTTCGCTGATAAATATCTGTTGTTGCAGTTGAGCGATGACGATCCTGCCAAACAGAACATAGTGCTGAGTGTCGCTGCCAATCTTCTGGAGTTTTATGGACCCGATTTGATCGATATCGAGGTCACCACCTTTGGGCCAGGTGTTCACTTACTCTATGCCGATAACAGCCGTCGCGAAAAAATCGACAGCCTGATGGCTCAGGGTGTCCGGTTTTCGGTGTGCATGAACACTATAAAATCCATTGAACGCTCTACTGGTGAGCGCCCGGAGTTGCACCCGCAAAGCATTCACGTAGATGTCGGGGTCGCGCATATTCTGGAGAAGGTTGAGCAGGGCTACGTTCTGGTCCGCCCCTGACGCATTGACCCGGGTAAAGGAAGACTGTAATGCCTACAAAGCTATCAAAATCGATTGTTGTTGCCGCCGCTATTACCGTCGGCGGAGTAGCCGGAGCGGCAGAAGGTGATCAGCCGGTCATGATTCAAATCAAACGCCTGTCCATGGATACGGCGCTGACCATCGCCAAAACAGCGATCGACACGTGCCGGAAGCAGGGCGTTCAGGTTGCTGTCACAGTGGTTGACCGGGGAGGGCACCCTCAGGTGGTGCTAAGGGATGTACTGGCCATGGACCTGTCTCTGGAGGTCAGTTACCGCAAAGCCTATACGGCAATGACATTTAACAATAAAACCTCGGCGCTTGAGGACCGTTTCACCGGCCCCTTTTCCGTGGGCAAGATCGACAAGGTGTTGTTGTCCGCCGGTGGCGTTCCGATTCAGGCCAGTGGTGAAACTGTCGGCGGCGTTGGTGTCAGTGGCGCACCTTCGGGTGAGACCGACGAGAACTGCGCCCAGGCGGGCGTGGATGCCGTCGAGATGGATCTGGAAAT
The DNA here is from genome assembly GCF_011049865.1 of Marinobacter antarcticus. Classification (GTDB taxonomy): domain Bacteria; phylum Pseudomonadota; class Gammaproteobacteria; order Pseudomonadales; family Oleiphilaceae; genus Marinobacter; species Marinobacter antarcticus_A. The sequence continues at coordinate 53,409 of NZ_DRGY01000055.1, read as the reverse complement.
GGCTTCATTTTAACCAGGTCATGGAAAAATAATGATATGAAAATCAATATTTTAACAAATTTAATTAGAGTGGTTTATCTAATTATCGCTTTCCCTTTGACTGCCTTTGCCCAGTATCCTGATGCTGTTCAGGTTCTGATTGATGGCGGCCTGAAAGTAGAAGCCCGTTTTGATGCACCCGGAGGGCTGCAAGGTTACGTTGGCCGAAAAGACGGTCGCGCTGTAACGCTGTACCTCATGACTGACGGCGAGCATGTGGTTATCGGGAAAATGGTCGACGGCTTTGGCCAGGATCTCAGCGCCGAACACATTCGGACCTGGCTCCCGGCAATTGACCTGACCCAGGCATGGCAGCAACTGGCAAACGCCACATGGGTCGCCGAGGGTCCGAAAGACGCGAGGCGCATCGTTTACGTTTTCACTGATCCCAATTGTGGTTACTGCGTTGAGTTCCGTCAAAAAGCGAGCGCCTACCTGAACAGGGGCATCCAGCTCAGGCACATCCTGGTTGGCGTGATACAACCATCGAGTCTCGCCAAGGCGGCAAGCGTGGTCAGTGCCGATAACCCGTTGGAGCATCTGGCGTTTCTTGACAGTCAGTTTCCACGCAACTGGCTTGAGTCGCCGGACCTTATTCCGGCCGGACCCCGGAAAAAAATCGAGGCCAATAACCAGCTCATGAAAACGCTGGCGGTACCGGCGACGCCCACTGTGTTCTACCGGGACAAACAGGGTGAAGTCCATAAAATTGTAGGTTTACCGGACGATACAGCGCTATCGAACGCTGTTTTCAGGCCTCCGAACCAGGGAGCCTCTCAACACTTGCAGAATCGCCAATAGACTCTGTCAGGTTCCCTTACCAATTTCTGGTGCATAGAGGAGGGCATGCCATGCCATTTCACCGTCTTTTAATCGTGTTGCTGCTGGTGCCAGGATGGGTGATGGCTGAGGCCGTCCCGGATAAACTTGAACTGACCAAAGTATCTGATCGCGTGTACTCGGCCATCGGTGAAACGGCGCCGGCCAGCTACGAAAACAACGGACACAATAACAACCTGAGTTTCATCATTACTGAAAAAGGCGTCGTGGTAATGAATGGTGGAGACAATTACCTCCTGGCCAAGGCGCTACACAATTCAATCCGCAGCGTTACCGACAAGCCGGTCAAATACATCGTCGACGAGAACGCTCAGGGACACGCCATGTTGGGTAACAGTTACTGGCGGGATCAGGGCGTCCCCATCATTGCCCATGAGATCGCGATTGAAGAGTTCCGGGAACATGGCGGGATCAAGTTGGCATCGATGCAGAACCGCAACAAGGAAAAGGCCAAAGGTACCTACGTTGCGGTACCTGATATCGGTTTTTCCGACCGATATGACCTGGATATGGGAGATGTCCTGATAGAGCTACGTTACTTTGGTCCGGGTCATTCGCCTGGCGATATTGCCCTGTGGATGCCCGCAGAAAAACTCCTGATTACCGGCGATCTCGGTTTTCATCAACGGCTGCTGGCTGTCTTTGATGACACGGACACCGGGGCGTGGATTGAGTCGTTCGACAGGATGAGTGAGCTCAATCCCGCCATCATAATCCCGGGCCATGGGGCGCCGACAACCCTGGAGGTTCTTGACAGGGAAACCCGTGGTTATCTGGTGTTTCTGCGGGATGCGGTGATCGAGATCCTCGAACGTGGCGGTGGGCTGGATGAAGCCTATAGCATTGATCAGTCGGACTATGCGTATCTGGATACCTACGAGGAACTGGCGGCCAAAAATGCAGGTCGTGTCTATCAGCATCTGGAGTTTGATTACCTTTAAGCGTGGAACGCTGACAGGCCTGATAATCTGAGCATTGTAGCAGTCCATCAGATAGCCGCCGATACCTTTTTTGGCTTCTGGCAGGTTTCGATATCCCAAGGTCGTCGGTACCCATCATTCCGACGAATGGTTAGATGCCCAAACTTGAAGTGCCAGGGCGTCACCACATTCTGTAAATTACGAAATTGGCGACGTGTTGCAGCCGCTGTTTTGCATTCGAAGTTTCATTGCTATTCATGTGCACATCAGTGCTCATGAAATCCGCCCATATCGTCGGCAGCGTCGTCGGAGTTGATTTCATCGATCATCAAAAAAGGGTTGAGCACTTGATGCAGTTCTCTCATGGGTTTCTCCAGGCCAGCCAAGTAGTGTTCGAATGCCTGAATTGTTACAAGATTTAAAAAATTCCTGATAAGCGCAAATATTCGTTCTGAATGTTCTAAATATCAGAACAATAATTTTGGAGGCATGATGGAGTGATCACTTGCACTATTAGATCAACCGAACCTCGTCCTGATCGAGATGGAGGGGCCCGTACACCTGTAAAAGTAACAAACGTAGCATCTGGGGCTGAGACGAAACGATTTCTTTGGTTGTCTCGGAAAGGAGGGGCGACAGACTGGCCCGCAGAACCTACAATGACCGGCTAATGTGTCAACCGTTACAGGGCCCAACCTTGAAGTCACTGTCTTTGCACCAGCTCTACAAATCCTGTGTTCTGAAAGATCTGCCGTTTAAATCCACCAGACAACTGGTTCCCCTAGCCGAAATTGTAGGCCAGAACCGAGCCCAGGAAGCTGTGCGTTTTGCGCTGGCTATGCCCCATGGTGGCTATAACGTGTATGCCGTGGGGCGCAATGGTCTGGGCAAGCGCACAATGATGTTGCGCTATCTTGAGCACCACCTGGATACCAATCAGCAAAGCCACGACTGGTGTTACGTTGCGGACTTTGAAGAACCTCGGGTTCCCCGCCTGCTCCAATTGCCCTCAGGTAAGGGCGTGCGGTTGAAGCAGGACATGGAAAAGCTCATGAGCCGGTTGGTCAAAGTCATTCCGCAAACGTTTGACAGCGACAGCTTTCTGGAACGCTCCGAGCAACTCAAGGAAGAGTACGGAAAGAAACAGGAAGACGAACTTGAGAAGGTGTCAGGGCAGGCGCGCCGCAAAAAAGTCAGCCTGAACATTACCACGCCGGGCGGTTATCGCCTGGTCGCGATGAACGGCGACAAGCCTCACACCGCAGAAACATTCAAAGACCTGACCGAGACGCAGCGAGAAAAGTTTGAGGACGCGGTCAATAAACTTGAGAAAAAGCTCCGCCAGGCGTTGCGCAAACTGGCTGACTGGGAGCAGGAGTATGCCGACAAGCAGCAGGCACTGAACCGGGAAACTCTGGAGGGGATCTCTGGCCATCAGATTGATGAGCTGATTGAAAACTACAAAAACCTTCCGGACGTGGTTGCGTACTTTGAAGCCGTGCGCGCGGATCTGGTTGAGAATCTGGAAATTTTTCTCGATGACAACGAAGAGCAGGCGGCCATTGCGTATGCTTCGCTTGATAAAAAGATGCCGCGCCGTTATCTGGTGAACGTGCTGGTGCATCAGAAAACCAACGAAGTTCCGATGGTGGTGGAAGACAATCCGACGTACCACAACCTGTTCGGATACGTTGAGAACGTTACTTACAAAGGCACGGTGTTCACTGACTTTTCCCTGATTCGTGCGGGCAGTTTGCACCGGGCCAATGGCGGCTATCTGCTAATGGACGCCATCAAGATGCTCGAACAGCCGTTTGTCTGGGATGGGCTCAAAAGGGCTCTGCGCGCGAAGTCACTTCAAATCAATTCCCTTGAGCGCGAGCTGACTCTTTCGGGCACGATCTCGATCGAGCCCCAGGGTGTGCCGTTGGACGTAAAGCTCGTGCTTTTTGGTGATCGCGAAACCTGGATGCTGTTGCAGGACTACGACCCTGAGTTTGCGGAGCTGTTCCGGGTAACGGCCGATTTTGAAAATGAAATGTATCGCTCTGACGACAGTCAGGTGATGTATGCGAAGTTTATAGCCAGTGTTGTGAAAGAAAAGAACCTGCTGCACTGCACAAACAAGGCGGTAGCCAGAATCATCGAATACAGTGCTCGCATGGCCGAGCACCAAGACAGGCTTTCGCTGCACGCTGCAAATATTGCCAATCTGCTTCGAGAGTCCGATTACTGGGCGCGCCAGGCAAACGCCAAACTGATTCAGGATGTTCACGTGGAGCGGGCGTTGGAAAGCGCCAAATACCGCAGCAGCCGCATTCGTGATCAATTCTACGATTCCATTCGAGACGGCTCCACGTTGGTATCAACTCAAGGCGCGGTGGTTGGGCAGGTGAATGCGTTGTCGGTGTTGTCCACCGGCGGATTCGAGTTCGGCCTGTCTAACCGTGTCACTGCTACCTGCTATTATGGAGATGGCGGCGTTATCGATATTGAGCGCGACGTAAAGCTGGGCGGCAACATTCACTCCAAAGGCGTGATGATTCTGAGCTCCTGGCTGGCGTCTCACTTTGCCGTCAACGATCCCATGCACCTGTCTGCCAGCCTCACGTTTGAGCAGAATTATGGTGAGGTGGATGGCGACAGCGCTTCGCTGGCCGAGCTTTGCGCGCTCATTTCCTCGCTGTCGAAGATACCCGTGCGGCAGGATCTGGCGATTACCGGTTCTGTTAATCAGTTTGGTGAGGTGCAACCTATTGGCGGCGTCAATGAGAAGGTCGAGGGTTTCTTTGCAACCTGTCAGCTCAAGGACGGCTTAACCGGCACCCAGGGCGCGATTGTGCCGGCAAACAATGTACAGAATTTGATGTTGGACAGCGAAGTGGTCAAGGCGGTTCGCGAAAACCGGTTTTCGGTGTATTCCGTTTCGACCGTTGAAGAAGCCGTCACGTTGTTGCTTGGCAAGCCGGCCGGCGAGGTCGACAGCAAAGGCGACTATCCGAAACAGAGCGTTTTTGGCATTATTCAGCAACGGCTTGAAAAAATGCGCGAGCACGAACGTCAGGAACACGCCCGGGACGATCAGAAAGATCCGTCTATCCATTGAACGGCTATCACAATAAAACGGACAGGAGATAACACGCTCATGACTGATATTCAGCAAATTGTGTACGTGGTGGAGGACGACGAAGCGGTTCGTGACTCATTGGAATTGTTACTGAAATCCGATGATAAACCAGTCAAAGCCTACGAGCGCGCGACCACGTTTCTCAAGGATTACTCGGAGCAGATGGCCGGCTGCATTGTGCTGGATATTCGTATGCCCGGCATGGACGGCATGGAGTTGCAGAAGAAGCTGAATGACAGGCACTCTATTTTGCCGATCATTTTTGTGACCGGACATGGCGACGTGCCCATGGCGGTTGATGCTATGAAAGAAGGCGCCGTTGACTTTATCCAGAAGCCTTATCGTGAAGAAGCGCTACTTGAAAAGATTGAAGCGGCGTTGGCGCAGGACCTGGAACAGCGCAAAACTCTTGACGAGAAACAGGAGATTATTCGTCGGATCAAGAGCCTGACCCCTCGCGAACATGAAATCATGGATCGAATGATCGAAGGCCAGGCCAACAAGGTTATCGCTATCGAGCTGGAAATCAGCCAGCGCACAGTGGAAATTCACCGCTCCCGGGTGATGCATAAGATGGGCACTCATTCACTTGCACATCTGGTTCGTATGGTGCTGTCCGTAAAGAACCTTATCGACGCGAGGTAATACCACCTGCATTATGCGGTTATCTTTTTGACCGGCCTTTTACCATATGACTGAAGTTGTCAGCGAAAATTCAGAGGTGACGGTTCTGCTCGTGGATGACAATCCACAGAACCTGAAAGTGCTCTATGAGACACTGAAAGACAAGGGCTATCGGCTTCTTATTGCCAATGAGGGCGAGAAAGCACTGGATCTTGCTCAACGCCATCAGCCTGAAGTCATTCTGCTTGATATCATGATGCCTGAAATGGACGGTTATGAGGTGTGTCAGCGCCTCAAGGCCGATCCGGAAACCGCGGATTGCGCGGTTGTATTCCTCTCCGCGCTGGACGATCTGCAAACCAAAGTAAAAGGCTTCTCTCTGGGTGGCGCGGATTATATATCCAAGCCATTCCAGTCTCAGGAAGTTATTGCCAGGGTTAAGACACACGCCCGTGTTATCCGGCTTGAGCGCGAGTTGCAGGCGCGCAACCGGGAGTTGCAGGGCGACCAGAACCGTATTCTCAACTCTATTAGCGAAGGCATCTACGGCCTTGATGCGCAGGGCACAATCGAGTTCGCTAACCCGGCTGCTGGCGTTATTATGGGGTGTCCGATCAAGGATTTGATCGGCCGTAATTTTTTCGAAACGCACTTCGCAACGGCAGCACAAAGCCCGACGAGCCTCCCGGTAAATGCCACCTGCCGACAGGGTATTGCAGAGAACCAGCGGGATATCCGGATGCTGCGTGCGGATAAAACCGGCTTTCCTGCTGAATACCGTTCCACGCCCAAGCTCGATGGCGATGAACTGCATGGGGCGGTTGTCGTGTTTCGCGATATTACCGTTGAACTGGAAAGCGAGCAGGCGCTTGATGAAGCGCGGGAGCTGGTGCAGGAGCAGCGGGACCAGTTGGCCCATACTTCGCGTTTAACGACGATGGGCGAAATGGCGGCAGGTGTTGCTCATGAGGTAAACCAACCGCTGACGGCGATTGCCAATTACGCTCGAGTCTCCAAACGGATGATGGCCGTTGAAAATCCGAATTTGACCTTACTGCAGGAAACCCTCGACAAGATCGAGGCTCAGTCTCACCGCGCCAGTGAGATTATCCGCAGAATCCGGCGGTTTATGAAAAAGCCGGCGACTGGCAAGGAAGTGCTTTCCGTATCGGTGCTGCTGGAAGATACGCGACAGTTTGCAGAAGTGGACGCGCGCAACAACGACGGCGCAATTGAGCTTGTTATACCGGACGAATTACCCGATATTCTGGCCGATCCGATTCAGGTGCAACAGGTTGCCCTCAACCTGATACGAAACGCCCTTGAGGCCACGCGCAGTGCGGAATCGGCATTGCCGGTGGAGGTGAGTGCAAGGGTTACAAGTGAGGGCTGCGTCCGGGTCGAGGTTCGGGATCACGGTGTCGGGCTTGCGGAAGATGCGGAAGAAAACCTGTTCTTGCCGTTTTACACCACCAAAGACGAAGGTATGGGCATTGGTCTGTCTACCTGCCGCTCCCTGATTCAGGCTCAGGGTGGCGATATCGGTTTTGAGCGTCCCGAAGAGGGTGGGACTCGTTTCTTCTTCACACTCCCTGTGGCGATCCCGTCTGACACCGTTTAAAGCCAGTCGATGCGCCCGCTCAGGTGTGGTGCGTCACCGCGAGCGTTCAACAGTTGATAATCCCACACTTTTTTCCCTGTTTGCCAGTTCAGTTGCGCGTTGCCCGGTATAAACAACGGCGTTTTGAACTGGCAGGTCACTCTTAACGGCCCCGACTGCCATCCACTTTGTTGCTCCAAAATGGCCAGTACATTGGCTTTGCTCCACATGCCGTGTGCGATGGCCTTTGGAAAGCCAAACATCCTGGCGCTCAACGCGTGCATGTGGATCGGGTTGCTGTCGCCTGAAATCCTCGCGTACTGGCGCCCGATAGATTCCCGTGCCTGAATTTCAACGGTGTTTGGAAAATAATCCAGAGGCGGTGGTGCCGTTTTTGCCGCCGGCTTCTCATGTTCATGGGGTTGGCGAAACAGCATGGAGCTTGTCTCCGTCCACACCATCGTGCCCGCAGAGCTGGCGGTGGTTATCAGGTCGAATTCGATGCCGCGATGGGTGCGTTCCTGATGGCCGAGGCAAACATTCAGCGTCAGAACCTCACCTAATCCCATGGGTCTGTGCTGGGTTATGGTATTGCGCAAATGCACCAGCCCCAGAAGTGGCAACGGAAAAGCCTTTTCGGTCAGCAGCTTCAGGTGAAGTGGAAAAGCCAGAATGTGGGGCCATGTTATCGGCATGTGATGACCGGGTCTGAACCCGCACACACGTTCGTACTGACGCAACTCCTTGCGATCGGAATGGGCGCAAAGCAGTTCAGCACAAATCGTTGGAATTGCAATATCGGTATCGGATGGGGGCTTCTTCGGCATCAGTGCCTTGGCGTAGAGCGGAAGCAGTGCCGGAGGTGTGTTCCGATAAACCAGCGTGTCTGGCATGATGTTCTCCCTGATGGCCTGATAGAATTTAATGTAACACGATCCCATAAGTCGGTTTTGAGTAAGCCCCGTAATACGCTGGGTTTCCGAGTTTTTTCGGAAAAGACGTTGACATAACCGGGCACCTCTTTATAATGCGCTCTCGTTGTTACCGGGCAATCTGAGCGAAGATTGTAAAGCTTTTAAAAGCAATCGGTTATGACTTTGCGGAGCGGTAGTTCAGTTGGTTAGAATACCGGCCTGTCACGCCGGGGGTCGCGGGTTCGAGTCCCGTCCGCTCCGCCACTTTCAAAAAGCCGTTAGCTATATCATAGCTAACGGCTTTTTTCGTTTCAGCCTTTGCCAATTGGTTGAAGCGATTCGCTCAGATAATCCAGCAGCATCCGTACCTTCGGCGACAGGTGGCGGTTGTGGGGATAAATAGCCCAGATTCCATCATCAGCCTCCTGGTAGTGATCTAGCAGGCTGACCAGTTCCCCAGACGCCAGAGAAGGCTGCACGTAGTAATCTGGAAGCTGGATAATACCGATGCTTTTCAAGGCGGCGTCTAAAAGCGCCCAGCCACTGTCACAGACAATATTGCCTTTTATCCGGATGTTGTGCGGCTTGCCGTGCTCCTGAAAGCGCCAGTAATCCAGATTGCCCTGAAGGCAATTGTGTTGCTCCAGCTCTGACAGGGAATGCGGGGCGCCATGGACCGACAGATACTCCGGTGACGCGCACACGTAAAGGGCTCTTGACGACAACCGCTTGGCCATCATGTTGGAATCTTCCAATTTACCCAGCCGCACCGCCAGATCATAACCGCCTGCCACCAGATCAAGTTTCTGGTTGGTCAGGTTCAGTTGCACTTCCAGTTCTGGATAGCGCAGTACGAAGTCGTTAACCAAAGGTGCGATGGCTTTTTCTCCGAAGGTTACCGGTGCGGTTAGCCGCAACTGTCCTTTGGGGACCAGATTGAAGTTAGTCATCGTGCGTTCTGCTTCTTCCAGCCCGTCCAACACTTGTCGGCAGTGCTGGTAATAGATCTGCCCGGCTTCGGTCACCGATACCTTGCGGGTGGTTCGGTAAAACAACTTGGTAGACAGCCGGGATTCCAGAGCGCTGACCTGGCGGCTAACCTGAGCGGTAGAGATGGCCAATCTTTTGGCAGCGGCGGTAAAGCTTGCGGTTTCCGCCACCGCCACAAACTCACTTATCCCTTCCCAGACAGACATGCTCCCATCCTTTTGTTGTCGTGCGGGTGTTGCAGCACAACGCGTGCAATGCGCTCAGATCATTGTTACTCAGCAGTAAAAGTTATTTGACATATTAAGGGATTATCGCGCCGGGTGAAATGGATACAATAACCCCATCAAACCGGCGGGACCCTCTGCCGGGGCATTGCCAAGACCGGAGAGTTTTATGACCCAGACGATCAAATCCAAAGCCGCCATTGCCTGGGGCCCGAACCAACCTTTGTCCATTGAAGAAGTGGACGTAATGCCACCTCAGGCGGGCGAAGTGCGAATCCGCGTTGTTGCCAGCGGTGTGTGCCATACCGATGCCTTTACGTTGTCTGGGGAAGATCCCGAAGGCATCTTCCCGGCGATCCTTGGTCATGAAGGTGGCGGCATCGTGGAATCCATCGGTGAGGGCGTTACCAGCTTGAAGGTGGGCGATCACGTTATTCCCCTGTATACCCCTGAGTGCGGCGAGTGCAAATTCTGCACCTCCGGCAAAACCAATCTGTGCCAGAAAATTCGTGAAACCCAGGGCAGGGGCCTGATGCCAGACGGCACCAGTCGTTTCTCCATAAACGGTCAGCCTATTTTCCATTATATGGGTTGCTCAACCTTCTCCGAATACACGGTGCTGCCAGAAATCTCTTTGGCCAAGGTCAATAAAAACGCGCCATTGGAAGAAGTGTGTCTACTTGGTTGTGGCGTTACCACCGGCATGGGAGCCGTCATGAACACCGCCAAAGTAGAAGAGGGCGCTACCGTGGCCATCTTCGGCATGGGCGGCATCGGCCTGTCGGCCGTTATCGGTGCCACCATGGCGAAGGCCAGCCGCATCATCGCCATCGACATTAACGAGAGCAAGTTCGAGTTGGCCCGCAAGTTAGGTGCCACCGACTGCATTAACCCGAAAGACTACGACAAACCGATTCAGGATGTGATTGTCGAGCTGACCGACGGCGGCGTGGACTACTCTTTTGAATGTATTGGCAACGTCAATGTGATGCGTTCAGCCCTGGAATGTTGCCACAAGGGATGGGGCGAGTCGGTGGTGATTGGCGTGGCAGGTGCCGGCCAGGAAATCTCTACGCGCCCGTTTCAGTTGGTAACCGGTCGGGTCTGGAAGGGTTCAGCCTTTGGCGGAGTCAAGGGCCGTTCCGAGTTGCCCGGCATGGTTGAACGCTATATGCAGGGTGAGTTCAAGCTTAACGATTTCATTACTCACACCATGGGCCTGGAAAGAATTAATGAAGCCTTTGATCTGATGCACGAGGGTACGAGCATTCGCACCGTTATTCACTTTGACGCGTAATGACGGAAGTGTTTCCGGTGTTCGCCGGGGCTGAATTCAAACCAGCGGCGATAGGCTTTATGCAAAGCGGCGGGATTGGAAAAGCCAAGGAGCCATGCGATTTCGGACAAGGAAGTTTCCGTTTCCCGGATATAATCCCGTGCCAGCTGTTTTCGGGTGTCATCCATCAGTTCCCGGAACCCGGTGTGCTCGGCTGACAACTGCCGCTGCAACGTCCAAGGCGTAACGCCCAGTTTGGATGCGATCGTTTCAAGGCTGGGAGTTTCTCCTCTGAACAGGGGCGTGAGGAGGCTCCTTACACGGTCTCCGGTGGTCCAGCCGCGTTGAATTTCCTGCAGTTCCGTGTTGCAAAGCTGCACCAGTTTTTCGTGCATGGCGGGCTGCGCCTGCAGGCTTTCCTGATCCCACACATCCTGTTTGACGATTAGGCTGTTCGTGGCCGCCCCAAATTGAACCGGGCAGCAAAACCAGCCTTCAAACAGCTCATCCATGCCTAACGAGGGGTACTCGATGGTTACCTTATCGAGCACATTCCATTGCCCGGTAATCGTGCGCAAAAACTGCGTCCAGCCTCCCAATACCGAGTCGACAACAAAATAATTGAAAGCGTTGTAAGGGCGTATGGAATAAAACCGCAGTGTCCGTTTCCCCGGCTCTGCCGTTGGCGTTCCTCGGCTGTTACGACTGGTCAATAAAGAGTAACCAATCAGTGTTTGTACGCCAGTGCCTGCGGTTTTTGCAGATTCGCCTGCAAGGCCTGCAATGCCGGCGTCTACCGGCCGGGACAAGGCGCCCATACGCAACCCCAGCGCGGCGTTGTCGCAGGCCGCCATAGCCGCGTGGCCCAGCCTCATGAAGCGCGGGATGCTGATTCTGGCGGCGGGCGATGTGAGGGTCTGCTCGCTGAGCTGAAAATCCCGCGTTAGCGCCTGAACGTTCACACCTTCTGCTTCCGCCGCCCGGAGCAGCACGCCAACATGGAGAACGCTGATATTGCCAAGCGGGTGGCGGTTTGGGGCTGGCTGAGCGTTAGATGAATTCATGATTGTTCCAAGGGTTTTGTTGCCTGAGGATAACAGAATGTTATTCAGGGATATTGTTGATGGTTGCTTGCACCGGTAATTTAGTCCTCATTAAAAGAGTTGGGCGATAAAAGCCTGGCCAACGATCACGATGAGGAGACCGGTGATGAGTAGTAACGCGACACCAGGCTTTGCCAAATACCCGCATTTACTTGAGCCGCTCGATCTGGGTTTCACCAAACTGCGTAACCGCACGCTGATGGGGTCGATGCACACGGGGCTGGAGGAAGCAAAAAACGGCTTTGAGCGGCTGGCTGAATTTTATGCCGAGCGTGCCCGAGGCGGCGCTGGCCTGATTGTTACAGGTGGTATCGGACCCAACCCCGAAGGCGGTGTTTTTCAGGGTGCAGCGAAAATGACCAACGATGAAGAGGTAGAGAAGCACAAGGTTATCACCAGCGCCGTGCACAACGCCGACGGCAAAATCTGCATGCAGATTCTCCACGCTGGCCGATATGCCTATTCTCCGGCGCTGGTTGCGCCCTCTGCTATCCAGGCGCCTATCAATCCGTTCAAACCCAAAGAACTGGATGAAGCCGGAATTGAAAAGCAGATCGAGGACTACGCCATCTGCGCGCAATTGGCACAAAAGGCGGGCTACGACGGCGTTGAGATTATGGGGTCCGAGGGTTATTTCATTAACCAGTTTATTGTGTCTCATACCAACCACCGCACAGATCAGTGGGGCGGCCGCTATGAGAACCGAATCCGCCTGCCTGTTGAAATTGTGCGCCGTGTTCGCGAGCGGGTTGGCGCAAACTTCATTGTGATCTACCGCCTGTCCATGCTTGACCTGATTGAGGATGGCAGCACCTGGGAGGAAGTGGTGCAACTGGCCAAGGCCGTCGAAAAAGCCGGCGCTACTATCATCAATACCGGCATTGGGTGGCACGAAGCCCGAGTGCCAACCATCGCCACCTCCGTGCCCCGTGGCGCCTTTACCAAGGTCACTGCACGCCTCAAAGGTGAAGTCAGTATTCCATTGGTCACGACAAACCGGATCAATATGCCGGAGGTTGCCGAAAAAATTCTGGCAGAAGGTGATGCAGACATGGTGTCCATGGCGCGCCCATTCCTGGCCGATGCTGACCTGGTGCTCAAGGCTGCGGAAGATCGCGCCAATGAGATTAACACCTGCATTGGCTGTAATCAGGCGTGTCTTGACCACACTTTCGGCGGCAAGCTGACCTCCTGCCTGGTCAATCCACGTGCCTGCCATGAAACCGAGCTTAATTATCCGAAAACGGCGTCGCCCAAATCGATAGCGGTGGTGGGTGCCGGGCCTGCGGGCATGGCGTTTGCCTCAGTTGCGGCAGAGCGGGGGCATAAAGTGACCCTGTTTGACGCTGGCAAAGAAATTGGTGGCCAGTTCAACGTTGCCAAACTGATCCCGGGGAAAGAGGAGTTTTATGAAACCCTGCGCTACTACCGTGTAATGCTGGACAAGCACGGCGTTGATGTGCGGCTCGAAACCCGTGTGAGCGTCGATGACCTGAGGGCCGGCAATTTCGACGAAGTTGTGCTGGCGACCGGCGTTGCGCCCCGGATTCCCGATATTGAAGGCATTGATCACCCCAAAGTGATCGGCTATCTCGACGCGTTGCTGGAGCGTAAACCAGTGGGCCGGCGGGTGGCCGTTGTGGGCGCCGGCGGTATCGGTTTCGACGTGTCGGAATTCATTGTGCACAAGGGCGCCTCTGCCGCGCTGGATACTGGACACTTCATGCGCGAGTGGGGCGTGGATCTGACGGTGGCGCACCGAGGCGGTGTTCAGGGCGTAACAGCGGAGATTCCGGAGCCGGCTCGCGAGGTGTACTTGCTGCAACGGAAGGCTTCAAAAGTGGGTAAAAATCTGGGCAAAACCACCGGGTGGATTCACCGGACATCGCTCAAGAACCGCAAAGTTCAGATGATGCCGGGCGTGACCTATCGCAAAATCGACGACGAAGGATTGCACGTCACGATCACCCCCAAAGGCGCGGAGCAGGGCGAAGATCGCGTGTTGCCGGTTGATACGATCATCCTGTGCGCGGGGCAAGAGCCGCTACGCGAGCTGCAAAGCGGGCTGGAGGCCGCCGGGCTGACCGTGCATCTCATCGGTGGGTCGGATGTGGCGGCAGAACTGGATGCCAAGCGTGCTATTGATCAGGGCAGCCGATTGGCCGCCGGTATTTAATCAAAAGAGCCTGATCACAAAACGTTGCAGTTTTTCTCTGTGCACCGGAAACTCTCTGGCTAGACTGTAAACGTTGGTCTTTTGAATCTGGGAGTGTGCAATGGTGTCTGCCGGCCGGGCAACCGACGAGTATTCGGCGGTATTCTTTATTGAAGGAAACGAAGTGGCTCGCCAGATGCGAGCCAGCGAGTTTGGCGCCTTCCTTGACGGATATACCGGACTGTCGGACCTTGCTGAAACCGATGTAAAGGCGGTACTGGTGAATCTGGGCAGCGATCTTCTGGTGCGCGCTCTTGTATTTTTCCGCATCTGGTTTGATGAAGAAGGCAGAGCTGACAGCAGTTGGAACGTGCCTATGGAAGAGCTCGCTGCCCGTGGTGCCAAAGGCCCGAATATGGGCGGTGGCGCTATTCGCCTGGTGTGTCGCAGTCAGTGCCCGGAGCCCCAGTATGCCTCGGAGCTATGGGATCCGGACATGACGCCGGGCAATAATCATTTCCAGGTAATCCGCAAAGCCGTTACCGCCAATACCCTCAAATTTCGCCCTGCCCAGCGTGAAGAAGCGGAAAATATCCCGGTGCTACTGGCTGATCAGAATGCTTCCGCTATGTCTGAAACAGCGCGCACAGATGCCGATCGTGCGCGCCTGGCCCAGTTGATTCGCGAGCAGCGCTTGCGTATCAAGACGCTGCAAAGTGTGAACCGGGATATGCTTTCGGAAGTGCAGCGTGAACACAGGCTTGAAATCAAAGCTCTGGGTAGCGAGATCGCTGATATTGGTCAGAAGTATGAACGCCAGCGTCTTAGTAACGAACAACTGAAGCTGCGGTTGGCCGAGCGTAATCAGCAGTATCTGACCCTGCAGGAGCAGATGGCGTCCAGTGGCGCCGGAAAAGAGCGTGATGACGCCAATGTAAACGCGGAGCTGGTGTTGCTCAGGGAGCAACTCGAGCGTAAGCGGCGCGAACTGGAACACCGGGATGAGAAAATAGTCGGCCTGGAGCAGGAGGCTTACGAACTCCAGCATCGGGAGCCACCTGAAAAGTCCATCATGAGTTACCTGAGGGGGCAGTCGGTTTTTCTGGTGGCCTACCACCCGGGCGTTGGGCATTTGACGCTGCCGTATGATGAAATCGAAACCTACTTTCACAACCCCACCGCCTATGCGTCCGAACGCTGTGGCATGAATGAGCCGTCATACCTGCAATGGCTTGAACACTACGAGAATCCCGTTTGTCAGCATTCTGGCAAGAATGGAAAACTCTGCGGTGAGCCTTTATTGCGCGTCAGCCAGCCCGGTGATTTTCGGCCCGGCCGCGATGACCGCTGCGAAAGCCACTAGCCTCAGACGTAAGCCAGGATTTTCGCGCCGCTGGAGATCTTTTTTCAGTATCGGGGTGACTTTCGTTAAACTGTGGGTCAGATTGATACAGGCACAGGCGGGTTCGTCCGCTCGCGCCCCAGTCCGACACCACAGGAAGTTCCATGGATCAGTTCAGAAACATAGGCGTTATCGGCCGGATGGGCAGCGACAAAGTGGTCGAAGCACTGCTCCAGCTCAATCAGTATCTGGTCACCAACCACTACCACGTTATTCTTGAAGAAGACACCGCCAGTATGCTGGCCGGCCACGGTTTGCAGGTTGCCAGCAAGAAGCTGCTCGGCGAAATCTGTGATCTGGTTATTGTGGTAGGCGGCGATGGAAGCCTGTTGGGCGCGGCCCGGGAGCTTGCAAAATCCAAGATTCCTCTGCTGGGCGTAAACCGAGGCAGGCTGGGCTTTCTCACGGATATTTCACCCTCGGATATGGAAGAGCGCTTGGGTAAAGTGCTTGCAGGCGAGTACGTTGAGGAAACGCGGTTTTTGCTCGATGGCGAAGTTGAGCGCAACGGGCAGCCTCTGGGATTTGGTACCGCGCTGAACGATGTGGTGTTGCACCCCGGTAAGTCAACTCGGATGATTGGTTTTGATCTCTACATCGATGGCCACTTTGTATACAGTCAGCGCTCGGATGGATTGATTGTCTCTACGCCTACGGGGTCAACCGCTTACTCGCTTTCTGCGGGAGGGCCGATCATGCATCCCAAGCTGGATGCTATTGTATTGGTGCCCATGTTCCCCCACACGCTCAGCAGTCGCCCGATTGTGGTGGATGGTAAGAGCGAGATAAAGCTCGTCATTGGAGAAACCAATGCAACCTATCCGCAGATCAGCTTCGATGGCCAAATGAATATCGCCTGCGCGCCGGGCGATATCATTCGCATTGCCAAAAAGCCGTTCAAGATCCGGCTGATTCACCCCACAGACCATAATTTCTATGCCACCTGCCGCGACAAGCTTGGCTGGGCCAGCGAAATATCAGCGAGTTGATCATGGCGGTAAACAATCATACTGCGAGTCGCGGTTACGATATCATTGGCGATATTCACGGCTGCGCGAACACACTTGCGCGACTGCTTGAACAGATGGGTTACAGCAAGGTCAACGGGGTGTATCAGCATCGCCGCCGGCAGGCTATTTTTATTGGCGATATTATTGATCGAGGCCCAAGAATCCGTGAAGCCCTTCACCTCGTAAGGAATATGGTAGAGCGAGGGTCTGCGCGAATCGTCATGGGGAACCACGAGTATAATGCTCTGGGCTATTGCACCCGGGCGCGGGCCGGCAGTGGCAGAACATGGCTGCGCGAACACAACGCTCGCCACGATCGGTTGATCCGCGAAACCCTTGTACAATTTGACGATCATCCCCATGAATGGAATGACTTTCTTGAGTGGTTCTACACGATTCCACTGTTTATCGAGGAAGACGATTTTCGTGCCGTACATGCGTGCTGGGACAGCGGGCTCATCGATAAATTCAAACAGCTGCAAGGCGGTGCCTGTATCGATGAAGATTTTCTTCACGCCTCGGCGGCCATTGATTCTTTTGCGGGGCAGGTCATGGATACCCTGTTACGGGGTACGGACCTGCGCCTCCCGCAGGGCATGAAAATCACCGGGCGCGACGGCTATATTCGTGAGTTTTTCCGCACGAAATTCTGGGCAGATAATCCGCGCACGTATGCGGATGTGGTTTTCCAGCCAGACCCGTTGCCGGTCGATGTTGCCGGCCGGGTTCTGGCCGAGCACGAACGCAAGCAACTTATCAACTATCCGCTTGATGCCCCGCCGGTGTTTGTGGGCCATTACTGGATGGAGAGCGAACCGGCTCCGTTGAAATCAAACGTTGCGTGTATCGATTTCAGTGCCGTGAAGTACGGTCGATTGGTGGCGTACCGGATGGACGGTGAACGGGTGCTCTCCCCCGACAAGTTTGTTTGGGTTAACGTGGCTCGGGATCATCAGGATTCGCCGGATTACCCCAGCAGTGAAGACAGCGTCGCCCGCTAGTACACCTGTGTGTGCGTCGGTCTGGATACTCTAAGAGGCAAGATAGATTGTGTACCGAGTAAAGCAGTTGGATACCAGTGTCGATCTTGGCGACTTCAGTCAGTGGCTGAAAGGGCAGGGTGTTGCTCACAAAATCAGTGTCGAAGGCGATGCCCAAGTGCTGTGGTTGGAAAATTCGGACCATGTCAAACCCGTTTTGGAGGCCCTGGACCGGTTTCTTGCCGAGCCGGGAATCCGGCAGGCGGTCGAGCATCAGAACCACTCGCCGGTGTTTGTAGCAGGGCGCTGGCAACCCTCGCCGCGCCACGCGCCTCTGGTGTTGGGGATTATTTTGTTGGGCGTTGTGATGGCGCTGCTGACTGGCCTGGGCAGTAACGAGTTTACCGCCAACCTCCTGATTGTTGATCCTCGATCCTACAACTGGGGCAGTACTAATCTGGCTGAGCGCCTGGGAGCGCTCTCCTCCACGCTAGCCAGTGGACAAATATGGCGGTTGTTCACGCCGGACTTTTTGCATTTCAGTTGGACGCATATCATTTTTAATTCTGTGATGCTGTGGTTTCTGGGCAGCCAGATTGAATGGTTTGACGGGCGCCGCCGGCTGATACTTATTTTTGTATGCACCAGTGTTTTATCCAACGTGCTGCAGTACGCGGTTTCCGGACCCTTTTTTGGCGGTCTTTCGGGGTTTGTGTACGGCATTCTCGGATATTGCTGGCTCAGCCAGCGCACGTTACCGCGGTTTCAGTTCCCACCTGCACTTGTAACCTTTGCGGTGGTGTGGATGGTGGTCGGGTTTACGCCCTTGCCTGAAATGCTGGGTTTAGGACGCATGGCAAATGAGGCGCACCTGGGCGGATTTGTGGGTGGTCTGGTGTTGGCAGCGCTTTTACCGGCCCGCAAAAAACCGCAGACATAAAAAAAACCCCACCAAACAGTGGGGTATAAAGGAAGCGATTTGCTTCTGATGAGAGAGACCAAACGACACGACCGTGGTCATTTGGTGAAGTAATGATAATCATTATCGTTTATATCTGTCAAACCATTTCTCTACTTTATAAATGAACGTTTTTTCAGGAGAACCGGATGACCTACGAAGAGCTTATCGAGCGCCTGGACCCTAACGTTTACCAGAGCTTGCGCCAGTCTATTGAGCTCGGTAAATGGCCTGATGGCCGAAAAATTACGCCGGAACAGCGTGCGACCAGCCTGGAAGCCGTCATTTACTATGAAAACCTGCACAATATTCCGGAGCAGGAGCGGGTCGGTTTTCTTGATCGGGGCCGCAAGGCGGGCACGGCCTGTGATCCATCCGTGCGTCGCAATCAGTCAGATAGCAACCAGTCAGATAGCAACGGGGTTGATCCGAACCAGTTTGTTGAGGTCAAGTCTTGAGTAACCTGGCTGATGTAACCGGGCGGCTGAGGAAAATGCCGGCGGAGGCGGGCGATCCGGTGTCTTATGTT
Organism: Marinobacter antarcticus; assembly: GCF_011049865.1. Taxonomy (GTDB): domain Bacteria; phylum Pseudomonadota; class Gammaproteobacteria; order Pseudomonadales; family Oleiphilaceae; genus Marinobacter; species Marinobacter antarcticus_A. Next base: position 34,718 of record NZ_DRGY01000055.1, on the reverse strand, counting down.
TTGACCGTGGGCGATACCCGGATTCCCCTGAACGAGCTGATCGGCAAACCGCTGCGCTTCGACTTTGCCGGCGTGATTCGCTGCATTAACTGCGACCGAACCACGAAAAAGAGCTTTAGTCAGGGGTTTTGTTATCCTTGCTTCCGAAAGTTGGCCGCGTGCGACAGTTGTATCATGAGCCCGGAAAAGTGCCATTATCATCTGGGTACCTGTCGGGAGCCAGAGTGGGGCGAGATCCATTGCATGGTTGAGCATGTGGTGTATCTGGCGAACTCTTCTGGCCTGAAAGTCGGCATTACCCGGGGCTCGCAGGTGCCCACGCGCTGGATTGATCAGGGCGCGGTTGATGCGATTCCCATGCTCAGAGTGGCTACCCGGTATCTTTCTGGCCTGGTTGAAGTGGCCTGTAAAGCCCACGTCGCCGACCGTACCAACTGGCGCGCCATGCTAAAGGGAGATGTACCGGAGCTGGATCTTGTTCAGGAACGCCAGCGTATACTGGCATTGATCGCCGACGATATTGCCGCACTGCGCGACGAGCACGGCCCTGACGCCATTCGCGAAGTGGACGAACAGGGGCTTGGGCTGAGCTATCCGGTGCACACGTGGCCAGAGAAAATCAAAACACATAATCTTGATAAAACTCCGGAAGTAGAAGGGGTGCTAGAAGGTATCAAGGGCCAGTATCTTATGTTGAGCACCGGTGTGATCAACATTCGCAAGTTCACTGGCTACGAAGTCCGATTCCGGGTAATGGGTGACTAGTTCGTCCGTTCCCGACCGATATGACAATGCCTTTGCGGCCGGCTTTGATCTGGCTGCAGGCTGAGACATCTGGAGAGAAGCAATGCGCACCAATCAGCCAAAAACCATCCATCTGAGCGAATACAAAGTCCCCGCATACCTGGTCGATACGGTCGACCTTCGATTCGAACTTTTTGACGAGGGCGCAAGGGTGCACAGCACGCTGTCCGTGCGTCGCAACCCTGAATCAGCCGAGGGATCGGCTCCGTTGGCGCTGGACGGAGACAGTCTCAAGCTGGAGCGCGTTGCGGTGAATGGCGACGACCTTGCAGTCGGCGACTACGAAGAAACCGGTGGGCAACTGATCATTGCCAAGGTGCCGGCGCAGTTTGAGCTGGCGATAGTGACCTGGGTCGAACCCCAGAACAACACTCGCCTCGAGGGGTTGTACAAGTCGTCTGGTATGTTCTGCACACAGTGTGAAGCTGAAGGCTTTCGCTGCATTACCTATTTCCCGGACAGGCCAGACGTTATGGCCCGTTATCGCACGCGTATTGAAGCCGACAAGAGTGCCTGCCCGGTGTTGTTGTCCAATGGCAACGACGTAGAAAAAGGCGATCTCGATAACGGCCGCCACTTTGTCACCTGGGAAGATCCGTTCCCCAAGCCCAGTTACCTGTTTGCGCTGGTGGCGGGCGATCTGGTCGAAAAACAGGACACCTTCAAAACCTGTTCCGGCCGCGATATTGATTTGCGCATCTACGTTGAGCCCCGTAACGCAACAAAGTGCGACCACGCGATGGATTCGCTCAAGCTCGCCATGCGCTGGGACGAAGACACCTACGGTCGTGAGTACGATCTCGATATTTTCATGATCGTGGCCGTGGACGACTTCAATATGGGCGCCATGGAAAACAAGGGACTGAATATTTTCAATTCGTCCTGCGTGCTGGCCACCCAACAAACCGCGACCGATCTCGCGTTCCAGCGCATTGAATCCATTGTTGCCCATGAGTATTTCCATAACTGGTCCGGCAACCGGGTAACGTGCCGTGACTGGTTCCAGTTGAGCTTGAAAGAAGGCTTTACCGTATTCCGCGACTCCACTTTCTCGGCAGACGTTGGCTCGCCAACCGTGAAGCGCATAGAAAACGTGACACTGCTCAGAACCGCGCAGTTCGCCGAGGATGCAGGCCCCATGGCGCACCCGGTACGCCCGGCGTCTTACATGGAGATTACCAACTTTTATACCCTCACCATCTACGAGAAGGGTGCAGAGGTAGTTCGCATGATTCACACACTGCTTGGACCGGATCTGTTCCGCAAAGGCAGTGATCTGTATTTTGAGCGCCACGACGGTCAGGCAGTCACCACCGACGACTTTGTAAAAGCGATGGAAGATGCATCCGGCCGTGATCTGACACAGTTCCGGTTGTGGTACGAGCAGGCCGGTACGCCCGTGCTGAAGGTTTCGGATGCCTACGATGCCGAGCAGAATATCTATCGCCTGACGATTCAACAGTCGATTCCGGACACCCCGGGACAGACCGACAAAAAACCGCAACACATTCCTTTTGCGTTGGGCCTGCTGGGTGCGAATGGCGAGGCTCTGCCGCTCTGCTTTGAGCCCGGTCAGGATGCCCGGAATGCGCCCACCGAGCGCGTCCTTGAATTGACCGAAGCGAGTCATACTTTTGAGTTTCACGGAGTGGCTCAGGCGCCGGTGCCGTCGTTGTTGCGCCACTTCTCGGCGCCCGTGCGAGTGGCTTATCCCTGGACTCGCGAACAGCTGGTGTTTTTGATGAGCCACGATCCTGACGGCTTCAACCGCTGGGATGCCGGGCAGCGTCTTGCCGTTGATGTGATTCAGTCGCAGGTTGGCTCGTCTGACGCCACCGACATTGAGCCGCGTCTGGTAGAGGCATATCGAGCTCTGCTTAACGACACCGGGGTTGATCAGGCGTTGGTGGCAAAAATGCTGCAGCTGCCGTCTGAGGCCTATTTGATCGAGCTGGCGGACAGCCCTGATGTAGCCGCCATTCATCGCACACGGGAACAGGTGCTGCACCACCTGGCAACGTCGTTGCGTGAGGAACTCGTTGCTTGTTATCACCGCAATTCCGGCGGCGGCACCTATGAGCTTACATCGGAGTCTATTGCCCGCAGAAGCCTGAAAAATAACGCGCTGGCGTGGTTGCTGATGACCAATGATGAAACCGGGCGTGACCTGGCACTGGCCCAGCTTCGCGATGCCGACAACATGACCGATCGCATGGGTGCGCTGCGCGCCCTCGTTAACTCCGATTACGCAGCCGAGCGGAGCCAGGCTCTTGCCGACTTCTATGATCAGTTCCAGGATGACCCGCAAGTCGTGGAACAGTGGTTCTCGGTTCAGTCGTCCAGTGATCGTGCCGGTCAATTGCCGCAAATTCACGCTCTGCTCACACACCCGGCGTTTGACTGGAAAAACCCTAACAAAATCCGCTCCGTTGTGGGCGTGTTTGCAGGCCAGAACCTGGCGGCGTTCCATAATCCAGACGGCTCAGGCTATGCATTTCTGGCTGACCAGGTGTATCGCCTCGACGACAGCAATCCGCAGATTGCGGCCAGGCTGGTATCGCCTTTGACGCGCTGGAAAAAGTTCGCGCCGGCCTACAGTTCACTGATGCGGACAGCACTTGAGCGGATTCGGGATAAGCCGGGGCTTTCTGATGATTTGTATGAGGTGGTGTATAAGAGCCTCGAAGGCTGATAGCGGGTAGCGTATCCGGCCATCGTCGTAAATCCTTGGTAACGGCCGGATACAAAATCGCACTTTCGGTTGATAGACAACCTTGACGAATCGACTAACCTGTCGGAACGCGTGACGTTCCATCAGGTACAAATAAAAGCCTTATAAAAGGCTTCCAGTCGAATCCAGGGTTTTATAATGAATTATAAACAGAGTGCGATACTCGGGGGCTTGCTCGCTCTCTCGATGGCATCCGCTTCCTCATTGGCAGCGGTTTCTGCCAGCGAAGCTTCACGTCTCGGTCAGGATCTCACGCCGTTCGGTTCGATTAAGGCTGGAAACGCCGCAGGTACCATTCCTGCCTGGACCGGAGGCCTTACAGAGCCTCCCGAGGGTTATGAGGGGTCGGGACAACATCACATTGACCCGTTTCCGACGGACAAAGTGCTGTTCACCATCAATGCCTCGAATAAAGATCAGTATGCTGAACACCTCTCCAATGGTGTTCTCGCGATGTTTAACACCTACCCCACAACCTTTCGTGTACCGGTTTACAAATCCCGCCGCACGCACGCAGTGCCTGACTGGGTAGCCAAAAACATTCGTGAGAATGCGATAAACGCCGAATTGGTAGGCGAAGGTGAAGGTTTGAAAGGTGCCTTCGGCGGCTACCCTTTCCCGATTCTTCACGGGGACAATGAACACAAAGCATGGCAGGTGATCTGGAACCATCTGGTGCGCTGGCGTGGTGTGTCGGTTACCCGCCGATCAAGTGAAGTGGCGGTGCAGACCGATGGTGATTATTCGCTGGTTACCTCCCAGCAAGAGGTGTTTTTTAATTTTTACAACCCTGAGGGTAGTGAAGACGAACTGGATAACATCATTTTCTACTACCTCTCGTTTACCCAGTCCCCGCCGCGCCTTGCGGGCGGTGCCATACTTATTCATGAAACCCTGAATCAGATCATCAATCCGAGAAATGGCTGGGGCTATAACGCCGGGCAGCGCCGCGTGCGCAGGGCGCCAAACCTGGGTTACGATTCACCGATTGCGGCCGCAGAGAATCTCCGGACGGCAGACGACACCGACATCTTCAACGGTGCCCTGGACCGTTATAACTGGTCTTATGAAGGCCTGAAAGAAATCTACATTCCTTATAACAATTACCGCATCGGCGAAAAAGGCACGCCGTATTCCGAAATTCTGGGTGTTTCTCACCTGAACCCGGAGCTTACCCGTTGGGAACTCCATCGGGTACACGTGGTTGAAGCTACGCTGAAAGAGGGCGCGCGGCATATCTACCATAAACGCCGTTTTTACGTGGACGAAGACAGCTGGAACACCGTTCTGGTTGATCAGTACGACGGCCGCGGTGAGTTGTGGCGAGTTACCATGGGCATAGCCAAGAATTATTACGAACTTCCGGGTGTGTGGAACGTGCTGGACGTTTATCATGATCTTCAGGCCCGCCGTTATCACGTACTTGGATTGGACACGGAAGAGCCGAACACCCGGATCTTCACCGAAGATATTCCAAACAAGCGCTATTTTTCTCCGGCTTCGTTGCGCCGAAGAAGCGTCCGCTAAACCGGTCAGCTTTTGCAGCGACAAAAGATAGACAGTTCAAACAACACAATAGGCAATCTGAATGGCTAAAAGGTTGATGTGCAAAACTCTGGGGGCAGCGTGCCTCGGGCTTTCCATGATCTGGTCCACCCCGGCGGCGTTTGCGCTTGCGGATATCATCGATACGCCGGCCCGGCAAACGGACCTGGCTCCCGTTAAGCTGCTGAATGACGCAGTGCGGGCAGGTGACCGTATAGTTGCTGTCGGAGAACGAGGGCACATTATTTACTCCGACGATGAGGGGCAAACCTGGGTGCAGGGCAGTGTTCCGGTTTCCGTGACGCTAACGGCCGTCGATTTCGGCTCCGAGACGCACGGTTGGGCCGTTGGGCACAGTGGCGTGGTGCTTCACACCGAAGACGCCGGAGAAACCTGGCGCCTGCAGCTAACCGGTGTTGATGCGGCCAAGTTGGCTATCGCGAGCAAGGAAGAACAGATTGCCGCGATGGAAGCACAGATCGAAGTGGCGCCGGAATCGGAAAAAGGCGATCTGGAGTGGGCGTTGGACGATGTGGTTTTTACCATGGAAAACATGCAGTCAGACCTTGATATCGGCCCGGTCAATCCGCTTTTGGGTGTTTGGTTTGAGAATGATCAGCGCGGATTTGTGGTGGGCGCCTACGGGATGATCCTGCGCACCGAAGACGGTGGTGATACCTGGAGCGACTGGGCGCCGAAGATCGATAATGACCGGAACTTCCATCTTAATAATATTGCTCCCATGGCCGGCGGAGCGCTTGTAATTGTTGGCGAGGCCGGGCAAGTCCACGTCTCAACAGATGACGGGGACACTTGGGAGCGGCGCGAAAGCCCTTATCCTGGCTCTCTTTTCGGGGTGACCGGAACGGGCAAAGCCAACGAGATTCTGGCGTTCGGCCTGCGCGGAAATATGTTGTTTTCCGCCGACCTTGGTGAAAGCTGGCGCATGGTTCCAAACAATGCGGGCGCGACGCTTAACAATGGCGCTGTTACCGACGACGGCCGTATAACCCTTGTGGGCAATGGCGGAACGGTGCTCATGAGCGACAATGGCGCAGAGTCATTCAAGGAGTATTTCCGTGATGACCGGGCCGGCGTGATGAGCGTGGTTCCGGTTTCGGGAGCCAATCTTCTGATCGTAGGTGAAGCGGGCGTAAAGATGACCGACGCTCGCGGAAAGAACCTTCAATAACGCCCTGATGTGGCAACAACTGAAAAATAATAGAGGGGCTTTTGAATGTCCAACCCGAACCATGACAAGGGTGAGCACTACTTGACAACGCCCAAGGCAGAGCCATTTCTGGAGCGCCTGATTTTCAACAATCGGGCCGTTATCCTGATCGGATTCCTCCTTTTGACTGCCTTTCTGGGTTACAACGCTATAAAAATCCAGCCGGATGCCAGTTTTGAACGCATGATTCCGCTTGAGCATCCTTATGTTATCAATATGCTTGAGCATCGGAGCGATCTGGAAAATCTTGGAAACTTTGTTCGCATTGCGGTAGAGGTTAAAGACGGCGATATTTTCTCGCCAGAGTACATGGAGACTCTGAAGCAGATCACCGATGAGGTTTTTTATCTTGATGGTGTTGATCGTTCTGGCCTGAAAACCCTTTGGACGTCAAACGTTCGTTGGGTGGAAGTGACCGAACAGGGCTTTCAGGGTGGCACCGTCATTCCGGATAATTATGATGGCTCGCCCGCCAGTCTGGAGAAGCTGCGCCAGAACATTTTGCGCTCCAACGAAGTGGGTCGGCTGGTTTCTGACAACTTCAAGTCCACGATTGTGTATGCCCCTCTGTATGAAAAGAATCCGGAAACCGGCAAGCCGTTGGACTACGCAACGTTTTCGCGGCAACTTGAGGAAAAAATCCGGGACAAGTACAAAGCGCAAAACCCGAATATCGACATTCACATTGTCGGCTTTGCCAAGAAAGTCGGTGACCTGATCGAGGGCATTGGCTCGATTGCCTGGTTTGCGGGTATCACGATTCTGCTGACAACCCTGTTGCTGTTTTGGTACTCCCGATGCATTACCGGCACGCTGGTGCCTGTGTTTACCTCTATTGTTGCGGTCTTCCTGCAGTTGGGCGCATTGAGACTGTTGGGCTATGGCCTGGACCCATACTCGGTATTGGTGCCGTTCCTGGTGTTCGCTATTGGTATCAGCCACGGCGTTCAGATCGTAAACGCCATGGCGGTTGAAGCGGGCAAAGGCTTTGACGCCGAGACCGCGGCTCGGCTTGCGTTTCGCGCGCTCTATATTCCGGGCATGTTGGCGCTGGTTTCCGACGCTTTTGGTTTTCTCACGCTGTTCTTCATCGAGATCGATGTTATTCGTGATCTGGCCGTAGCGGCTGGTCTGGGCGTGGCGTTCGTTATCCTCACCAATCTGGTGCTGCACGTACTGATCATGTCCTACCTTGGTATTTCCAAAGGTGGTATTCGTCACGTACAGAATCATGGCGAGAAAGAAGATCGCAAATGGCGCTTGATGTCGTACTTCGCCCATCCCGGGGTTGCACCGATTTCGTTGCTCATTGCCGCGATTGGTCTGGGGCTTGGTGTTTACTACAAGCAGGGCCTGGAGGTAGGAGATCTTGATCAAGGTGCGCCAGAACTGCGTGCCGACTCCCGGTATAACGTCGATAACGCTTACATCATCAACAACTATTCCACCAGTGCGGATGTGTTGGTTGTCATGGTGAAAACTCCGATAGAGCAATGTACCCAGTACAGTGTTTTGCGGGCAATGGATTCCCTGCAGTGGGAGCTACAGAACACGCCGGGCGTTCAGTCGTCGGCTTCGCTTGCCGACGTTTCCAAAATTGTCACCAAGGCTCTGAACGAGGGGAACTGGAAGTGGTATGAGATTTCCCGCAACCAGACCATCATCAACGCATCTATCCGTGAGGCGCCATCCGGGTTGATAAACACCAACTGCAGTCTGACGCCTGTTCTGGTGTTCCTGGAAGACCACAAAGCAGAAACGCTGAAAACGGTGGTGAGCGCAGTTGAAGTGTTTGCCAAGGCCAACAGCGATGAAAATCACACCTTCTTACTGGGGGCGGGTAATGCGGGTGTTGAAGCGGCTACCAATGAGGTCATCGCGAATGCCAAGGATATGATGCTTATCCTGGTATACAGTGTGGTAAGTTTGCTGTGCTTTGCTACCTTCCGGTCCATAAGAGCTGTGCTGTGTATCGTGATTCCGCTGGGCCTGACCTCGGTTCTCGGCGAAGCGATCATGGCGGTATCGGACATTGGTATCAAAGTAGCAACTCTTCCGGTCATTGCGCTTGGTGTGGGTATTGGTGTGGATTACGGCATCTATATTTACAGCAAGCTTGAAAAATACCTGCTGGAAGGCAAGCCGCTGCAGGAAGCCTATTTCGAGACTCTGCGCTCAACCGGTAAGGCTGTTATGTTTACCGGAGTAACGCTTGGGCTCGGTGTGGTGACCTGGATATTCTCGCCAATCAAGTTCCAGGCGGACATGGGCTTTCTGCTGTTCTTCATGTTCCTCTGGAATATGATTGGCGCAATCTGGCTCTTGCCGGCACTGGCACGGTTCCTGTTGCGACCGGATCAGATGATTGCCAAAGCGCGCGCTGTAAAATAGGAGTTTCAGTCAGTTGCAAAAAGCCCGCATAGCGGGTTTTTTGTTGCATATTCAATCGGTTAGCTATCTAATTCGTGCTTTATTTCTCTTGACATATAGTCTATGTTCTAACGTGAGTGCGATGTTTGCCACCCAGGCTCAGGCGGGCAGTTGATGATAACGATGACGATAAGGAATAATTCACATGACACTGAAACTTAAAGCTTCCGCATTCGCCATGGCGGCGGTTGTCAGTTTGGGAGCTGCGTCCACTGCCGTTTCCGCACAGGAACAACGCTTTGTAACGATTGGAACCGGTGGTGTTACAGGTGTTTATTATCCGGCTGGCGGTGCCATTTGCCGCTTGGTCAACATGGACCGTAAAGAACATGGTATCCGTTGCTCGGTAGAGAGCACCGGCGGCTCTGTATATAACCTGAACGCAATCCGTCAGGGTGAGCTTGATCTCGCGGTCGCCCAATCTGACTGGCAATATCACGCCTACAACGGCACCAGTCAGTTCAAAGACGACGGCCCCAACGAAAAGCTGCGGTCTGTATTCTCCCTGCACCCCGAGCCGTTTACTGTTGTAGCCAGCAAAGGCTCAGGTATCAAGAACTTTGAAGATCTTGCCGGCAAGCGGGTTTCTGTCGGTAACCCGGGTTCTGGCCAGCGCGCCACAGCCGAAGTGCTCATGGATGAAATGGGCTGGACCATGGACAAGTTCTCTCTGGCGGCCGAGCTAAAGGCCGCTGAGCAATCGCAAGCGTTGTGTGATGGCAACATTGATGCCTTCTTCTACACAGTGGGCCACCCGTCCGGTGCTATCAAAGAAGCAACCACCTCGTGTGACAGCGTTCTGGTTAACGTAGACAACAAAGCGGCTAAAAAGCTGATTAATGACAACCCATACTACCGCAAAGCGATTATCCCCGGTGGTATGTACCGTGGTTCGGATGACGACGTAACCACGTTCGGTGTGGCAGCGACGTTTGTATCGTCTACCGATGTGCCCAACGAGGTCGTTTACGAAGTGGTCAAGGCCGTGTTTGAGAACTTTGACAGCTTCAAGCGTCTGCACCCTGCATTCGCTAACCTAAAGAAGGACGAGATGGTATCTGATGCTCTGAGTGCGCCACTGCACCCTGGCGCAGCCAAGTACTATAAGGAAGTTGGCCTGATCAATTAATTCGGTTCCTCGCGTTGAAAAAAAGCTGCGGGCAAGCTCTTGCCCGCAGCTTTCATTTATCCCACCGTTTTTTTGACAGGACTCTGCTATGACCAATAGCGACCCGAGAGCTGGGGAATGTATTGATAAAAAAGGGGGGCTTGACAAAAAAGAGGGTGTCAATAAACAGAAAGTTGCGGAGTTCCTTCAAACCGAATCCGGTGGAAGAGCTGCAACCGGGTCTACTGCGATCATACTTTTTGTTGTTCCTCTGCTCTGGTCACTTTTCCAGATTTGGATCGCCTCGCCCCTTCCGTATATTTTTGAATTTGGTGTGCTTAACTCGACGGAGTCGCGCTCAATCCATCTCGCATTCGCCTCGTTTCTGGCGTTCGCAGCGTTTCCCGTAATTCGTGGCAGGCACACGAATAACGTGCCGGTTTATGATTGGATTCTGGCGCTTGCAGCGGCGTTTACCGCGTCGTATCTCTACTTTTTTTACGATCAATTAGCCACTCGCCCAGGCGCTCCTAACCTGCAGGATCTTATTGTTGCGATGGCTGGGCTGGCGCTGTTGCTTGAGGCAACCCGACGCGCTCTGGGCCTGCCGCTCACGATTGTTGCGGGCGTATTCATTGTTTACTCTCTGGCTGGGCCCTACATGCCAGATGTCATCGCGCACAAAGGCGCCAGTTTTCACAAATTGGCATCGCACCAGTGGCTGGGCACCGAGGGCGTTTTCGGCGTTGCGCTGGGTGTTTCAACCAGTTTTGTATTTCTGTTTGTGTTGTTCGGCGCGCTGCTTGAGCGCGCCGGCGCCGGTAATTACTTTATCAAGGTGGCGTACGCCATGCTCGGCCACATGCGAGGCGGTCCGGCCAAAGCGGCGGTGGTAGCGAGCGGGTTGAGTGGCATTATTTCCGGCTCTTCCATCGCCAACGTTGTCACCACGGGCACTTTCACCATCCCCCTGATGAAACGCATAGGTTTTCCGGCCGTCAAAGCCGGTGCAGTAGAGGTGGCGGCCTCGACCAACGGCCAGCTAACGCCGCCCATCATGGGCGCTGCGGCGTTTCTTATGGTCGAATACGTGGGTATTTCGTACCTGGAAGTGATCAAGCACGCCATTCTGCCGGCGCTGATTTCCTACGTGGCGCTCATCTACATCGTGCACCTGGAAGCGTGCAAGATGAATATGAAGGGCGTTGAGCGACGGAACAAGCCAACCCTGGCCCAGCGCATGCTCACCTGGGTTGTTTTGCTGTTGGGGCTGAGCGTGCTTACTCTGGCCGTTTATTACGGCGTGGGCTGGATGAAGGACGTGTTCGGCAGTGCGGCTATGTGGGTACTTACGCCGCTTTTGATTGTCATTTACGTGGCGCTTGTAGGCTATGCGTCGCGATTTCCGGACCTGGAAGAAGACGGTCCGGACACCATCATGGATGAGTTGCCACCGGTGGGAGACACTGTAAAAACCGGTCTTTATTTTTTGTTGCCGGTCGTGGTTCTGGTTTGGTGCCTGACGGTGGAGCGGTTTTCGCCTCAGTTGTCGGCATTCTGGGCCACGGTGTTCATGGTGTTTATCATTCTGACCCAGCGCCCGCTGAAAGTCTTTTTCCAGAACCGTGGTGATTACCTGGTCGGCTTGAAGCAGGGCGGTGCAGATCTCGTTCACTCGCTGGTCACCGGCGCCCGCAACATGGTGGGTATTGGTGTGGCCACCGCCACCGCAGGCATCGTAGTGGGTACGGTTACCCTTACCGGCATTGGCCTGGTGATGACGCAGTTCGTAGAGTTTGTCTCCGGTGGCAACCTGCTGCTGATGTTGAGCTTTACGGCCGTTATCAGTCTGATTCTGGGTATGGGGCTGCCCACCACCGCCAATTACATTGTGGTGTCTACCCTGATGGCACCGGTAATCGTTACCCTGGGCGCGGAAAACGGCTTGTTGGTGCCATTAATCGCGGTGCATCTGTTTGTGTTCTACTTTGGCATTCTGGCGGACGACACACCACCGGTGGGGCTGGCGGCCTATGCAGCGGCGGCGATTTCGGGGGCCGATCCGATACGAACGGGCATTCAGGGCTTTGCCTACGATATTCGAACCGCCATTTTGCCGTTCATGTTTATTTTCAACACTCAGTTGTTGCTGATCGGGTTGACCGGTTGGTTCGACTTGTTGGTGACGGTATTCAGCGCGGTAACCGCCATGCTGGTGTTCTCCGCGGCCACCCAGGGATTCTGGCTCACCAAAACTCGCTGGTGGGAAACCATTGGCCTGCTTCTGATTACGTTTACCCTGTTCCGCCCCGGCTTCTGGTGGGATGAAATCTACCCCCCCACCAACGATCGTCCCGGCGTGGAACTGTTGCAACACGTGAACGAAGTAGCGCCAGGCCAGCCCATTGTTCTTGAGGCGTCTGGCCTGTCGCTGTTGGGTGACGACGTGTCCAAGTACCTGCGGTTACCGTTGCCGGCGGCTGACACGCCAGAGCAACGGCTGGCAGTCGCCGGTCTGGAAGTGTCGCAGGCGGGCAAAGTGATGAACGTCGAGTTCGTCAACTTTGGCAGCGATGCGGAAAAGGCCGGGCTCGGGTTCGGCTGGACCATCGACAAAGTGCAGGTGAAGAATCCAAGGCCACCCAAAGAGTTATTGTTCATTCCCGCACTGCTACTGTTGGGGTTGCTGGCCTTCGCACAGTTGCGGCGAAGAGCGGGAGAGGGGGAGCGACCGGCCTTTGTACCCTTGCCCTAGCGTGGCAAGGGCACCACGAACGCGGTTGAGAAAACCTGGCATTAACCTGCCGGGTTTTTTTCTGTTAAACTTCGCGCCATTCTTGGCACCGCGGTTTGTATCGTGGCGGCCATTCACCCAAGTGGTCTTTGGTATAGATCACCGCTGAGTCTTCTCTAGAGCACTCTCTAGACATACGCCAGGAGCGCACCATGCCCGTAGTTACCCTGCCTGATGGCAGCCATCGCAGTTTTGCACAACCCGTCACCGTACACGATGTGGCCGCCGACATTGGCGCCGGCCTGGCCAAGGCCGCACTGGCGGGTAAAATTGATGGCAGCCTGGTTGATACCAGCCACCTGATAGAAAACGACGCTGAGTTGGCCATCATCACAGAGCGCGACGACGATGGCCTTGAGGTTATCCGTCACTCCACCGCGCACCTGCTCGCCATGGCGGTCAAAGAACTGTTTCCGGAAGCGCAGGTGACGATCGGGCCGGTCGTAGACGACGGCTTTTACTACGATTTCAAATACGATCGCCCCTTCACCAATGAAGATCTGGCGCGTATTGAAAAGCGTATGGCCGAACTCGCCAAGCAGGATCTGCCCGTTTCTCGCTCTGTGATGTCCCGCAGCGAAGCGGTGCAACTGTTCTCGGATATGGGCGAAGAGTATAAAGTCCGGATTATTGAAGACATACCCGGCGAAGAAGATTTGTCGTTCTATCGCCAGGGTGATTTTATTGACCTTTGCCGCGGCCCACACGTGCCCAGTACCGGCAAGATGAAAGCCTTCAAGCTCGTTAAAGTAGCCGGCGCCTATTGGCGTGGCGACACCAGCAACGAACAGTTACAGCGCGTTTACGGCACCGCCTGGGCCAACAAGAAAGATCTGAAAGCCTACTTGCACCGCATTGAAGAAGCCGAAAAGCGTGACCACCGCAAAGTGGGCAAAAAGCTGGGGCTGTTTCACATGCAAGAAGAAGCGCCGGGCATGGTGTTCTGGCATCCGGCGGGTTGGGCTGTTTATCAGGAAATCGAGCAATACATGCGCGATATTCTCCGTCGTCACGGCTACCAGGAAATTAAAACACCGCAAATTGTGTCCCGGGCGCTGTGGGAAAAGTCGGGCCATTGGGACAAGTTCAAAGAAGGGATGTTTACCACCGAGTCGGAAAAGCACGACTTCGCCATCAAGCCCATGAACTGCCCGTGCCACATTCAGGTGTTCAATCAGGGCCTAAAAAGCTACAAGGATTTGCCCCTGCGTTTGGCGGAATTCGGTTCCTGCCACCGTAACGAAGCGTCCGGTGCGCTTCACGGGCTTATGCGAGTGCGTGGGTTTACCCAGGACGACGCTCACATTTTTTGTGAAGAGCACGCCATTCAGCAGGAAGTGTCCAAGTTTATTGACCTGCTGCACGAAGTGTACAAAGACTTTGGCTTCACCGAAATTCTGTACAAGCTCTCTACTCGCCCTGAAAAACGCGTGGGTTCTGATGAAGTGTGGGATAAATCCGAGGCTGCTCTGGAAGATGCGCTGAACCGCGAAGGGGTAAAATGGGAGCTATTACCGGGTGAAGGTGCTTTTTATGGCCCGAAAATCGAGTTTTCTCTCAAGGACTGTATCGGTCGGGTGTGGCAATGTGGCACTATTCAGGTAGATTTCTCTATGCCTGGACGCCTCGGCGCGCAATACGTGGCGGACAACTCCGAACGTAAAACTCCAGTAATGCTGCACCGTGCCGTACTCGGCTCGTTTGAAAGGTTTATTGGTATTTTGATTGAGGAGTACGAGGGAGCGTTCCCGACTTGGCTAGCGCCAACTCAGGTCGCGATTCTCAATATTACCGATAATCAGCGTGATTATTGTCGAGATTTGGCGAAAAAGTTCGATTCTTTGGGCTTTAGGGTTAATGCTGACTTGAGAAACGAGAAGATCGGCTTTAAAATCCGCGAGCACACTATTAACAAAGTTCCCTTTCTTGTCGTTGTCGGCGATAAAGAAGTCGAGAACAACACCGTTGCGGTGAGAACCCGCAAAGGTGAAGATTTGGGAACTCTATCGCTTGAAGCGTTCGAGCAACTTCTGCAGGAAGATGTTGAGCGTAAGGGCAGAACCAAGTTGGAGAATTAATTATTAAACAGCGAACGAATCGGGGTGGACGTACACCAAAAGCGCCAATCAACGATAACATTGACGCAACTGAAGTCCGTCTGATTGACGCCGAAGGCGAGCAAGTGGGTGTGGTTTCAATCACAGAAGCGCTCAGGATGGCAGAAGAGGCGACTCTGGATCTGGTGCAGGTGACTGATTCCGATCCGATCGTCTGTAAAATAATGGATTATGGCAAAAAAGTCTTCGATGAGAAAAAAGCGAAGGCTGTAGCCAAGAAAAAACAGAGACAGACGCAAGTCAAAGAGCTTAAGTTCCGTCCAGGAACTGAAGAAGGGGATTATCAGGTAAAACTACGCAACCTGGTACGTTTCCTTGAAAGCGGGGACCGCGGCAAAATTACTATCCGCTTCCGTGGCCGTGAGATGGCACACCAGGAAATTGGTATGAAGCTCATGGAACGCATCGAAACGGATATTGAATTGCTGGCTCAGGTTGAAATGCGGCCGAAAATGGAAGGCCGTCAAATGACCATGATCGTGGCCCCCCGCAAAAAGAAGTGAATTTGATTCAGTGATGAATCCCCTGCCACAAGCGGGGGTTTTGTCGTTCAGGTTCACATTGATGTCATTAAAAACGAATGCGGAGTTTTAAAATGCCTAAGATGAAAACGAAAAGTGGAGCGGCCAAGCGGTTTAAGAAAACGGCTACCGGCTTCAAGCACAAGTCAGCCTTCACCAGTCACATCCTGACCAAGAAGAGCCCTAAGCGTAAGCGTCAGCTGCGTGGTACTTCATTGGTTGCCAAGTCTGATGTGGCATCCGTAAAGCGCATGCTCGCTTAATCAGCACGCACTGCACACTCAACGGTTTTAAGGTAGAAGGATTATAGTATGGCTCGTGTTAAGCGTGGCGTGGTTGCACGTCGTCGTCACAAGAAGATTTTAAAGCAGGCCAAAGGTTATTACGGTGCTCGTAGCCGTGTGTTCCGGGTTGCCAAGCAAGCGGTTATCAAAGCCGGTCAATATGCGTATCGCGACCGTCGTAACCGCAAACGTTCATTCCGCGCTCTGTGGATTGCCCGTATCAACGCTGGCGCCCGTATCAACGGCCTGTCTTACAGCCGTTTGATCGCTGGCCTGAAAAAGGCAAACGTTGAGATCGATCGTAAGGTTCTGGCAGATCTGGCCATGAACGAACAGCAGGCATTTGCCGCTGTTGTTGAGACAGCCAAAGCGTCTTTGTGATCGCTTAGCTCTCTCATCGATTACGAATCGAACCGGTGTCAGGCGTTTATTCATAAAGGCCAAAAAGACACCGTTTAATAGGGGAAGGGCGCGCTCTTCCCCTATTTTTGTTTCAAGATTTCAATTTTTGAAATCCTCACTTCTGGTTTGGAGCAGGGTCAATGGAAAACCTGGAGCAACTGGTTCACGGCGGTTTGACGGCAGTAGAGAACGCCGACAGCTTGCAGGCGCTTGATCAAATTCGTGTGGAATACCTCGGTAAGAAAGGTGCCATCACCCAGCAGGCCAAAACGCTGGGCAAGCTCTCTGCAGAAGAGCGTCCTGCCGCCGGTCAGAAGATCAATGAGGCCAAAGGGCAGGTTGAACAAGCGATTAACGCCAGGCGAAGTCATCTTGAGCGAATTGCCATCGAGCAGAAGCTCGCCGGTGAATCCATAGACGTCAGCTTGCCTGGTCGCGGCCAGGACCTTGGCGGGTTGCATCCGGTTACCCGAACCCTTCAACGCATAGAAGACTTCTTTTCCCGCGCTGGCTATACCGTGGAACAAGGGCCGGAAATTGAAGACGATTACCATAATTTTGAGGCGCTCAACATTCCGGGTCACCATCCTGCCCGGGCGATGCACGACACCTTCTATTTTAATCCCGGTACTCTGCTACGCACCCACACCTCTCCGGTGCAGATTCGCACCATGGAAGCGGGGAAGCCCCCGTTTCGCATGATCTGTCCCGGGCGAGTTTATCGCTGTGATTCGGATATGACTCATACCCCTATGTTCCACCAGGTTGAAGGGCTACTGGTTGAGAAAAACGTCAGTTTTGCCGATCTGAAGAGCACGGTTGAAGAGTTCTTGCGGGTATTTTTCGAGCGTGATCTTCAGGTAAGGTTTCGGCCATCCTATTTTCCCTTTACCGAACCCTCTGCCGAGGTTGATATCGAATGGGGCAGAGAAGCAGACGGCAGCATCAAATGGCTCGAAATCATGGGATGCGGCATGGTGCACCCAAAGGTGTTCGGGTACTGCGGTATTGACGCAGAAGAGTATCGCGGTTTTGCATTCGGTATGGGCGTTGAACGCTTGGCCATGCTCCGTTACGGCGTAAATGACCTGCGCATGTTTTTTGACAACGATCTTCGTTTTCTGCGTCAGTTCCGTTAATACAACGTTTCACGGCCTCCAAACCAACAGTCGAAACCGCATCAGAACAAGGCAATAATCATGAAATTCAGTGAGCAGTGGCTGCGCGAGTGGGTTAACCCCGACATCAGTTCTCAGGCGTTGATGGATCAGATTACGATGGCGGGGCTGGAAGTCGATGGCTTCGAGCCCGTGGCCGGAGAGTTTCAGGGGGTTGTGGTTGGAGAGCTCCAGTCTGTTGAGCCCCACCCAAACGCCGACAAGCTCCGTGTATGTCAGGTAAGCGATGGCGTTCAGTCGGTTCAGGTTGTATGCGGCGCGCCCAATGTTCGCAAGGGCATGAAGGTGCCCTTTGCCGTGGTGGGTGCTTTATTGCCGGGTAATTTCAAAATTCGTAAAGCCAAGCTTCGCGGTGAGCCTTCCGAAGGGATGTTGTGCTCTGAATCGGAGCTGGGCTTTTCTGGTGACCACGACGGCATCATGGAGCTGCCCGCCGATGCGCCGGTAGGAGCCGACGTGCGTGATTATCTCAAGCTCAACGATGTCGCTATTGATGTGGATTTGACTCCGAATCGCAGCGATTGTCTCTCCATCAAAGGCCTTGCCCGTGAAGTGGGTGTGCTGAACAGCCTGGCGCTCCAGTCGCCGCAGATCAATCCCGTTGAAGCCTTACACTCTGAGGTTCCGGATATCCGCGTTGACGCGCCTGAGGGCTGTCCAAGATACCTGGGGCGTATTCTTCGCAACGTAGATCTGCAAGCGAAGACACCCTTGTGGATGCAGGAAAAACTGCGCCGATCGGGGATTCGATCGATTGATGCGGCGGTGGATGTGACCAACTACGTGATGTTGGAGCAGGGCCAGCCCATGCATGCCTTTGATCGGGACGAGATCGGCGAGGGCATCGTGGTTCGTATGGCGCTGCCGGCCGAAAAACTGGTGCTGTTGGACGGCCAGGAAGTTGAGCTGACCGACAAAACGCTAGTGATCGCGGATCGCGAAAAACCCATTGCCATCGCTGGCATCATGGGCGGTGAACATTCCGGTGTCAGCCCTAAAACCCGTGATCTTGTGCTTGAGGCCGCTTATTTTGACCCAATCACCCTTGCGGGCAAGGCGCGCCACTATGGTTTGCATACAGATGCCTCACACCGCTTCGAACGGGGCGTGGATTATGAGCTCACCCGCGCAGCCATGGAGCGGGCAACCCGCTTGATGATGGATATTGTAGGCGGCGAGCCGGGCGAAATTGTTGAGGTGACCAGTGCCGAACATTTGCCAAAAGAGCGCACGATCGACCTGCGTTCGCAGCGATTGGCAGACGTTTTGGGCCTTGAAATCGACCGCGCCACGGTTGAAGAAATTCTGATACGTCTCGGCCTCGGCATCGCCAAGTTACTGAAGAACGGTTGGCGCATTAAGGTGCCCAGCTTTCGTCCTGATATTTCAATTGAAGAAGATTTGATTGAAGAGGTGGGCCGGATTTATGGCTACAACAATCTCCCGGTGACCGAACCGACTGGCTCACTGGGCCTGACGGTTAACGAAGAAGCCATTCGTCCCATATCAGCGATACGCGATTATTTTGTTTCCCACGGTTACCAGGAGGCGATCACTTACAGCTTTGTGGATCCCAAAGTGCAGGCCCAGATAGACCCCGAGCGTGAGGGCATTGCCTTGGCCAATCCAATTTCATCAGACCTGTCTGTAATGAGAACAAGCCTTTGGAGCGGATTGCTAAAAACCGTGTCTTACAACCAGAATCGGCAGCAGTCGCGAATCCGCTTGTTCGAGACGGGATTGCGGTTTTTGCAAAATGACGAACGTATTGATCAGCAACCCATGCTGGCGGGGGTGGTTGTAGGGTCACAGTATCCTGAAAACTGGGTAAACGGTCGCAGAATGGCTGACTTCTTTGATGTAAAAGGGGAGTTGGAAGGATTGTTTGGTTTGCTGGGCATTGAAATCGGGTTTTTAGGCAACAAACACCCGGCTTTGCACCCGGGCCAGACCGCTGAACTCCTGCGGGGCGGAGAACATGTCGGTTGGCTGGGCACGTTGCACCCACAAGTACAGAAAAATCTTGAACTTAATGGCACGATTCTGATGTTTGAGCTATCCTTGAATTCGATCATTACGGGATATGTGCCTAATTTCAAAGATATTTCGAAATTCCCCGAAGTTCGCCGGGATTTGGCTATTATTATCAGTGGTGAAGTGGCGTTTGCCGATGTTGAGCGTGTAACTCGAAAACACGCTGGCGAGCGCCTTACGGCGTTGCGTGCGTTTGATGTTTACGAGGGAGAGAGCCTGGGTGAGGGTAACCGTAGCCTGGCGTTGAGCCTGTTTTGGCAGCATCCTGAGCGTACGCTGAATGAAGATGAGGTGCATTCGCTCTTCAACGGTGTCATCGACGCATTGAAAGAAGAGTTGGGCGCAATACTGAGGAGTTGAAAGATGGCGGCTTTGACGAAAGCGGAAATGGCAGAGCGCTTGTATGAGGAATTGGGCCTGAACAAACGCGAAGCCAAGGAAATGGTGGAAGCTTTCTTTGATGAGATCAGAGCCGCACTTAGCCACAACGAACAGGTAAAACTGTCGGGTTTCGGTAATTTTGACCTGCGCGATAAAAAGCAGCGCCCTGGGCGAAACCCGAAAACCGGTGAAGAAATTCCGATAAGCGCACGGCGTGTTGTTACGTTCCGTCCGGGACAGAAACTGAAACAGAAAGTAGAAACGTATGTTGGAACCGAGTCATAACAACGAACTTCCTGCCATTCCGGGAAAGCGCTACTTTACGATAGGTGAAGTGGCAGATCTGTGTGCTGTCAAAGCTCACGTTCTGCGCTATTGGGAGCAGGAATTCCCGCAACTATCGCCTGTTAAACGCCGGGGTAATCGCCGGTATTACCAGCGCGCTGATGTTATTACCATCCGCCAGATTCGAAGTTTACTGTACGAGCAGGGTTACACGATTGGTGGCGCCAAGCAGAAGCTCAGCAGCCACGAAGTGAAAGATGACACCACGCAGTACAAGCAACTGATCCGCCAGATGATATCGGAACTGGAAGAGGTGCTGACCGTACTTAACGCGCCGGTAAAATAATAGGCGCTTTAAGTAGCAAAGCCGAAGCGATCAGATCTCGCTTCGGCTTTGCCGTCACTGACAGAAATTTACCGGAATCCGCGTTACCAATCGGTGACGGATTTAACTTCCAGAAATTCCTCCAGCCCCCATACACCGCCTTCACGGCTGCCATTACCCGATTGCTTCATACCACCGAACGGGAAACCCGCCGATCCGGACTGTCCATTGGTTTCTACCATGCCTGACCGAACCTGTTTGGCGAGCCTGCGGGCTCTTTCCTTGTCGCTGGTCTGAATGTAGTTGGTAAGCCCGTAAAGGGTATCGTTCGCCAGCGCAACCGCCTCTTCTTCGGTTTCAAACGGCGTGATGGCAAGAACCGGCCCGAAGATTTCTTCGCTCCAGATGGTCATGTCAGGCGTAACATCCGCGAAAACGGTTGGTTTCACAAAATATCCCGTGTCAAAACCTTCTGGTCGTCCTTCACCGCCAGCGACCAGCGTGGCACCTTCGGCTATACCTTTTTTGATCAGCGCCTGAACTTTCTGGAACTGTTGCTCGGAGACCACCGGCCCGATATGCCGGCCTTCGTTGCCGGCTTGGCCCACATCGGTCTTGCTGGCAATCAACGCTGCGGTCTCAACGGCCTGCTTGTAAACAGACTTTTCCACCAGCATCCGCGTGGGTGCGTTACAGGACTGGCCTGAGTTGGCGAAGCAGTGTCGAACGCCACGGGTGACGGCTTTTTCATCGGCATCTGCAAAGATAATATTGGCGCCTTTGCCGCCCAATTCCAGTCCGACTCGCTTCATGGTGTCGGCCGCGGCGATTGTGATGGCTTTACCGGCACGGGTGGAGCCCGTAAAGCTGACCAGATCGACGTCTGGATGCTTCGAGAGTTGCGAGCCAACGCCTTCACCATCGCCATTGATCAGGTTGAAAACCCCGGCAGGGAAACCCGAGCTATCAATCATGTCTGCCAAAAGCATGGCGGACAAAGGCGAGATTTCCGAGGGTTTGAGAACCACTGTGCAGCCCGCCGCTAACGCCGGAGCGACCTTCAGCATCACTTGGTTCATTGGCCAGTTCCAGGGCGTTATCAGTGCGCAAACACCGACAGGCTCGTGGAGGATGATGTTGTCAGGTGCGTGATCACCCAGCGGGTGTTCAAAGTTGAACGATTTAAGGGCGCGAAGGGTGGTTTTCAGGTGTGCAGCACCGGCGCCAACCTGTGCGCTTCTTGCAAGATCAATCGGCGCGCCCATTTCCTGGCTGATGGTTTGTGCCATTTCTTCGGCACGCGCTTTGTAGGTTTCGAACAACCGCTCCAACAATTCAGTGCGTTGCTCTTTGGTAGACGCCGACCAGGCGGGGAACGCCTTTTTTGCCGCGCTGACAGCGTTATCTGTGTCAGCCTGTGAACCCAGAGTGATGGTGGAGAACCCTTTCTCGTCAGAAGGGTTAATCACCTCCAGACGCTGGTTTCCCTCAGGTGTGACCCATTTCCCATTAATGTAAAACTTGGTTGCATCCATAACGTTTCAACTCTTGGTTAGGAATTTAAACCATGTTAACAGATTAGCCTCCTATTGAGGCTCGGTGCGATGCTGACAAAATGGACATCAAAACACGAATTCGAGCCCTGCGTACCAGGTGCGGCCGGCTGCAGGCTCAAAGTAACGGTCATTGCTGGCGTTAATACGCACATTTGCGAAGTGGTTTTTGTCGGTAAGGTTGCGAACACCCGCGAAGCCTTTCAGAAGAAGGTTCCGACCAGCGTACAAGGTGTTGCCACCGCGCAGGTTGACTAACCAGTAGTCGTCTACGTTTACGTCGTTGGCGTCGTCTGCAACCATATCGCCCACGTAACGGGTTTCCAAGGCGGCGAAGGTGCCGCCAAGGCCGTGCCATTGCAGGCGATTGCTCCAGGTCTGCTCTGGCAGGCCTGGCAATCGATTACCATCGTATCGGTTGCCGTCTGCCCGGTAGTTGTCAAAGGTGTATCTGGCGAGCGTCAGTGCGCTGTCGATGCGCCAGCTAGGCGCAAACAGCCAGCCGATCGCGGTCTCCAAGCCCTTGCGTGTTGTATCGCCAGCGTTCCTGTAAAACGTTCTGCCGCTTGCGCCGGATAACTCATAGGGAACAAGTTCATCGCGAACATCCACCAGGAACAGCGTGACGTCGTAATCAATGCCGTTGTTCCATTCGCCGCGCAATCCGAGTTCGTGATTCAGTGATTTCTGGGGTTCGATCTCCGGGTTGAAGCCACCGACCCCCACCGGGTTGGCAAATTCCGAAAAGGTCGGCGTTTCGAAGGCGGTACTGATGTTGGCGAAGGCTTGATGGGATGGCCGATAGTGATAACTCAAGCCTGCGGAACCGCTCCATTCCCGGAAAGCACGGCTTCCACTTTGGTCTCCATCCTGCGCAAAATCATCGTTCACCTTCAAGCGAACCCGGTCGAAGCGACCGCCAAGAGACAGAACCACCTGATCCGTCAAATGAAGATCGCCCTGCGTGAAGACACCCAGAGCGGTGGCAGTTTGCAGCTCGTCGGCCGTTAGTCCTTGCAAATTACCGTTGAAACTCACTTCCCGCCGGATGCGGTCATCCCGCTGCTCACGAGCTTCTACACCAGCAACATAGCGAAATGGCAGTCCTGCAAGCTCAAATGACTGGCGATAATCGGCATTGGCTCCGAAATAGTCGCGGTTGTAATCGATACGACTGTCGCCGGGGTACGGGAGCTGCTGCTGAAAATTCCGGCGCAGGTAGAAAGTTTTTGCCCGGAACTCGCCCGGCCCTGCGGAAAGATCCTGGTATTGCAGGCCAAGTACCTGCTGATCCACCGTTTGCCCGGTGTCATATTCTTGCGTAAATTTTCCCGCCTGTGACCTGTCGGCGGCCACTTGCTCTGCGGTCAGTGCTCCGGGATCTTCCGATCGAGGGTTCTGCAAAAGATTAATAATGGCGGTCACTGAACGATCATTCGAAAGCTCCCTGCGCAGCTTGCTATTAAACAGGTATTTTTCGACGCGGGCCTGATCACGATACCCCTCGTAGTTGAGGGCCGAGGCACTTACGCTGTGAGACCAGGGTCCATCGCTGCTGCTGTTGCTTACGGCGATTTTGCTGAGGTTATTGCTGCCTCCGGTAACACGAACCGATGTGTGATCGGGGCCACGGCGACCATCCGCCGTGGTTACGCTAATCACGCCCCCTGCGGCGTTACCGTAAAGAACAGAAGCCGGCCCCCGGATGACTTCGATGCGCTCTGCGCTGTCCAGATCAATAGCATCCAATTGCGCCTGGCCATCGGGCAAGGTGTAAGGAATGCCGTCTACCACAACGGTCACACCGCGAACGCCGAAAGGCGCCCGCGCGCCAAATCCGCGAATGGCTATGCGCTCGCCCTGGGCAAAGTTCTCGGAATTTTGCAGGAATATACCGGGAACCTGGCCTAAGGTTTCATCCAGCTTTAGCCGGGGTTGGCCTTCTCGAACAGGTTCTTGCCGGATCACCGACATGGCAGCCGGTGTTTCATAGAGAGTGCGTTCCATTACCGGAGCGGTGACGACAATGTCAGCTACCGATTGGCCTTGGGCAGGTGTTGTGAAGGGTAAAACCACGAGCCCGCTTAAAAAGAAAAATGAAGATCTGGCGTTATTCATATAAGAAACCTTCAATCTGGCCGCGATGCCGGGAATGTCAGTGTAACGTTAACACCCTTTTGAACATTGGAAATGGTTGCACTACCGTCGTGACCAAGCCGTGGTTGTCAGCAATGCGGGCTCCCAATCAGCCAAGGGCACCTTGAGCCATGTATTTGTTGTCCCACGTGCTTATGAGCAAGTTTCTGGCCGTATTCGGTTTCTTTCTAATGAATGGCCGCAATACTTCGGTACAGAGTACAACGACACCTATCTTGCCCGATTGACTGCACCAGGTAAGGTCGAAATTATAGCCAGCGGCAACGTCAACAGCTCGTCCTGGTCATCAGGTTTAGTTGGATACAACGGAGCTACGCCTGAGATCAGTTACAACACCGACCTTTCTGGGCTCGTGGGTCAGACGGTTCAATTAGCATACGAGGTACAAGATGTTGGGGGTACAATAGTAGACTTTGCCCTGGCCGTCGACGCTGTGCAAGTTGTCCGTACAGACCAATTTGTGCCCGTCGGGGGACAAGGTGGTGCGTTGACTGGAGCATCGACAATCAGTGGATCATTTGGCCAGGCGGTCAAACTGACATTCACCAACCAAGATATCCTTGGCACTATCATTTCTGTCAAGGATGCATCGCCGTTTGGACAAACGAGGGAGTCAATCATTCTGCCTCAGCAGAGTGTTACTTTCACGTTTGTAGCCTTTGGGGAAGAGCCAATGGGATGGGATTTCGAGGTGTCGACAAATTCCGATGCATTCGTAGTCTCATACGATGTTGAATCAACCTGGACTGAGGGGATGCCGCAGAACCCATGCTATTAAGACTGCTGGTTTTTACGCTTGCAATTATCGGAATGGCGTGTAGCACTCAGTCGCTACAAGTGCATGCTCAAGAGAGCAATGCCGCGTCCATCGACTTGACTGGAGACGCGATTGAGGCCGCCATCCTCTCTGATGGAGCTATCTGGCTGAAACTCACACCGAGTGGAAGCAACCAAATGGCAACTACGACGAGGGATAATCTAGGCAACCGTGTAATGGTGCACGTTCTTGGCCACAAAGCGTTATCGCTAATGGTCGTCCACGAGATCGTTTCAGATAGACTGGTAATTAAGTCCCCTTCGCAGGACCTCGACAAGGCAATAGAGCCCTATCTGGTAGAAACCAGATAGTAGCAATAAGTGGGAGGGGAGGAGCGTGGCTGGAGCTAGCGCCTCGAAAACTCGGGCCATGTCGGGCCTCGCCCTCCTGGCATGACTTCAGCAGCGCCTCGCGCAAGATGAGATTACCAGGCGTGTATGGATCATTGACGGTGCCGCGCTTTTTTGTCGTTAAAATAGGATCTCGCTGCAACTGCTTTGGCACGGGCTGGTATAAATTAAGAGTGCGTGGGTTGAATTGAGCATACCGCGCACTGATCTATATATCGTAACCAGCAGGAATGCCCAATCAGGAGATTCGCCATGAATGTTTTCATTGCAGGTGCTAACGGACAGATAGGCCAACACTTTTTGCGGGAATTGGCCGACAGCGATCACCAGACACGAGCCATGGTCCGGCACTCGGAGCAGGGGCCGGAATTGCAAAAGTTGGGCGCCGATGAAGTCGTTTTGGGAGACTTGGAAAAAGATTGCAGTGACGCGATGAAGGGTTGCGATGTTGTTGTCTTCGCCGCTGGCTCCGGCCCTGATACCGGGCCGGATAAAACGACACAGGTGGATCAGGACGGTGCTATCCGGCTGATTGACAGCGCGAAGGCCATGGGCATAGAGCGTTTTATTATTGTGAGCAGCGTGGGTGCCGAGGAGCCTGATAACGGGCCAGAAAAACTTCGTCATTACTTGCAAGCCAAGCACAACGCCGATGAGCATCTGAAAAGCAGCGGTTTGAATTACACCATTGTTCGCCCGGGGCAACTCACGAATGATGAGGGTACGGGCAAGGTCGCCGTCAGCACGGGGCACGAACATACAGGTAAAATACCAAGGCAGGATGTTGCCCGCGTTCTGCTGGCGGCGCTGGATACGACGACGGCTGACAATCGTGTTTTCTATGTGGTGTCCGGCAGTACGCCAGTCACTGAGGCATTGGCAAAACTGTAATGCCCACAAAGTCCGGGTGTATCGCGCCGCCGGGCCTGTGAATTGCGTAGCCTTTACCCTAAGCTTGAAGTACCACATTGGCAGAGTGAAGCGGCGGGTAAAAGCCTATGTCCGATAAAGAGCTCCGTAACAAATCCGATAAACAGTCGATTGACCAGTTTATCCATCAAGTCCGCAACATGCCTAAACAGGGTGGAGGGCCGGGCCGGCTGATTTTTGCTCTGGATGCTACCGCCAGCCGGGGTGCCACCTGGGATCAGGCTTGCCACCTGCAGAGTGAGCTTTTTCTGGCGACCAGGGATTTGGGCGGCCTGGTGATTCAGCTTTGCTACTACCGCGGCTTTGGGGAATTCAAGGCCACGGAGTTTGTCGGTGAGACCGGCCAGCTGCTTAACCTGATGAACGGAGTTTCCTGCCTCGGCGGGCGCACCCAGATTAGCCGCGTGTTGGCGCACGCCAGGAAAGAAACCCGGGCAAAGACGGTCAAGGCCGTGGTGTTTATCGGCGATTGTTGTGAGGAAGCTGTGGACGAACTTTGCCACATTGCCGGGGAACTGGGCATGCTGCGAACCCCGGTGTTTATGTTCCAAGAGGGTGCCGATGCGCATGCCCGTGCGGTGTTCCAGCAGGTTAGCAAACTGTCTGGAGGCGCCTATGCACCTTTTGATCGTAACAGCCCTCAAATGTTGAAGGATCTTATGGCTGCCGTTGCGGTCTATGCTTCCGGAGGAGCCAAGGCACTGCAAGACTATTCCAGTGGCAGCTCGCCGGAGGTCAAGCGTTTGACTCAACAGATCAGGTAGCGCTTATTCCAATCAACCGGTGGGCCATTTGGCCCGGAGCATCCGAGTGCCACTAACGCTTCTGATCATCGTAATGGCGTTTTTTGCGTGGGTCTGGCTACGCAACCAACCGCCCAGCCAACGCAAGGCGGCCATTCTCAAGCTGGTGTTAGCTGCTGGTATTCTGATGTTGGCCCTGCTGGCTTTGACTGGGCGCCTGTACTTGGTGTTTGGCCTGTTGGCTTTTCTTTTCCCACTGTTGCGCCGGCTGCTGCCCTCTATACTGTCAGGGCGCATCTTGGGCGCAGGTAGCGGTGCAGCGAAGGCGAAACCGGGTAACCAATCTCATGTTTCCAGCGATATCCTCGACATGACCCTCGACCACGACTCCGAAACCATGAGCGGTGAGGTGTTGCAAGGCCCCATGGCCGGGCGAGTACTGGCCGATCTGGGAGAAGGTGAATTCATCGAGCTATTGCAGTATTGCCGGGCCCACGATGACGATTCCGCACGGCTTCTGGAAACCTATCTGGATCGCCGTTTCGGCGATTCCTGGCGCACCGACGACCCGTCTGGCGATGGCAGTGCACAAGACCCTGAACCTGAACATTCGGGTGGTGGCGGCGCTTTGACCGAGAGCGAAGCCCTGGATGTTCTGGGGTTGGAGGCTGGCGCCAGCCGGGATGAGATTATCCAGGCCCACCGTCGGGTGATGCAGAAAATACACCCGGACCGTGGCGGGAGTAACTACCTGGCCGCCCGTGTTAACGAAGCCAAAGAGCGATTGCTGGGCTGATTGCCGGGCTCATTGCTGGGCAAAAGCGCCGCCGAATCTGCGTCCACCGACGTTAGCGTCGCCAATGAGAACGATTTATGGCTTATTTCAACAAACATTACCACAGCCCAGGCACGGCACCCGGAACTCTGGTGGCTATTCAGAAGCCTGTAACGCCGGTTTCTATAAAGTTGATCGATTACACGGCGTCCTCGGTTGAGGAGCACCGCCTCGATTCGGCGCGCGATTGCGAACCCTTCCTTGCCCGTGAGACCAAAACCTGGATTCAGGTGAACGGGCATATTGATCCGGACACGCTTCGAAATTTTGGTGAGCTGTTCGATCTTCACGATCTGGCGCTGGAAGACATCATAAACAGCGGCCAGCGCCCCAAAATCGAGCTTTACGACAACCAGATATTCATCATCGCTGCACTGCCTGTTTACGATGGGCAGAATCTGGAGTTGGTCCAGGTCAGCCTGTTTGTCGGAAAGGACTATGTGATCTGTTTTTGCCCTCTGGCGGAAGACCCTTTTGAGCCCGTGCGCAAGCGCATGCGACAGTCCAGCAACCGACGCTTCGCCGACCGAGGCATCGATTATCTGCTTTATGCCCTGATGGATTTCATTGTCGACGCCGGTTTTCCGGTATTGGAACAATTCGGAGGCCAGCTTGAAACGCTTGAAGAGGAGTTGCTGGAGCGCCCGGATCAGAAAACGCTGTCGTCGTTGCATGAACTGAAACGGGAGTTACTGATCCTCCGCCGGGTGCTCTGGCCGCAGCGAGAGCTGATCACGACGTTGATGCGGGGCGAAGACGAGTTGATTCTGGCAGACACGCTGGTGTATTTCCGGGACTGTTACGACCACAGCATCCAGATTATCGAATTATTGGAAAGCTTCCGCGAAATGACCACCAGTATGCTGGATATCTACCTCTCCAGCATCAGCCAGCGCACCAATGAAACGATGAGGGTGTTGACGATTATCGCAACCATCTTCATTCCGTTGACGTTTGTGGTGGGTGTCTACGGCATGAATTTTAACCACCCGGGCAGCCCCTGGTCCATGCCGGAACTGCGCTGGTATTACGGTTACCCGATGGTCTGGGGCGTCATGATCATAACGGTTCTGGGGCTGCTCTGGTTCTTCAGGCGCCGGCACTGGATATAGGTTGCAGGACCCCTACGTCACACTCCGCTTTCCTGAGCCAGCGCAACCAGATCTGTCCGGATGTCTTCGATCGTCAGGTCAGGTCGAAACAGAAGGCGAGCGTTTCCCTTTCGGTCGAATACATAGACGGCGCCACTGTGCGACACGTTGTAATTGCCCTCCGCGTCAGGATCGTCGTAGCCAAAGGTGGTGCGATAGCGTTTACTCAGCGCCCTCAGTGCTTTTTCTTCACCGGTGAGGCCGATGGCTCTGTCGCTGAAGAAATCCACATAGCTTTTAATCCGTTCCGGTGTGTCCCTTTGAGGATCAACGCTGACGAAAATAATCCGGGTGTCATTCTGCCATTGATCAGGCATGCCGCTCACAGCGCGAGACAACTTCCGGAGGGTTGCGGGACAGACGTCGGGGCAGGAGGTGAAGCCGAAGAACAACATCCGGATCTCTCCGTCCGTTTTATCAGCCGTCACGGTATCGCCGGAGGCATCCGTCAGTTCGAAGGCCAGTTCCGGCATCAGGCCGGTGATGTCCTTGCTGCGCCAGGACTTGGCGTCGCCAAAACAACCAGCCAGAATGACCGTTGTCATAGCCACAACAATGATCGACAGCCTTCCTGAAAGGCGCGAACGGAACGGATTATTCATGAATGGGTTGCCTTCAATTTTTCGGAATATGGGAATGCCTTACCGTCTTCCCGCATGGCGCGGCGAAGAATGATCAGAATGCCGAGAATGCTCATCATGGCCGGAGGGATCCAGGTGATCAGCCCGCCCAAGAGTTGGTCCGTCTCCGGTGCCATTGGCCAAGCACGGCCACACACTTCGTAAACGTCATAAACCATGCCCTGGGAGAAAACGATGGTAGCGCCCAGAATTATCTGCGGAACCGCCACCAGGGCCAGCAGCAGGATTCGCTTGCCGTATCCCAGGGCATTACCGGATACCGGTGAACGCGGATCCAGGATAAGCCACCAGAACAGCAGGCCATCCAGCAGCATGCTCCAGTTCATGATCCAGTACAGGTCACGGCTGAGCATGGCATTAAAATGAATGGGCGGCCACAGCCAGAAGTAAATTAGCCCCACGAACAGGAAGGATGCAACAGCAGGGTGTTGCAGGAACCGGTATATCCAGCCCAGGGGAGACAGTGCCCGCCTTATCCCGGGCTTGATCCGGCTGTAGAGAAACTGCATCACCGGCAGAGGATTGGAGAGTGCGATCAGGAGCGGCCCCAGGTGGTGAAGAATCAGGTGCTGGCCACGGTGAATGAAGAACATGTATTGAGAGTAGTAATCAAATCGGGTTTGCATAACGCCGTAGCAAAGCATCACGCCCACCACGAAAACCAGTATCCGTCCGCTGCCCGGCCGATTGTCTTCCGGCATTTTCAGCAGCCCATAGCCATAGAACCCCAGCACGAGAACGTAGCCCAGTATCGTTGCTGGCGAAAAATCATAAGGTGCCAGCCAGTTCAAGCCTATCATGTTGAACGCGCCTCCACCTGCGCCAGAAATTCTCCTATATGTTCAAACGCCTCTTCTGCCTCTGGTAAAAGTGGGGTAAACAGATGCCAGACATGAACCATATCTGGCCAGGTTCTCAGTTCCACCGGTGAGCCGGCCGCCTGCGCTTTTGCCACATACCGCTGAGCGTTTTCCAGCAGTAGTTCCGATTCGCTGGCGTGAATCAACGTAGGCGGGAGATTGTGAAGATTTCCGCGCAAGGGTGATGCAATCGGGCTGGTCGGCAAGACCCGAAAACCCAAAACCGTCCCCCACCACAGCAACGGTAAGGGTATCCGGGCCATCTTCTGAATCATTGGCCCCAGCATGGCATCGGTTTTCAAGTTTGGCCGCTTGCCCAGCGACGTCAACATGAGCTCGGTAGAGGGCGACAGGGCGATTGCGGCATTCGGTGGCTGTAGTCCCTGGTCTCGTATCCAGGCGATCAGCCCCAGGGTATGACTGCCGCCGGCGGAATCCCCGGCGATCACCATAAACTCAACCGATGCTTGTCCGTCCGGGCCATTGTCGAGTATCCAGTGGTAAGCCTGCTGACAGTCGATAATACCGTCCAGATAGCGGTTTTCCGGCATTAGTCTGTAATCAATTGCGAATACGCAGGCGTGGGTCAACCTCGACAGGCGGTCTGTGATGGCTCGATGGCTTTTGGGGCTGCCGGCAAACCAGGAACCGCCGTGAATGTAGAGAATCCGGCGGTTGGGGTCTGATCCGGGTGCAATCACCCACTCCCCCTTGGGTGCGCCTATCGCAGGGGGGCGAATTTCCGAGACGAGCTCCAGGTCGTCGCTCATGCTATCCATGCAGTGCCGCAGAGCCTTTATTCTTGCCCGGCCACGGAGCCCTTCCGTTGCGACATGAATTTCATTTATTTTTTCAAGCACCTGTTGGCGAGCCCCTTGCTGTGGCTGATCGGCGATTGTGGCGCTTTCATCCTCGCCATGGCGTTTCTTGCGCCGCACAAACATCACGGCAGCTACCAGAGCGATCATCACCAAGCCAAACCACATCATTACGAACCAGGCGATTCCGAAAATCATAAGCAACCCTTACGTCATTTCACCGCAGCGTGCGGATGCATTGTTATGTTCGGTTAACCAACGTCTCAATATCCGTAAGGATAGCCGGGGCATCGGATACCCGGGCCAGCCAGCTCAGAGGAATGCCGCGCTCCCCGCCAACGCCGTGCAGGGCGGCCATCGCCGGCCCGACAATCCAGGCCCGTCCGCAAGAATCGCCGCCACAGTGAATATTGGCACGAATGGCTTCGGTAAAGCTGCGGGCGTGGCTCAGAATGT
This sequence comes from Marinobacter antarcticus, assembly GCF_011049865.1. Classification (GTDB taxonomy): domain Bacteria; phylum Pseudomonadota; class Gammaproteobacteria; order Pseudomonadales; family Oleiphilaceae; genus Marinobacter; species Marinobacter antarcticus_A. The sequence continues at coordinate 3,237 of NZ_DRGY01000055.1, read as the reverse complement.
GAAAGATTACCGGCATGGCTTCGGATAGGGAACACGTGCGCCCAGAGATGTCGCCAGCGCCCGTGGCATCAAGACCAGAACAGGAAAGGGCATGGGCGAGATTTTTTGTGTTTGTTGCTTCGGGGGTAGCCGCTTCAAGAGCCGTTGATAGCGACTCGCCCCGGAACAGATGATCGAGGAGCCGTGCGGCACACCGAGCCCAGGCCACTGCCTCGTCGTTGTGATTGGTCACCCTCACGGCGGCTTCTGTTACCTCCATTAGGTTTGGTTGACCGCAATAGATGGCCACCAGCGGTGGTAATTTGGAGACTGCAGGCAGTTGCGTGTCGTCGGCGCCACTTTCCGGCAGCAAGTGGCGGTCAATGGTTTCAGCCAGATGAACCCCGGCTTCCTGAATCTCCGGTTCGTGATAAGTAAGGTCAATGGCCTTGCGTACCGGGTCAGCCAGTTGGCTGCCGCTCAAATACCGGGTATAGGGTAAAACCTTCGTCACCAGTACGCGCTTCTGCGTGTCCGTGAGGTCGGCTGTAGTTGTTGATCTTGCCTGCTCAATGGCGTTTTGCTCTATTGAATTCAGGTTTTCCAGAGTGCGCCGGGTCGGGTTGTCGATGTAACCTCGCCAGTGACCACCGGGGCCAAAAAAAGAGCGAAAGCGCCGCTGATAATCCCGGATGTCCAGCACCCCTTCACTGGCCAATAAGCTGTCTGTTAACACCCCTGTGGCCGCGCCATAATGGCTGACGTCGCCGGATTGTTTGCCGCTATGGGCAAAATACCCGAACCCGCCTTCGAAATAGTCTGCCCGGGGTGTCAGAAACTCCGGTGAATCGCCGGCAACCTCCTGGATGCGTTGGCTATCGTACAGCCAGTGCAACCCAAGACTCGCGGCGTCCGCGACCCAGCCGCCGGCAAGGGCATTGATTATACGTGAGCGATCTGCTGGCGTTGATTCGTAACTCATGTTGATGCCTTCTTAAGTTTCAATCAATGCGCTAATTTGGAGCTCGGATGACGGCCGATTGACCAAAACAACCATAGCATAATCGCCAGGATGACCGGCTCTCCAACTCACCCCTGACTTTCGATCAAGTTACGCCTTCTGGGAGATCTTTGAATTTGCCGAGATTCACGTTGATTGCGACATCTGTGAAATCTGGTTGCAGAAGCTGCTCGGAGTGTTTTCGGCCGGTCGCATTCTCAACCATAAAACCGCCCGCTCGCAATTGCTCGGCGGCATGGTTTGGGGGCAGTCCTATACGTTTTTGGAGCGCATGCTTGAGTAAACGGAGCCAACTGCGGCCGATAGTCCCATCCTGAGCCCGGTGCCCCGGAGCTCAGGATGGTGTCCGGAATCATTGAACCGCTCCGGGTTAGGGCTACGCCCGCGAAGAAGGCTTTTGTTATACCGCTTATTGAGTGGGGGTGACCCGCCAAATGGTATTTGAAAGGTCATCGGCGACGATGAGTGCCCCTTCGGGATCCACCGTCACGCCCACAGGTCGGCCACGGGTCTTGCCATCCTCACCCTGGAAGCCGGTGACGAAGTCCAGTGGGTCTCCGGCTGGCTTGCCGTTACTAAAGGGAACGAAGACTACCTTGTAACCCGCTGGGTCAGAACGGTTCCAACTGCCATGCTCTCCGATGAATGCACCTTCGCTGAACTTGTCACCCATGGTCGCCGTTGAGAATGCCAGGCCTAAAGGGGCTTTGTGCGATCCCAGGCTATAATCCGGAGCAATCGCGGCGGCTACCATGTCAGGTTGCTGCGGCTTCACCCGAGGATCAACATTCTGTCCCCAGTAGCTGTAGGGCCAGCCGTAGAACTCACCGTCCTGGACCGATGTCAGGTAATCCGGCACCAATCGTGGACCCAGCTCGTCGCGCTCATTGGCCACTGCCCATAGTTGGTCAGTACCGGGCAGAATATCCAGCGCTGTCGGATTGCGCAGACCGGTTGCATAAGGCCGGTGAGCGCCACTCTTGGCGTCGATCTCCCAGACTCTGGCGCGATCCGCCTCTACCTCCAGACCATTTTCCGTAATGTTACTGTTTGAACCGATGCCAACGTATAGGAACTGCCCGTCAGGACTTGCCGTCATGGACTTGGTCCAGTGGTGATTGACCGTATGGGGCAGGTCGGTGAGTTTACGCGCTGGCCCACTGGCGGTGGTCTGACCGGGCTGATAATCGAACTGCACCACTGCGTCCTGGTTGGCGACGTACAGTTGGTCATTGATGAGCGCAAGCCCGTAGGGCGCATTCAGATTCTCGGCGAACACAGTACGTGTCTCATAAGTGCCATCGTCATCACTGTCGCGCAGCAGTGTCACCCGATTACCGCCTTTGACCGCAGTAGTGCCTTTAGCTTTGAAATAACCCGCAATGAAGTCCTTGGGGCGCAGCTTGGCCGCGTTGCCGCCCCGACCTTCTGCCACCAGAATGTCCCCATTGGGCAAGACTAACGTCTGCCTCGGAATTTTCAGGTCAGTGGCAATGGCGCTGATTTTATAGTTTGACGGCACTGTGGGTTGGCGATCACCCCAGCTTGCCGGCTCGGCGATTTTCAAGGTGGGTATCAGGCCGCGGTGAGTTTCGGGCAGGGTCGGATCCGGTCCGACCTGTGCAGTATCATCTACTTTGTTTTCGCCACATGCGCTTAGGAGCGTAGCAACCAAGGCTATCGACAGGATATTGACGGGTTTCATCTTGCACCTCCAATGCGCCAGCTGGCGAGGCCAATCCAGGTTGCAGCGCAGGCCAGAATGACCGTGATAACGGATAGAATGAGCCCGGTCGGCATGCTGGCCCAAACGTCTTTTGCATGGACGAACGAGTTGATGACACCCAGCACGAAGGTCGCCAGTAGCATCAAAAAATAGACTAGTGGTGCACCCATGCGCTCATCAGCGCGGATAACAACCAGATCGCCTCTCTCACCAATTACGTTCGTTCAGAGTTTGGCGGGGTTGAGGACACCCTGGGTGACAAATAAATGGCGGCCATTCTCAATGGTCACGACGATGCACCGTGGCTTATCCAGAATGCGCAATGGTTTGCCATTCTGGCGATTATCGTCGGGGTGTTTGTGCTATTGGCAATTGTTTTAAGCGCTGTCACCAATCGACATCTCAAACCCGACATCGGTCTGGTTATTTTGGAGGTGCCGACCTTCAATTCGAGCAATGACCTGCTCAGCGGTCGCGCGACCAATCGTCTGGCGAGGCGAAATAATAGTGG
>NZ_DRGY01000054.1 GCF_011049865.1 Marinobacter antarcticus | reverse complement strand
GCGCAATAAACGCCTGCCACGCCTGCAAACGACTGACCTGCACCACACCGTGCTGACTGCTGCGAATCTGATCCCGATATTCCTGCTGATACCGGTTGAGGTTTTCGACCTGCCCCCTGTGCTGCTCCATCAACTCCCGGGCCTTGCCCATCTGCTCAAGGGCTTTCTGTTCCTTACGCTCTTCCAGCGCAAGCACGACACCCAGGCGTTCGGAACGAAGCATCAATCATCACCTCGTCGGGTATTGGTCGCCGCAGGATCAGGCACGACTGATTTGCGACGTTCCGGTGAACGCCGCTCAGGCACCACAGCCAGGAGCTCCTCAATGCTCTCGCTCAGAGATGCACGTTCGTTCAAATCCTGCTGCAGGAACTGACGCATGTTCCCTATATAGGTAATGGCGAAATCAATTTCCGGATCAGAACCTTTCACATACGCGCCAACACTGATCAAATCCCGGGTCTGCTGGTAGCGTGAGTAAACTTGCTTGAAACGCTGGGATCGGGAGAAATGCTCGGTTTCGGTCACCTGCGGCATAACCCGACTGATCGATGCTTCAACATCAATAGCCGGATAATGCCCCTCCTCTGCAAGCCGCCGCGACAGCACAATATGACCATCCAGAATCGCTCTGGCGGCATCCGCAATCGGGTCCTGCTGATCGTCACCTTCGGTCAGCACGGTGTAAAACGCCGTGATCGAACCGCCCCCGGGCAAACCGTTGCCGGTGCGCTCAACCAGCTGTGGCAGCTTGGCAAAAACGGACGGCGGGTAGCCTTTGGTGGCCGGTGGCTCGCCAACCGCAAGCGCAATTTCACGCTGCGCCTGGGCGTATCGGGTAAGCGAATCCATCAATAGCAGCACCCGCTTGCCTTTGTCCCGGTAGTATTCGGCAATCCGGGTGGTCAGCATGGCGGCGCGCAAGCGCATCAGGGGTGAATCGTCCGCCGGAGCGGCAACCACAACCGATCTGGCGAGCCCTTCTTCACCCAGAATGTCTTCTATAAATTCTTTGACCTCCCGGCCCCGCTCGCCAATCAGACCCACCACAATGACATCGGCATCGGTGAATCGCGTCATCATCCCCAGCAGCATACTTTTGCCAACGCCACTGCCGGCGAACAAACCCAAACGCTGGCCCTGGCCTACGGTCAGCAGCGCGTTGATAGCCCGGATGCCCACGTCCATAGACTGCCTGACCGGCGCCCGGTTGAGGGGGTTGATTATGTCTCCAGTCAACGGAACTCTGGCCTCGGCCTGAAGCGGGCCCTTGCCATCGAGAGGCTCACCACTGCCGTTCACCACACGGCCCAGCATCAGCGGGCCAACGGGAACGCGGCTTGCGGCAGACAGCGGCACTACCCTGGCGCCAGGCTTCAGGCCCTCTATGGCCGTGAGCGGCATCAGGTAGACCTTGTCATCCTCAAACCCTACAACTTCGGCTTCAACGGTACCGGCGCCCTGGCTCTGGATCACACAGCGATCGCCCACCACCATGGGGCAGCCAACGCACTCAAGCGTTAGCCCTACCATTCGGGTCAGGCGGCCAGATAGCTCCGGCTCCGGATTTGCGTGCAGCTGCGCCTGGTATCGATCCAGGCGATCAGCCAGGGAGGATGTCATCGCGCTTACCTTCGGTGGGATTGGTTTCAGAAGGAGTGTCTTTGTTCGGCGTTTCACCCGGCGAGCTCAAGACATCCCGCTGAAAGTCCGTCAAATCGTCCATCACGGCGCCCAACTCTTCAGACTCGCCGTTCCCGGCATCGTCTGTTTGCTGCTCAAGCATGCTCTGAACGGCGCGCTGAAAACGCTTTTCAACGGTAAAGTCAACAAGGCTGTTGCGGGTTTCAACCTTGCAGCCGCCCGGCAGCATACTGTCATCTTCCACAACCGAGGCTGCGGCTTCAAAACGCTCTGCCACTTCACGTACCGCACTGTAGTCGTCTGGATGAACATGAATGCGGACGTTATCCGCTGTTGATGGCAAAGCCTCAACCGCCCGACGCACCACCTGCCGGATGTGGGAGGAATCCAGGGTCAGCTCGCGATAGACAACGGCCCGGGCAAGCACCGTGGTGAGATTGAGCAGAGAGGTTTCAAGCTCGTCCTGATGTTGGCGAATGGGCAACAAGAGCTCGCCCAGCAGTGGTTCGAGGCGATCCAGGCTTGCGGTTACCTCAGCACGGGTTTCATCATAACCCGCACTCTGCCCAAGCGCCTTTCCTTCGGCATGACCGGTTTCAAAGCCTTCTTTATGGCCTTGTTCATACCCTTCTGCGCGGCCTTCTCGCAGCCCCTTTTCCCGGCCTTCATTCACGCCGTCCTCCCGGGCGGCCTGACGAATCTCGGCGAGGTCACTTGCTGTCAAAGGTTTGACATCACGCTCTTCTTCTCTGGCAACTTCGTTGCCACTGGCGTCCAGCAGCGGCAGTTCCCAACGTTCGTAGGCCGTTAGCTGCTCTTTGGGGATCAGGTTGGGGTTGCGGGAGGAATCTTTCATTACATCATTTCTTCACCGGCACCACCCAGCGTGATTTCTCCCGCTTCGGCCATGCGACGGGCAATGGTAATAATGTCTTTTTGGGCGGATTCCACGTCACTGACCTTCACCGGGCCTTTAGCCTCCAGGTCATCCTGTAGCAACTCGGCGGCACGCTTGGACATGTTCTTGAAGATCTTTTCCTGAACCGCTTCATCAGATCCCTTCAGGGCCACAACCAGAACGTCAGACGACACCTCGCGCAGAAGAGCCTGAATACCTCGATCATCAATATCCTTGAGGTTATCAAATACAAACATCAGGTCTTCGATGGTAGAGGCAAGATCCGGATCCATATCCTTGATGGAGTCAAGCAGATTGCCTTCAATACTGCGATCCATAAAGTTCATGATGTCCGCAGCACGCTTTACGCCCCCGATTCGGCTGGTCTGGGCCGCTGAGCCACCGGAGAACTGCTTCTCCAGAATGTCGTTCAGCTCCTGCAGCGCCTGGGGTTGAATACTTTCCAGCGAGGCAACCCGCATCATCACATCCAGGCGTACTTTCTCATCCAGCGTTGCAAGAATTTCGGCGGCCTGGTCCGGATCCAGGTAGGAAATAACAATCGCCTGAATTTGCGGATGCTCGTAGCGGATGATATCGCCCACGGCTCTGGGCTCCATCCATTTGAGCGTGTCCAATCCGGTGGTATTGCCACCGATAAGAATACGGTCGATCAGGCTGGCGGCCTTGTCGTCGCCCAGTGCCTGGGTGAGCATGGCGCGGATATAGTCATCGTTGCCCACGCCGAGCCCGGTCTGGCCACCCACCGCTTCCACAAACTGGCTCAGCACGAAAGACACGTCGTCTTTGCTGACGTCTCGCATCTGGGCCATGGCAACACCCACGCGCTGAACTTCTTTTGGACCCATATGTTTCAGCACTTCGGCCGCATCGGCTTCGCCCAGAGACATCAGCAGGATAGCCGCCTGTTCCACCCGCGGAATTTTTCGCTGGGGCTTCTGAGGCGCGTCAACATTCTGCGGTCTGGTCTGATCAGTCATCAACGTTCACCCACTGGCGCATCACCTGAGAAACCCTGGCCGGGTCTTCGGCAATCAAACCTTTAAGAGCATTTAGCTGCCTATCATAACCATCTGTCGCGCCCGGCAAAAGGAGGTCGTCCTGAGGCGTCATAGCCTGGCGCAATGCATCGTTGCCGCCGGCATCGTCGTAGCCGCCATAACCATCGGAATCGGAATCGTCCCCCCGATCACGACGGCCGCCGCCAGACAGGCTTTTCAGCGTCGGACGCAACAAGCCAAGCACCAACACCAGAATAACCAGACCGGCCAATACCTGTTTCATCAAATCCCAGAACCACGGCTGCTCCCAGAAGCCCTGCGTTTCAAATTCAATGGCTTCTTCCTGCGCAAACGCCGTATTCATCACGGTCACGCTGTCACCGCGGGCGGCGGAATAGCCCACCGCATCACGCACCAGCATGCTGATGCGCTGCAACTCCTGCTCGGTCCACGGCTCATACGTTACCGCACCGGTGTCCGGGTTCACCACTTTCATGTCGTCAACCGCGAGCGCAACGGTCACTCGTCTCACTCGACCCAGTTCCTGGCGGGTGTAGCTGACGGTGCGATCCATTTCATAATTGCGGGTAGATTCCTTGCGCACATTCACCGGTTGTGCCGGCGCTGCGACCGCCGCATCGCCCACTTTTGTTTTGGCAGTTGCTTGTTCCGGCACGGTGGCAGCGGCAGGAGGCTGATTGGACAAAGCCCCGGGAATGCCGCCGTTAAACCCCGGTGTACGCTGTTCGGTAAGATCACGTTCACTGCGAACCGCCTGCTGGTCAGGGTTGAACAACTCCTCGGCCTGCTCCACCGATGAGAAATCCAGGTCTGCAGACACTTCTGTCCGGTACCGGCCATCGCCAACAATGGGCGAAATCAAAGAGGAGACACGGCGCGCCAAACCCTCTTCCACGCGGGACGTGTAGTCGTACTGATCCTGCATGCGCTCGCCATCGCCGCGACTTTCTTTTCCCGTCAGCAAATTGCCATTTTGATCAACAACGGTCACGTGATCCTTGTTCATCATCGGAATGCTACCGGCAACCAGATTCACAATCGCAGCGATCTGTTCCTGTTCGGGGCGACGACCTGCAAAGACTTCAAGAAAAACCGACGCGGTTGGATCACGGGCGTCCCGCACGAACACTGAACGCTCGGGAATCGCCAGGTGAACCCGGGAACCGCGAATCCCACGCATGCTGCTGATGGTGCGTGCCAGCTCACCCTCAAGGCCACGGCGATAGCTGATGGTTTCCATAAACTGCGAGGTGCCGAGCCCCCGATCCTGGTCCAACAGCTCATAGCCCATTGTTTTTTGGTCGGTTACGCCCTCTGCGGCCAGCTTGAGCCGCGCATTGTAGACCTGATCAGACGGCACCAGCAAAGCACCCGTACGGGTATCCATTTTATAATCGATGCCGTTGCTATCGAGAATGGTGGTGACGTCCTGGGGGTTGTACGCAGACAAGTCCCCCACCACGGGCTGGTAGTTTGGCTCCTGGGCCCAAAGCACAACCGCGACACCTAACGCAACGCTGGCCGCGAGACCCACCATCAGACCAACCTGGCGCAGAAGGTTCAGTCGATTAAACCCCAAAAACAGGTCGCTGTTACTCTCGGAGCCATCGGAGCTGCCGCCGCCCCGGGCGGCTGGCATGTTTGAGGTCGTTTCTGCGGGAACGCTGGCCATGTCTGTACTCCGTTATCAGATCGGCATATTCATAATGTCTTCGTACGCTCTGACCACGCGGTTACGCACCTGAGTCAACGCTTCGAAAGACACAGAAGACTTCTGGGCAGCAATCATCACCCGGGTAATATCCACATTGGGGTCGCCCATATCGTATGCCGTCTGCAAAGCACCGGCCTGTTGCTGAACGTCTTTAACGCTGTTGACGGCCTTGCCAAGCATGTCGCTGAAGTTCGATGTCTCCCGAACCTGATC
>NZ_DRGY01000053.1 GCF_011049865.1 Marinobacter antarcticus | reverse complement strand
CCGAAACCGGAAACGTTGTGGCGGTTGACGATGGGCATGCCTGGATACAGACGATTCGTACCAAGGCCTGCCAGAGTTGTGCAGCGCGCAATGGCTGTGGGCAGAAACTGTTGGCTTCAGCCACCGGTGGCCGCGCCAATCAGGTGCGGGTTGTCAATTCAGTGAATGCCCGAGTGGGTGAAGAAGTGACCCTGGGGATTGATGAAAATGCACTCCTTGGCGCCTCGCTTCTGGTGTACGCACTTCCGCTATTGCTGCTGGTAGTTGGCAGTGTTCTCGGGCATTACGTGTCTGATGGCAGCGATGTCCCAGCTATGTTGGGCGCCGTTACCGGGCTTGCATCAGGGTTTATGGCAAGCCGAATAGTGCAGAGCCGGAATACCGGCCACTATGAACCCAGGTTGCTCCGAGTCAACCGCATTCCGGTCGGGGCAGTTTCTCATCCGGATTTGATAACATGATACACAGGGGATTCTGACATGCTGAGAACGACAATCACCGTTACCCGGTTTCCCCCGGCATCACTCGCTCAGAGGGTGCCGGGTTCTTTACTGCTGATGCTGGCAGCTATTGTCATGCTGGTCTGGAGCCAGACAGGCTTCGCACGAGGCCTCCCGGACTTTACCGGGCTGGTTGAAGAAAACGCAGGTGCGGTCGTCAATATAAGCACGACCAGCAATCCCAAGGTGAGCAACACCGGCTCCCAGGGTTCGCCTTTGAATGAGAGACAGCTCGAACAGTTGCCAGAGTTCTTTCAGGATTTCTTCCGTGGGCGTCAGTCACCCTTCGGGGGCGCGCCGGAAAACGCTCAGCCGCAGCGCTCCATGGGCTCAGGGTTTATTGTGTCTGCCGATGGCTATGTGTTGACCAACAATCATGTTGTTGAAGGCGCCGACGAAATCATTGTCCGCCTCAACGACCGTCGTGAGTTGCCTGCAACATTGGTGGGTACAGATCCTCGCTCGGATATGGCCGTTCTGAAAATCGAAAATGGTGACGATCTACCCGTTGTAAAAACAGGGCGCTCGAAAGATCTCAAAGTGGGTGAGTGGGTGTTTGCAATAGGCTCTCCGTTTGGCTTTGATTATACCGTCACCGCTGGCATTGTTAGTGCTCTTGGCCGGTCACTCCCGTCTGAAAACTACGTGCCTTTTATCCAGACCGATGTGGCGATCAACCCGGGTAACTCCGGTGGCCCGTTGTTCAATCTCGACGGCGAAGTGGTTGGAATTAACTCGCAGATATACACCCGCTCTGGCGGTTTTATGGGGGTTTCGTTCGCCATTCCCATCGATGACGCGATGAACGTATTTCGTCAGATCCGCGACAAGGGCACGGTTTCCCGTGGTTGGCTGGGCGTGCTGATTCAGGAAGTGAACCGGGATCTGGCGGAGTCTTTCGGACTCAAGCGCCCGAGAGGCGCGCTGGTTGCTGAAGTTATGGACGGTTCGCCGGCCGAGTCCGGCGGTTTGCAGTCGGGTGATATCATTCTTCAATACGACGGTGATGATGTCGAGCTCTCGTCAGATCTGCCGCCCATGGTCGGCCGCACCCCGGTGGGTGAGACGGCACGCCTGACCGTTTTGCGTGGTGGAAAAGAAATCGAGCTGGGTGTTGAAATAGGCCAGCTTCCGAACGAACGCGGGGCGCAGCAAGCGACGCCTTCCGTTGGCGGTTCATCAACGGCGCCCCTTGGGTTGACCGTTGAGCCTTTGCCCTCGAATCTGGCGGACTCTATCGGCGTGAAGGGCGGTGTTGTCGTGAGTGGTGTCGGCAGCGGCCCCGCCTATACTGCCGGTATTCGCGCGGGGGATGTGATCACCGAAATCGATCGAAACGCGATCACATCTGTTGAAGAGTTTCAGAAGGTGGTTAGAGCGCTGCCCGAGGGGCGAGCGGTGCCGGTGCGCGTCGTACGCCAAGGCAGGGCGATCTACCTGGTGATGAAACCCTGACAGCCGTGATCTGAAACGACGGAACCGTTTTGCGAAAAGCCCCGAAACCTGATGTTGGAAACGACAGGCTTCGGGGCTTTTGTTATACTAAAACCAGAAAAACAAGCGCTGCCACGGAACGGATCAGGCCAGATTATGAATAGAAAGGATCTCCCCCTCCTGCAACTTCTGAAACCCCACAATGCCTGGCTCGCTTGGCTGCTTTTAATCGTTGCGATCGCCGTGACAGCCTTGTTATGGCATTTTTCCATCCGGATGGTAGACGATCGTACAGAAGCCAGGTTCCGAACCCAGTCGCTGCAATTGAAAACCGCCATTGAGGAACGATTGCTCAACTATGAGCAGGTTCTGGCAGGCAGTGCGGGTCTGTTTGCGGTCGCCGGTGAGGTGTCTCGCGATCAATGGCGAGAGTATGTTCAGAACGTCGATATTAATCGTTATTACCCCGGCATTCAGGGCATTGGATACGTTGAACGTATTGAAGTGCGGGATATGGCCGACCATATTGCCTCGGTGCGTGCAGAGGGTGTTTATAACTATCTGGTGAAACCTCTGGGAACCGGACCTTTCTATTATCCCATGGTGTACCTGGAGCCCGGAACCGAAAGCAATCGAAAAGCACTGGGCTACGACGCTTTCAGTGACCCGGCTCATCGCGAAGCCATGGAGAGGTCGCGCGACGATGCCCTCCCGACCGTAACGGCTAAAGTGGTCCTGGTTCAGGAAGAACTGGAAGAGGGGCAGGCCAGCTTTCTTATGTATTATCCGGTTTTCAAAGGCGGGCAGGTGCCGGAGGTTCGGGCAGAGCGGCGCATGATGCTGGAGGGCTTCGTGTTCAGTGCGTTTCGCATGAACAACCTCCTTGACGGCATCATTGGCCTGATATCGCCGTTTCTTGATATCCGTATCTACGACAACGGCGTGGTTGACCGTAAAAATTTGATGTATGGCTCAAACCTCGGCTCCCTCGACAATGAGTTCAGTTTCGAAATGAGCCAGACCATAAGTCACGGTGGGCGAGACTGGCTGCTGCAAACCCGCTCCACTCCGGCTTTTGATTATCTGGCATCGGATCCGCGCCCATCGATTGTTCTGGGAAGTGGCGTGGTGATAAGTCTGCTGCTGTTTGTCGTCGTACTGGTGTTGGTTCGCTCGCGACTGATGGCGCAGATCGGTGCTGGACGTTATCGCGCTATCACAGAGGGTGCGGCAAACGTTACGTTGGTTATGAATGGTAAAGGCACGCCGCTTTACGCCAGCCCGTCCTGCTTTGATATTCTCGGATTTGACCCTGACGATGTTCGGGCGCTTGCGCTGGAAAGCCTTGTGCACGAGGACGACTGGCCTAACCTGGAGCAGGGCTTTGTGGATGCCGTAGACGCGCCAGGCAAACAGATGCCGGTCATCCGCGCGCGTATCCGTGATGCTGCTGACAGCTGGCATGATATGGAAGGCACCTATACCGCCATGCTGAAAGTCCCCGGCGTTAATGGCGTGGTGTTGAGCTTGCGTGATCTGACTCAGTTGAAAGCCGCACAGTCCGAATTGCACCGGCTTGCGTTTTACGATCCCCTTACCGGGCTTGCCAACCGTCAGTTGTTCCGCGACCGGCTAAATAACGTTGTACGAAGGAGCCGCAGAAGCGGCGTGCCCGCAGCGCTGATGTTCCTGGATCTTGATGGTTTCAAGCGTATTAACGATACGCTGGGTCACGACGCCGGCGACGAACTGTTGCAACAGGTAGCGCAGTGGCTGGAAGGCTGTGTGCGTGAAGAAGATTCTGTGGCAAGGCTTGGTGGCGATGAGTTCGTTGTGTTGCTGTCACAGGTGAGTGATGCAGATGCTTCCTCCAAGGTGGCGGATACCATTTTGCGCAGATTGTGCCAGCGAATCCGCCTGAGCGATCATGAGGTAGGCATTACGGTGAGCATTGGCGTTACCATGATTCCCCACGACAGTGAGGATCCCGGAACGCTGATGAAATATGCGGATTTGGCCATGTACCGGGCCAAGGAAATGGGTCGCAATACCTATCAGTTTTTTACACCCTCCATGAATATCAAAGCTGCGCGAAGGTTGCTTCAACAAGAAGAGCTGGCAACGGCTCTGGAAGGCGAGCGTTTTGTTTTGCACTACCAGCCCAAGATAGATCTGATCAGTGAGCGAGTGATTGGCGTTGAAGCCTTTTTGCGCTGGCACCACCCCGAAAAGGGCCTGGTATCGGCGCAGCAGTTCATCACCCTGGCCGAAGAAACGGGGCTGATTGTCCAATTGGGGGAGATGGCGTTGCGTCAGGCCTGTATCCAGGTTCAGGCACTTGAGCGGGCAGGTTTTGAAAACCTGAAAATGGCGGTTAACTTGTCGGTCAGGCAGGTCGTTGATTCCCGTTTTCTCGATATGGTTCGACAGGTAATTACCGAGACAGGCGTCTCACCAGAAAAGCTTGAACTGGAAATGCCAGTGGAGTTGCTGAATGAAGATCCGCGCATGCTGCGTGAACTGCTTGTATCGCTCAACGACCTTGGCGTCTGCCTGATTCTGGACGATTTTGGTGCCGGTTCCTGCTCTCTGGTTGCCTTGCAGCAGCTTCCGCTTGATGTCATTAAAATTGATCACCGCTTTATCCGCGATATTCCGTACAATGTCAGCGCAACGGATGTGGCTTCGGCGGTTATTGCGCTGGCGCAGAAGCTGCACCTCACCGTGGTGGCTGAGGGTGTCGAAACGCCCCAGCAATTGAGTTTCCTGAAGTCGGCCGGATGTACCCAGTGCCAGGGCAATCTCTTTAGCTATCCACTGGATGAAGATGCACTGATTGGCTTTCTTATCCGGCAGTATGAGCGCCCGCTTATTTCCTGATCATGGCAATGGCGGCCGGTAACCGGTAAAATCACGCCGTCCCCGGATACTGGTGTGGCCTCTCCGGGCTCAATCCTCCGTATTATTATGAGTATTCATTGTCTGTGACTGAACTGAGCCGAATCCGTAACTTCTCCATTATCGCCCACATTGACCATGGAAAATCGACACTTGCAGACCGTTTCATCCAGGTTTGCGGAGGCCTGACCACCCGGGAAATGTCCGCACAAGTGCTGGACTCCATGGATCTGGAGCGGGAGCGGGGCATCACCATCAAGGCCCAATGCGTTACGCTTAAATATACGGCCCGGGATGGCCAGGAATATAAGCTTAATTTTATCGACACGCCCGGACACGTGGATTTTTCTTATGAAGTGTCACGTTCGTTGTACGCCTGTGAAGGCGCCTTGCTGGTTGTAGATGCCGGTCAGGGCGTGGAGGCCCAGTCCGTTGCCAACTGCTACACCGCTATCGAGCAGGGCCTGGAAGTTGTGCCGGTTCTGAACAAGATGGACTTGCCCCAGGCGGAACCGGACCGGGTTGCAGCCGAAATAGAGGATATTATCGGTATTGATGCCTCAAATGCGGTGCGCTGCTCCGCCAAGAGTGGCATGGGCGTTGAAGATGTTCTGGAAGACCTCATTCAAAAAATACCGCCACCCGAGGGCGATCGCTCTGCCCCGTTGCAGGCGTTGATTATCGATTCCTGGTTCGATAATTACCTGGGCGTCGTCTCACTTGTTCGGGTTACCCAGGGTATTCTGAAAAAAGGTGACAAGATCGTCATCAAGTCCACGGGCAAGGCCTGGAATGCCGACAAGGTCGGCATTTTTAACCCCAAGCCCCATGACACCAATATATTGGAAGCCGGTGATGTGGGCTTTGTTGTTGCGGGCATCAAAGATATACACGGCGCGCCAGTGGGCGACACCATCGTGCATCACAAGTTTGCCGCCGACACGCCTATGTTACCCGGGTTCAAGAAAGTACAGCCGCAGGTTTATGCCGGCCTGTTCCCGGTCAGCGCTGACGATTATAATGATTTTCGCGACGCCCTGGAAAAGCTCACCCTGAACGACGCCTCGCTGTTTTATGAGCCGGAAAGCTCCGATGCGCTGGGCTTCGGGTTTCGCTGTGGTTTCCTGGGCATGCTGCACATGGAAATTATCCAGGAGCGCCTGGAGCGTGAATACGATATAAATCTGATTACCACCGCACCCACGGTTATATACGAGGTGTTGAATCGCCAGGGCGAGACACTGTCGGTGGACAGCCCCTCAAAGTTGCCGGATATTGGCTCGATTGAGGAAATGCGTGAGCCGATTGTTGAAGCGAATATCCTGGTGCCGCAGGAACACCTGGGTAACGTGATTGCCTTATGTGAAGAGAAGCGTGGCGTTCAGAAAAACATGCACTTTACGACCAGCCAGGTGCAGTTAACATACGAGATTCCGATGGCCGAGGTGGTTCTTGATTTTTTTGACCGCATCAAATCTGCAAGCCGCGGGTTTGCCTCACTGGATTATCACTTTGTTCGTTTTCAGCAGGCGAATCTGGTTCGTCTCGATGTGCTCATAAACGGTGAACGCGTTGATGCGCTGGCTTTGATCGTTCATAAAGAGCAAGCGAACTACAAGGGTCGCCAGCTGATTGAGAAAATGAAAGAGCTGATTCCCCGGCAGATGTTTGATATTGCCATTCAGGCCGCCATCGGAGGTCAGATTGTGTCGAGGGTCAGTGTGAAAGCGCTGCGTAAAAACGTAACGGCAAAATGTTACGGCGGCGACGTCAGCCGAAAGAAAAAGCTGCTCCAGAAGCAGAAAGAAGGCAAAAAGCGCATGAAGCAGCTGGGTAATGTTGAGGTGCCTCAGGAAGCGTTCCTTGCCGTATTGAAAGTCGATAATTAAAAGGCGTTTTGATGGATATTGATTTTCCGCTCATTCTGGTTGTTTTGACCTTCGTGTCTGGGCTGATCTGGCTGGCAGACATAGTGTTCTTGCGTAAGCGCCGCCTTGCCGCGGTCGAAGACGACGTCGCCGAAGAGGGCGCGCGCAAGGAACCTTACCTGGTCGATCTCAGTCGCTCGTTTTTCCCTGTACTGGCGATTGTATTGATACTCCGGTCGTTTCTGGTGGAGCCTTTTCAGATTCCCTCGGGGTCCATGCTGCCAACGCTGGAAGTCGGCGATTTTATTTTGGTGAACAAGTACGCCTACGGACTCAGATTGCCGGTGCTTGGAACCAAAATTCTGGATGTAGGCGAGCCGGAGCGGGGCGATGTGATGGTGTTCCGTTACCCGAAAGACGGCGAAACCAACTACATCAAACGGGTGATTGGCATGCCCGGAGATACCGTGAGCTATCACGATAAGCAGTTGTTCATCAACGGCCGGAAGATTGAGAGCGAGTTTGTTGTGCGCCTGCCGCCGATAGAAGTGCGCCGGGAAGATCTGGACGGTGTGGAGCATGATATTTTTCACACCATGGGGCGTTCGGGTGCGGCTGGTGAAGGTGAGTGGCATGTACCGGAAGGGCAGTACTTCATGATGGGCGACAATCGGGATAACAGCAACGACAGTCGCTACTGGGGGTTTGTCCCGGAGAAGTTGATTGTGGGTAAGGCCTTTGCGATCTGGATGCACTGGGAATCCTTTATCAGTTTGCCATCCTTCAAGCGGGTGGGCGGTATTGAATAAATCTGACTATTCTGGAGTTCAGTTGTAATGACGAAAAATAATTTACCTGCCATGGGCCGCCAGAGTGGTGCTTCAGCGCTCGTTGTCCTGATTATGGTGCTATTTTTTGGCAGCCTGCTTGCGCTTGTGATCAAGGTTGGGCCAGCGTACATGGACGACCTTACCATTCAAGAAGCGCTTGAAAGCCTCGATGGCACAGAAGGCCTGTCGCAGATGGGCCCTGCGCAACTGCGCAGGCTGATCAACAAGCGGTTGAGTATCAATAATATCCGAGACCTTGAAGCCCGCGATATTACGATTGAGAAGGATGGCGAACTTGCGGTGATCAACGTTAACTACGAGGTTCGCAACACTATTTTTCGCAATGCGGACATCGTTGTGCACTTCCAGCATAAATACGAGATGAAGGGCAAGTGAGTTCACAGCCAGATCTGGATCAGTTGCAGCGATCTCTTGGCTATCAATTCAACTCGCTTGAGCGCCTTATGCTGGCCCTTACGCACCGGAGTTATGGCAACCAGAATAACGAACGACTGGAATTTCTGGGCGACTCCATTGTCAATATGGTGATTGCAGAATATTTGTTTCTGAACTTTGAAAAAGCTCGTGAAGGCCAACTGAGCCGGTTGCGGGCCAGAATGGTCAAAGGGGTAACCCTGGCCGAGATTGGTCGTGAATTCGAGCTGGGAAGTTATTTGCGTCTGGGTTCGGGAGAGCTCAAAAGTGGTGGTTTTCGTCGCGAATCCATTCTTGCCGATGCGGTGGAATCCATCATCGGAGCCATCTATCTCGACAGTGATTTCAACACCTGCCGTGCGCAGGTGTTGCGCTGGTTTGAGCCTCGGCTGAAACAGCTCGATCTTCAGGACACCCAAAAAGATCCCAAGACCCGTTTGCAGGAGTATCTCCAGTCACGGCAGTTTCCACTGCCCAGGTATGATGTTGTTTCTGTGGATGGAGAAGCCCATAACCAGACGTTTCATGTGTCTTGTGTGCTGTCTTCGCTGGATCGAAAAACCAGCGGAGTGGGCAACAGTCGCCGTGTGGCGGAGCAGGAAGCGGCACGAAGCGCGTTGAAACAACTTGGCGTGGAGACACCCTGATGAACGATATTACCCGTCCCGAAAACCCCGACAGCCGTTGTGGTTTTGTGGCCATTGTTGGCCGCCCAAACGTTGGAAAATCGACGCTGCTGAACCACATTCTGGGTCAGAAGCTGAGCATTACGTCCCGTAAACCGCAAACCACTCGCCACAAGGTGCTGGGGATCAAAACCGTGGGCCTGGTGCAGGCAGTCTATGTGGATACCCCGGGCATGCATTTGGAAGAGCCCAGGGCCATCAACCGGTATATGAACAAAGCGGCCACTTCCGCACTTGTTGGCGTGGATGTGGTGGTGTTTGTGGTAGACCAGCTTGCCTGGACAACGGCCGATGAGATGGTGCTTGAGAAACTGAGCAAGCTTCCGTGCCCGGTTATCCTGGCGGTGAACAAGGTAGACCGGATTGAAAAACGGGAAAACCTGCTGCCACACATGGACATGCTTTCCAGAAAACGCGAGTTTGCCGAAATCATTCCTATGTCGGCGCTGAAGGAAACGAACCTGAAACCGTTGGAAGAAGCGGTGGGTCGTTTCCTGCCTGAGAGCGTTCACTTCTATCCGGATGACCAGATAACCGACCGGAGCGAACGTTTTCTGGCTTCGGAAATGGTGCGTGAAAAAATCACCCGCCAGCTTGGGGCCGAGCTGCCTTACTCGGTAGCGGTAGAAATTGAAGAGTTCAAGCGCGACGGTAAAACATTGCATATATCTGCGCTGATTCTGGTGGAACGCGAAGGCCAGAAAAAAATCATGATCGGTGACAAAGGCGACAGGTTGCGGAGCATTGGCCAGGACGCCCGAGCCGACATGGAGCGTATGTTTGACAGCAAAGTCATGTTGCGCCTTTGGGTGAAAGTGAAACGCGGCTGGGCAGACAGTGATCGCGCGTTGAAAAGCCTGGGCATGAACGACCTCTGAGGCCCCTATGATCTCTGTATCCGCTATGCTCCCCGGGGCATTATGGCAAGAGACACTATGGCAAGAGGCAATATGACAAGAGGCGCGCAGCAGCAAGAGCCAGCGTATGTGATACACCGGCGACCCTGGCGGGAAACCAGCCTCATGGTTGATCTGTTTACGCTGAACCATGGTCGTATGAGCGCCGTCGCCCGAGGCGCCAACGGCAGCAAGAGCTCGCTGAAAGCGCAGCTTCAGCCCTTTCAGCCACTGCTACTGGACTGGGTGGGGCGCGGTGACCTGAAAACCCTGACCCAGGTGGATGTGCGCGATGGCCCTGCGTTGCGTCGCACCTTGTCCCTATACAGTGGCTTGTATCTGAATGAGCTGCTGCAGCGGATATTGCCCCAGGCCGATCCGCATCAAACTCTTTTTGCAGCTTACATTGAGGCGCTTGCGCTGCTGGCGGACACGTTGGACGTGGAGCCGGTGTTACGGAAATTCGAGCAGGCTTTTGCGGCCGCGCTGGGTTACGATTTTGCCTGGGACCTGGCAACAGATACCCGTGAAACCGTCAGTGCCGCACATACCTATTGCTACGATCCTGAGCAGGGTATCGTGGCGGCCGTCTCGGCCGGCGTAAGGTTACAGAACCTGCCGGGAGAAGCACTGCTGGCGCTTGCCGGCGGGGATTACGACGCTACGGCCAGCCGCCGGATCTCAAAGCGGGTCATGCGCGTGTTGACAGACTACTTGTTACAGGGCCGCCCGTTGAACAGCCGCAGTCTTTTCAGCCATCCAAGGGGAGAATGACATGAATTCCAGAGTATTGCTCGGTGTCAATATTGATCATGTTGCCACCTTACGTGAAGCTCGGGGGACACGTTACCCCGACCCGGTTCAGGCGGCGCTGATGGCGGAAGAAGCTGGCGCAGACGGCATAACGATCCATCCCAGAGAAGACCGGCGCCATATTCAGGATCGCGATGTATTGCTGTTGAAGGAAGTGCTTCAGACCAAAATGAATCTTGAGATGGCGGTCACCGATGCCATGCTGGATTTTGCCGAGCGCATTCGCCCGGAGTGCGTGTGCCTGGTGCCGGAAAAACGCGAAGAGCTGACGACCGAGGGCGGACTCGATGTAGAAGGCCAGGAGAACCGTGTGGCCAACGCGTGCGAGCGGCTGGCTAAACTGGGCGCAGAGGTTTCTCTCTTTATTGACCCGAATCGCGGGCAGATTGATGCCGCAGTGCGCTGTGGCGCGCCGGTTATCGAACTCCACACCGGAGAATACGCGGAGGCTGAGGGTGCTGAGGCACAAGACGCAGCGTTCAAAGCACTGGTAGAGGCGGTTGTGTACGCGCGCAAAAAAGGCCTGATTGTGAATGCCGGCCACGGCCTGCACTATCACAATACTGAGCGCGTAGCGGCCATCCCGGGCATTAACGAACTCAATATCGGTCACGCCATCATCGCCAGAGCGGTGTTTTGCGGCCTTAAAGAAGCGGTCCGGGATATGAAGTCGATTCTTGAACAAGCACGGGGAAGAGCCTGATCAACAATGGCGAGGGTATGGACTGCATCGTCAGTGGATCCCGGCTCGCTGAGGGTGTTTTCTGAACAATTGTTGCCAGTCAGTCTGTTCGCTCCAGATTTGCAACCGCTCTATCGCAGATACCAACTGATTCTTTTGCAGTTCGGTGTCTGCCGCTGAACATTTGAGGGCGGTTTCCAGACGATTTGCGGCGGCGCGTAGCTCTGGAACCCCGCAGTAACGGGTTGCACCGTGAAGTTTGTGCACGCATTCCAGCAATCTTTCCAGATCACGCCCATTCCAGAACCGGTCAATCTGATTCAGATCCGCGGATAGCTGCTCTAGAAGCATACTGAACAACTCTTCCGCCAGGTCCGTCTTGCCCGCTGCCAGTTGGATGCTTTCAGCCACGCTCACACAATCTCGCTGCATTTTTCGTGTGGAAGGTCTCAGTGCACGCCTCGTATCTCGAATTTCCGGCACAGCATAGCGGCCCAACCGGCCGGCACTTTCGCAATCATAACCCGTGCAATCCAGTATGGTTTCTGCAAGCTGTCCGCTGCTTATGGGTTTGGGGAGGTAGCCATCGAAGCCTTGCTTTGTCAGTCGTTCCTGCTCATCGGCGAGCGCGTGCGCCGTCAGGGCGATGATGATTGTTTTATGATTGCTGTTGTCCATCTCACGAAGGCGCGAGGTGGTTTCCACACCGTCCATGCCCGGCATCTGAAGATCCATGAAGACCAGATCAAAAGGCTGTTGCCGGGATTTGCTGAGAGCCTCAAAGCCGCTTGAGGCGCCTTCTGCGTCTATCTGATAGTCCTGTAGCAGGGTCATGACCAGTTTCAGGTTGGCGTCGTTATCGTCCACGGCCAGTATTCTGGGCAAATTGGTGGGGGCGGGCGGGCGAACAGCGTTTTCCTGGCGCGAAATTACCTGGCCGGAGGTGTTGATGCCGTGTACCAGAAGAAGCAGTTCGTCGTAAAGAGCGTCACGACAGATTGGCTTGGACAGGTGGCCGCTCGCCAACCCGGACAAAGGCGTGTCGTGGGTTTCCAGAGTCGGCGTAAGCAACAGCGTACGACAGTCGCGTTCAACCTCCAGAGTTCGGATCAGCCCACAGTACTGGCTTGAATTGAGCAGGTGTCGGGTAATTCCGATAATCGCTGCGGCATACCCTGACTGACCTTTCTGGGCTTCCTCTATCTGTTCCTGCATGGCACCAGGGGAGGTCGCATGATCAACCGTCATGCCCCATTCCCGCAAAAGGTGTTCAACCGCGAGCCCGCAGGTTTTTTGGTGTTCCAGATAAATAATTCGCTCGCCCTGCAGAGCATCCCGGGGCGCAATCGCTTCTGGGCTTGAGGCAAGTTCCGGCGTCAGAGTGAACCAGAAAGTAGAGCCTTTTCCGAGCTCACTCTGCA
Source organism: Marinobacter antarcticus (assembly GCF_011049865.1). Lineage (GTDB taxonomy): Bacteria > Pseudomonadota > Gammaproteobacteria > Pseudomonadales > Oleiphilaceae > Marinobacter > Marinobacter antarcticus_A. The sequence goes on along the minus strand of NZ_DRGY01000053.1, from coordinate 3,592 downwards.
GGCCAATTTTGCCGCCCATTTCTTCGACCAGGCGCTTGGAAATGGCCAGACCAAGGCCTGTGCCGCCATAATGCCGGGCTGTAGAGGCATCAGCCTGGCTGAATGCGTTGAAAAGCGATTGCTGCTGAACCCGGGACAAGCCAACACCGGAATCGGTGATGCTCAGCCGAAGGGTAGCGCGGTTGTTTTCCTTGTCTTCGTCCTCAAGGCTGGCCCGCAGCACTACCTCACCGGTCTGGGTAAATTTGATGGCGTTGTTGACCAGATTGGTGATCACCTGCTTGACCCGCAGCGGGTCGCCCATGATGTTGTCTGGAACGTCATTGTAAACCAGAGGTACAAGATCAAGATTTTTGCTGTGGGCAGCCGGCGCCAACATAACCATAACTTCTTCGATAATGTCACGCAGTGGGAACGGAACGCGATCCAGAATCAGTTTGCCGGCTTCAATCTTCGAGAAATCCAGAATGTCATTGATGATGGTCAGCAGAATTTCCGATGATTTGCGTATCGTGCTCAGGTGATCTCTCTGTTGACGGGGCAGCGGACTTTTGAGCAGTAACTCGGTAAAGCCGATAATACCGTTTAGAGGGGTGCGGATCTCATGGGACATGTTGGCCAAAAATTCAGATTTTATGCGACTGGCCTCCAGAGCTTCTTTACGCGCAAAGTCCAACTCGATGTTCTGGATTTCAATGGTTTCCAGGGTCTCGCGCAGGTCTTCCGTTGCCTGATCAATGTTCTGCTGCATTTCTGCCTGAGCTTTGCTCAACTCTTCCGCCATGGCGTTGAGGCCGGACTCAAGCTGTTCAAATTCCGGGCCGGCGCCGGTATGAATCCGGGTGTCGAGCTTGCCTTCCTTAAGCTTCGCCACGGCCTCGTTCAGTTCGAACACCGGGCCGGTAAAGGCGCGGCTCAAACGCAGTGCGATTAGCATGCTGAAAATGACGCCACCAAGCACCAGCATCAGAGACATCAACAGCGCCTTGTAAGTCTCTTTTTCGGTGCGCACATGGGACATCTCCACGGACACCCACCCCAAAGGTTTGCGCGGTGTTGACGCAGGCTTCCGCGTGTCCGCATCGAGCATGTTCTGGATCATCAGATCCTGAAGAAAAACCGGTGTAACAAAGCGGGTGCTGGTTTCGCGAACGATGCGGCTTGCTTGCGCGCCGGCGAGTTCCGTGCGGTCAAGATCGTCAGAGCCTACTGGGCCTGTGTGCAGTAAACGTTGGCTATCGCCGTCGAAAAAAGTGATTGATCGCACGTCCTGTTCTTCCAGCAGGGCGTTGGAGAGGCTAGTCAAAAGGCTGCGATTGGCAGTGAAGAGGCCATATTCAGAACCGGCCGCAAGCTGGCGAGAAAGCGATTCGCCGCGATCTGATAGCAGGCTCTCTATATTGGTTACCCAGCTATAGGTAAAAAACAGCCCCAGCATCAGTGTGGTGAGGAGGGTGGGAACCAGAGTTACCACCAATACTTTTTTGCGAATGCCCCAACGTCGCATACCAGATTCCCGAAAATAGCTTAACGCCGCATGTGGATGCAGGTTACGCCCTTGTAATAATAGGCCACCCGACAAAGATAGTCTTGGTATCAGTGCTTGCCGGGGCGAAAAACACAGTATTTATATAGCCTTCAGTCATGGTGTTAGCCACAAGCTGTATTGGGCGACAGGAGCCATAACGCGTATCATGCACACGCAAAAGTGTACCACAGGGTTCTCATATGCATTTCCCCACGATTGAAGATTATGTTGGACATACGCCTCTGGTTCGGTTGCAACGCCTTCCCGGAGACACCAGCAATGTGATACTGGCAAAACTGGAAGGTAACAACCCGGCCGGTTCTGTAAAAGATCGACCCGCCATCGGGATGATTCAGGAGGCAGAGCGCCGCGGTGAAATTCGCCCGGGCGATACGTTGATCGAGGCGACCAGCGGCAATACCGGCATCGCGCTGGCCATGGCCGCCGCTATCAAGGGTTACCGCATGGTGTTGATCATGCCTGCAAATATGAGCGAAGAACGCCGGGCGTCCATGCGCGCCTACGGCGCCGAGATCATCACGGTTAGCCAGGAAGAAGGCATGGAAGTGGCCCGGGATATGGCTCTGAAAATGGAAGTCGAAGGCAAGGGCCGGGTGCTTGATCAGTTCAGTAATCAGGACAACCCGCTATCGCACTATCGAACCACTGGCCCGGAGATATGGGAGCAGACCGAGGGGCGGGTTACTCACTTTGTCAGCTCTATGGGAACAACCGGCACTATTATGGGCGTCTCCCGGTATCTTAAGGAGCGCAATCCCGATATCAACATTGTGGGTTTGCAACCAAAAGAGGGTGCGTCTATCCCGGGCATTCGCCGCTGGCCAGAGGCCTATTTGCCCAGGATTTACGATGCAACACGCGTGGATCAGGTGCTCGACATCGGCCAGCAAGAGGCAGAGGAGACCATGCGCGCGATGGCAGAACGGGAAGGCATTTTTTGCGGAGTGTCATCCGGCGGTTCTGTCGCAGCCGCGCTTCGGCTGTCAAGCCAGGTTGAAAATGCCATCATAGTGGCGATTATCTGTGACCGCGGTGATCGCTATTTATCAACAGGCGTTTTCCCCGGCGCCTGACCCTGGCCAAGACCCAAATCCAGACCCCCACCCTGACGAGATCAAGAGAACAGACTATGAGCAGACGACGCAGGAAGGTACTTCCCACAGAGCCAGTGCACTGTAACGTGGAAAGCCTCAGCCACGATGGCCGCGGGATTGCTCGTCAGGACGGCAAAATCCTGTTTGTGGACGGCGCGTTACCCGGCGAAAAAGTCATGGCCAAGGTTGTTTCAACCCGCAGTAAATTCGATGAGTTGCGCACTCTCGACGTTCTGGAGGCGGCGCCTGATCGCCAGACTCCTCCCTGCGAGTTTGCCAACCTGTGTGGTGGATGCAGCCTTCAACACATGAGCGGCGATGCGCAGATACAGTTCAAGGAAAATACGCTGCGTGAGCAATTGGCCCATTTTGGCGGCATTGAATCGGAGGAGTGGTTTGCGCCGATGCGCCCGGAGAAGTCCTTGGGGTATCGTCGCAAGGCGCGCATGGGTGTGCGCTACGTCAGGGCGCGGGAATCGGTACTGGTCGGTTTCCGGGAGAAGCGCAACAGCTTCCTCACGGATATTGACCGTTGTGTGGTGCTGGATCCACGTATCGGTGAACGCATTCTTCCGCTGCGTGAACTGCTTCACAGCCTGAACGCCTATGACCGCATCCCCCAAGTGGAAGTAGCCTGTGGCGACGATGCAGCGGCGATGGTTTTTCGCAACATGGACGAACTGATCAGTAGCGATCGGGACAAGCTGATTGCCTTTGGTCAGGCTCAAGACTTGCACATTTATCTGCAGCCCAAAGGCCCCGACACGGTGCACCGTATCTGGCCCGAGTCAGCGGGCCGAGATGATGAGCGCCTGAGTTACAGGCTTGATGCCTTCGATCTGACCATGCAGTTTCATCCCATGGACTTCACCCAGGTCAATGCAGACATCAACAAAGCCATGGTAAACCGTGCGGTGGAGTGGCTGGATGTGCAACCGGGCGAGCGAGT
>NZ_DRGY01000052.1 GCF_011049865.1 Marinobacter antarcticus | reverse complement strand
GATGTGTATAAGAGACAGTTCGCGGCCAGCGCGCTTGGTCAGGACGCTGCCACCGCCGCGGGCACTGTAATCGCGGTCGCCGGTGGCGCCTCCACCGCAGATTTCGGAGCGCCTGCAGCCCAAGCACCGCTGCTTGACGCTGCTATACGTTCACTGCGCTCATTTGAGAATACGGTCGCAAACGCGGGCTCAACGGTCCCCGGTATAGCGAAGACCGAAAACGAACGGCACTTTGACTTCACTGCAAACGCAGCGAACATGCCAACGGCCATGACCGCAGCCAATGGGGCATCGGGCAGCCTGTTCATCAACCTGACGAACTTTACCACCTCAAGAGACAACAACCGACAAGCCATTGTCGACCTGCTGAACGTGCGAGCCTCTCTGAGTGGTCTCGATTTCGACGGCACGGCAGGCGCAGATCTTAAGGCCGACAGCGTTTACTTCGTAGGCCACTCCCTGGGCACAATCGTAGGCGCTCCTTTTGTTGCTGTTGCCAACGAGAGCAGCAATCCCGATGACGACATCATTGCAGCTCAGCTTCTGACGCCGGGCGCGGGCATCATAAGATTGTTGGAGAACTCACCGTCGTTTGCTCCGAGAATTCTCGGTGGCCTTCAGGCAGCGGCAGGGCTGGCACAAGGCGATGCCGACCTGGAAACCTATTTCAACGTTTTCCAGGCTACTCTTGATGCGGCAGATCCACTTAACTTTGCCGCCAGTCTGAATGCCTCCGCCACGCCAGTTGCCCTGTCCCAGGTCAACGGCGATACGGTTATACCGAACGATCCTCTCGAAAATCCTTTAGGCCAAGCGTTTGATGCGTACCTTTCAGGTACAGAGCCATTCGCAAGGTTGCTCGGTGCAGTTTCCATTACGGGAAGCGGAACGCCGGTGCCTCTGGATAACGCCGGTATCACGCGTTATCTCGCAGGTACTCACGGAACGCCTGTTCTTCCACAAGGCGGGTCGGACGACGTAAGGGTGTTCACTGAAATGGTGACGGAGACAGCCAGCATCATCTCAACGATGGGCACCGCTGTTGTTCCGAACGCCGCCAGTGCAGACCCGGACATCACCGAGATCGTCCAGCAAGACTGAGCATTTCAGTTTCAGTAAAAAGGGGTGGCCTCGGCCACCCCTTTTTATTTATTGAAAAGCACCAGGTTACTGGCTGATGGTTACTTCGCCATTCACCAGAATATTCGCCTCGATGTCTGCTTCAGTGAACCAGAGCTGGCGATAGTTCTCGTCTGAGAACCGCTGGCTCTGGTCAGTGAAGTAGGGTGAGTCAGAGTCTGATGACTGGGAGTAGCTGGTTAGTCCATAGGCAACCGGGCCCTGATCCGTAAATTCCAGCCCAAAGTGCCAACTGGTCCCGCGGGCCATTTGCCATCCAATATCGGCCTGATCAGACAAACCAGCGGTATTAGGCAGGGTTGTCGGCGCAACTCTCGGGAACACGGTGTCCTCGGCAACAGGACTGGTTACAACACCGACAGCATTGAAAGCACCATCCACGGAACCATCACCGCCATGCCACGCGATGGGGTCGCTCAGCTCGACCGGCGTTCCTCCTGGGGGCACACCGCCCGACGGCTGATAATACTGCACGTCACCAAGAGTGGCATCGTAGGGAATATTTACCGAATCCAGAGCCTCCAGCCCATCGGCAAGCGCCACCAACATCACATCACTTGCCGTTCCGGCATCGGTCTGCGACGGTGAGGACGGTGTAGCCACTGGGTTCGCAGCATCAAACGGTACCGTTAGGTCTGCGCCAAAATCATCGCGGTAGTTGGCGATGAACACACGAAATACATGAGCACCAATGCTGTCTGTATTGTATACGCCATCCCAGCTTTGCAAGACATCACAGGCCTCATCCACACCGCGCGTTCCGCCCTCTGACAGGTTTACAGGATCACTACCAATCACGGTGCACCGGGTTCTGAGTTCACTCAGGAACATATCGGTGTACCAAGTGCGGTTGTTATAAATAACTTCTATGAGATCAATCGCACCAAACTTGGCGTCCTGTCCTGCCGGTGCTCGGTCTGCAAATCCCATCTCCATCGGGTTCTGAAGCATTGAAATACCGATGCGTGTGCGCGGGTTCAGCGGCGTTTGCTCAGAGCCGAACATAGGTGAAAATCCGGTAAGGAATTGATTCGGGTTTGTTGCCCAATAGCTGTCGTTGGAGTTCTGAACCCAATCTTTACGTGTCAACTGCGGACGCTGGTTGAACGACACCAACCCGTTGCATTGGCCTTCAACCCAGTCATCCCGGGATTTGCTGCCATCCAGCAGAGTGAGACCTCCTTCAAACAGTGCGTTGTAGTCCGCGTTCACCGCGCGCTTGAAGTCAATCACGGCGAGCGTAGCACCTGACAAATTAGGCACGGAACTACTGTCTATGTAGTAGGCGTTGCCCTGATCATCGGCGTAGGTCGAGTTCGTCCAAAGTGTGCTGCCGCAGTTCTGGAAAACCGCCTGGAATTCCTCCAGATTGGATGCGCGGCTCATGTTCAGCCAAGTATCGAGCAGGTTTTTGGTACTCGCATTGGCATCGCGGTAGCTGTAAGCCTTGCCATTCACGCCCCAGGCTTTTAACCCGCCATCGGTAACGGCATCTGCCGCCAACATCGGGCCATACTCAGAGAAATAGAAGGTCTTCTCAAGCACCGTTGGCGTCGGCGAGCCATTGTTCACTTCGATCTGATACGTCTCCGAAGTAATGGGTTTCTCTTTACCGTCTTTTATATAGGTAAAGTTGTCACCGTCTTTCAGGGTCAGTTCATAGAGGGTAAAGCGGCGACTGGTAGTTACGGTATGGGACCACACCAAGTTTTCATTGAAGTTGATCAGCGGAATCGCTGTGCCCAGCAAGCCCGCACCGTTGGTATTCAGATATCCTGGAACCGTCAACTGAACCTGATACAGACGGCGGTGGCCGGTATAGGGAAAGTGGGGATTGGCAAGCAGCGCACCCTTGCCCTGCTCGGACATGTCGCCGCCAATGCCCCAGGCGTTACTGCCCAGGCCGATGTCTTGGTAGTCCGTTTGGGCACCCGCGTTCGCACGGGCGCTTGCAACGACGCGTTTCAGCTCTTCGTTTAGCGCATCATCCGTGTTGCTTGAAACATTCATCACCGGCGTTGGCTGCGGCGACTCACCATTCGGAACGGCAACAAAAACGGCGCCGGTTGCAAACAGTGCGCCGCTGGCATACTGACCTACGATTCGATAGTGTGCGAACAAGTCAACAGGGGTAATTTCTTTTACCCAAGGTTGGCCCTTGCACTCTAGTGGCAGATCCGCCGATGCTGTTTCGCTCACGTATTTGTTATAGCCTGCGGTGAAGCCTTCGATCATTGCTTCGGTTTCAGGGCTCAGCTGTGGGTATTCTTCTTCGGCACCGCTTAATATTTTCTGAGCTTTGTAGCTGAAATCATTGATGATATTTATCTTTCCTGGCCCAGGCCCAAAATACTTAGCGCGCTCACTGCGCGCCTTAACAATCGCCTCAGCCAGCAAACAAACGTTATCCTGAGCTTGCGCATAGCCGTGCCCGAATGCTGCCGACTTCAAATTGTCGGCTTTAATATGCGGTACACCGCCCTCCGTTCTTCGTATGGTAGCTTTCAGCTTGCCATCGGCTGGAAACAGGTTGGTATTGAGTTCAGGCTCAGATGAGCCAGATGATGAGCTGCTGCCATCAAAGCAACCGGTCAGCATGGCGCCACTCAATAGCACCAACGCTGCGCCACGCGCCATGCGCGCGGTTCGTTTTTCCCAGGTTTGCATAGTGTCACTCTTAAGATTATTGAATACGGGATTTACCGCCATTGGCGACACTATTAAATTAGCAGAGGGCTGAGAAAACGGGATTCAAATTCCGGCTATTTCGTGAAAAATCATACTTTCTGATTAGTGCCCTCCGAGCGGCTGTCCAATCCGTGTAGTTGCGGCAGGTGTCTTCTCAAACTTTATCGGAAACCCAATCTGCCTCTGCAACGTGCCATCACCCCGATCCACACCAATAACCATATCCCGCGCTTTTAGCTGCGGGTGGTCCGCGGCTTCTGAAATGGTCAGTACTGGCTCCACACAGGCATCTGTGCCGGCAAAAATCTGCTGCCACTGCGCCAGCGTTTTCTGTTCTATTTTTTCACTGAGCGCGGATTTTAGTGCTTGCTGGTGCTCCGGTTTCTGGCTAAGCGCAAAGCTCTTCATATCCGCCAGCTCAAGCAAGTCGCACAGCCTTGCGGAGAACTGGGGCTCCAGGCTTCCTACCGATAGCCACCGACCGTCCTGGGTTTGGTAATAATCGTAGAAGGACCCACCATTCAACAGGCTGGTTTCCGGCACCTGCTCCACGCCGCCCGCAAGACAAGCCGCCCCGGCCATGCCGTTGAGTGCAAAGGCAGCGTCAGTCATGCTGATGTCAATGAACTGCCCCTCTCCGGTTTGCTGTCTGTGAATCACGGCCGCCAGTATGCCCATTACCGCGTGGTGGGAACCACCCGCTACGTCGGCAATCTGGATACCCATTGGCGGCGGGCCGCCTTCTACGCGGCCGCAGTGGCTGCTGACTCCCGCGATGGAAAGATAGTTAATGTCATGCCCTGCCCGGTCTTTATAGGGGCCGGTTTGGCCGTAACCGGTAATGGCGCAATAAATAAGTTTGGGGTTGATGGCTTTGAGGGTGTCATAACCAATACCCAACCGATCCATCACACCAGGACGGAACTGTTCGATCACTATGTCGTAATCCTTGATCAGCTCCAGAATTTTTTCTTTACTGCCTTCTTTTTTCAGGTTCAGCGCCAACGACTGTTTGCCCCGGTTCAGAAACCCATGGGCTGTGCTCACACCCGCATCATGAGGCGGCATTACCCGAGTAAGGTCCACCCGGTCTGGTGCCTCAATTCTCAGCACCTCTGCCCCCATGTCAGCCAATAACATGGTGGCGTATGGCCCCGGCAACAGGGTGCTGAAATCCAGAATTTTCATTGACGTTAAAGGACCTGCCATGGAGCTCTCCTTGTTTGCGGTGTGTTGTTCTGATTATTTTACGGGAATCGCACCATGCTGCACTGTTTCGCGGTGGGGGCCAACTGCCGGTTGCGCCATTCCCGTTAGCCGATTGTTACAGTCGCTTCGGTTGCATTGTGGCTAGGGGGTTTTATGATGGGTCTTCTTTTATGAAATGGCGGGTTAGATGTCGGATCTGACGGTTTCACGGCACTTTGTGCAGGCGGCTCTGGCCGGTGCGGAGCATCTGGGTTTTGATACTGGGGAAATGCTTCGGGACGCAGGCATTTCCCCCGACCTTCTGCGCATCGAGATGGCCAGGGTCAGCAGTGATCAGTTCAGCTTGCTGTTGCAGGTGGTCTGGAACCGCATGAACGATGAGTTCATGGGCATGGGCCCAAGAAGAGCCCGTTCAGGCACGTTTGCGGCCATGTGTGCTCTGGTTATCGACTGTCCTACCCTGGGAGCCGTTTACCGCCGTGCCTACCAGTTTTCCCGTCTGTTTGAGCCCATGGTTGCCATGGAGCTGCAAGCAGGTGAGCAGAAGGTGCGCCTGGTCGCTCATATTGAGGGCGACATCCACGATCCTCAGTACTTTCTCCGCGAGAGCATACTGGTTATCTGGCACCGCTTGGGGTGCTGGTTAATTGGGCAACCGGTGGAACTTGAAAAGGCCGAATTCGAGTACCCCCGGCCGGCTCACGGCGATGAATATCGCCACATTTTTCACTGCCCACTGGCTTTTGAATCCGATGGCACGGCTTTGACTTTTGATAAACGCTTTTTAGCAGCGCCGGTCATCCGCGACAAACCGGAACTTCTTAAATTCTTGAACACTTCACCGGCTGACCTGCTGTCCCGCCCCGATGAGAGCAACACGTTCACCGGCAGGATTCGCGCGCTCATTGGCCGGGATTTTGCGAAACCCCTGCCTGATTTTGAATGGATTGCGACGGAGTTACATACAAGCCCACAGACGCTGCGCCGCCGATTGAAACAGGAAAACACATCGTTTCAGGAGATCAAGGATTTACTGCGCCGGGATATGGCGATTTACTATTTGAGCAGGCAGGAATTCTCAATCAATGACATTGCGGCGAAAGTCGGGTTCACTGAGCCCTCAACGTTTCACCGGGCTTTCAAGAAATGGACCGGGGTTACTCCGGGCGCCTATCGGGAAGACGAGCGAAGCAACCCCAGCGCTAAACGCTAGGAGCCTGAAGGGGCCTGCAGGTTGCGAATCAGCTTACCCAGGGTTTGGGCTATCTCTTGCGCCTGACTGCGACTGGGCGAAAGCTGGAATAAGCGGGAGCCGTCTCTTGGATCGTAAACCCAGCATGTTGCCACCGCCGGCTCGCATCTCCACTCCACTTGCGGATTAACACCAAAAACCGGGATTTGTCCGGTTGTTCGCGTCACGCCGCCTGAACTATTACGTTGCATTTCCTGTATGGAGATGGCGTTACCCCCAACGCTCAGGCGGTATTCGATGTCCGCCGGTCGATCCAGACGCACAATCGCCTGGTCCTGTCGCCACCCGGCAATACCAAGCAGGCTGTTAAGGTGCAAAACAAGGGCTTCGCGATCAGAATCTGTAAGGTACAGTTTACGCAACGAAGCAGATCGCTTATCACCTGCGGGCTCAATCACAGCGATGCGGGTCTCTTCGCCAACCGGAGCTACCTGAGCCGTTTCTTTTCGCGCGCGCTCAATCTCGGTGATGAGCTTCAACGCGCTCTGATAATGGCTGCCTTCGGTGCCCGCTTTGGCCACGTAGGCGTCAAGCGCCGCTTGGGCTTCATTAAAGTGAGAAGACTGCAGCATCACTCTGCCACGGTAATAGTGGTAATCCACCGGCTTTTCCGCGTCCAGAAGCTGCAAGCGGTTAAGATACTCACCCGCTTCGCCCCAGTGTTCGGCAGCTACCGATTCTTCAATCGCCAACATAAGCCTTCGGGCTTCATGCTCTGGTGCCAGCGCAGCAGCTTGCCCAGCCAACAGCGCCGAAGCAATAATCGCCACCCTGGCTAGCTGGCGGCCTTTCAATTTCCAGGCCGATAAACGGCTAAACCCAAACCCTATTGCCATGGTCATTACTCCTGCTCGTTATCTGCACCGACAGCCTGTTTTTCCGAATCCGGCTTTTCGCGATGCGCTTCTTGCCCGGAATCCACTTCTGCCTGATCCGTAATCGCTTTTGGCAGTTCTTTTTTTACCCGCACTCCAAGCTCAACAAACCGGTTAGCCTGGGAGATAAGGTTCCCTCGACCCCTTGTAAGCGTGTTCATCGCCGAGTCATAGGTAACCTGAGCGGTATGAAGCTGCACGCCCAAGCGCTCCATCGCTTCCACAAACACCCTGAGTTTGTCATAAACTGCGCTCGCGCGCTCTGCTATCAAACGCGCGTTCTGGCTCTGGCGCTCGTAACGCCAGATGTTTTCTACTGTTCGCAACGTCGCCAGTAACGTGGTGGGCGTTACTACAATAATCTTTCGCTCGAACGCTTCTGCGAAAAGGTTCTCGTCCTGCTGAAAAGCCGCCACAAATGCGGGTTCTATCGGCATGAACAGAAAAACAAAGTCAGGCGAATGCAGGCCTTCGAGCTGGCTATAATCTTTCTCGCTGAGGGTACGAATGTGGTTGCGAACCGCGCCTACGTGCTCTGTTAGCGCTTCTTCGCGGGCGCTGTCGTCTTCTTCCGTTACCCATTTCTGGTAAGCCACCAACGACACTTTGGAATCAATAACCAGATTTCGACTGTCTGGAAGATGCACCACCACGTCCGGTCTCAGCAACTGATTTTCACCGTCCCTGTAGCTGCCCTGGGTTTCATACTCAATGCCTTTGCGTAATCCGGATTTTTCCAGTACCCGCTCAAGAATCATTTCGCCCCAGTTACCCTGGATCTTTTTATCGCCCTTCAAAGCCCGAGTGAGGTTGGCGGCCTCTTCGGTAATTTGCCGGTTAAGATCCTGAAGAGATTTTATCTCGCTGCGAAGGGCCTGTCGGTCCCGGGTCTCTGTGGTGTAGACATCTTCCACCCGCTTGCGGAAATCCTGCAGTTGATCCCGAAAAGGGTTAAGCAAGGTATCAAGGCTTGTTCGGGTTTGCTGGGTGAAACGCTCGCTTTTCTGATCAAAAATCCGATTGGCGAGATTTTCAAACTCCTGTTTCAAGGCGTCCCGATTGCGCTCCAGAAGATCCAGTTTCTCAGAGGTAGAGCGCCGCTCTTCTTTCAACACAACCTGATGCTCTCGCAGCAACGCACGGGCCTCACCCAAATCAGTCGTAAGCTCCTCAATCTTCGCTCGCTGGCTTTGACGTTCTTCTACCAATTCGTCGATTCGTAGGCCGTGCGCGGCCACGTAAGCCTGCAGGCTCGCCGCCCGATTTTCCGCCCTGGCCTTCGCCAGAACCACGGCAACAATAATCGTGATCGCCAACAGCAGCGCCACCAATGCCGCCACCAGCCCCGGCTGAGAAGCTATAAACTCGCTGACGGCCTCAGGCATAGACAAAACTCCTCTGGGTTATACATATTTAACTGAATTAACGAGAGCTTACACAAGCATCACGGCCCATTGAAACGTAACTGGCCAAGAATTGACGCCTTAACCAACTGTAAAGCAAACACACACGTCAGTTGTTGTATACTTCGGCCCCGGATAATCTCCGCGAAACACTTTCAGACCGCCACACCTGTTTTTAACGCGTGTGGCAGGTAATCGGCTCAGGGGTTTTTCATGTATTCTAAACGATTGCGGGCTGGTCTACCGACGTTCTCCGTTATAGTTCTTGCAGGCGCTGTTCTGCTGACGGGTTGTTCGGCAGACAAGTACTTTATGGTTCCGAAGTCCGACCTGGGCGATATGAACGCCGCTGTTCAAAGCCAGCGCGCCACTCTGGTCACCATGGAGCAGAACGCAACGGTCCGCCAAGAAAAGGTTCTGGAGCACAACGAAGCCGCCACGCAAAAGGTGCTAGACGCGATTACTGCTCAAGTTGAAAAGCCCTCCTGCCCGCCAATCCCGGCTCAAAAAAGCTGCGCCGCAACAGAAAAAGCACAAGGTAGGGCTGATCGCCTCAAAGGAAAAGTGATCGTGGGTGAGGTTGAAAACTTTTACCTCGCAGACCCGGGCTTGATCTACATAGCACGAATTGACAGCGGGGCGGAAACCTCGTCCATCGACGCGCGCAACATTACCCGTTTCGAACGAGACGGCAGTAACTGGGTTCGCTTTGACGTGCCTGTGCCCAACACTGAAGAATTTGTCACGCTCGAAAAAGAAATCTCTCGCCGTGTAAAAATAGTCCAGGCAAGTACAGACGAAGGGGAAAGTCGAGTGGTTGTTGAGCTTCAGTTCTCTATTGGTGATCACAAACAAGTGGCCGAGTTCACCCTTACAGACAGAAGCAATCTTAACTATCAGGCACTTATAGGCCGCAACGTGCTCCGCGACGTTATGTTGATTGACGTCGGCAAAGAGTATGCAACGGAACTGCCTGAATCAATCCGCACCAACAACGACAACGGGAAAGAATAGTGACCAGCCCCTCCCGCTTACCGTTTTACATTGCCGTTTTTCTTCTTATCACCGCGGGCATTTCCCTGGCTGTCTGGAGACACATAGAACTTGGAATCCCTTGGTTAACCGGCGAGCAACGCCCCGTCTGGATGGTAGAAGCTCGTGTTGATTTTGACGGTGCCGACGACCCTGTTGTGGCCAGCCTGAGTGTTCCGGAACAACCGCCCGGGTTCCGGATTCTTACGGAGCAGGCTGCATCTCCGGGTTATGGGTTCTCTATCATCGAAGATTCAGGTAACCGCCGCGCGGAGTGGACCAAACGCGATGTGATCGGCCCTCAAACCCTGTACTTCAAAGCCCAGTTCATTCCCGATCCTGACGCCGAAGCAACGCCACCGGCCCAAAAGCCAAAAACCCAGAAACTCTTCTGGGAAGAGCCGCAGGCGACCGCTGTAAGGGAAATTCTGGCGCAGGCTAAATCACGCTCCAGTACGCCAGAAAGTATGACGCGGGAACTCATCCGGCTGATGCAACCGGATACCCGGGTTCAGAATACAACTCTGCTGGTTTCGGAAGATAATTATCTGCCTTTGCTGGTTGATATGCTCAACCACTCCGGAATTCCCGCACGAACAGCCGACGGCCTGAAGCTTGAAGATGCCCGCCGCCGACAGCAACTGACTCCCTTTTTGCAGATATACAACGGCGAGAAATGGCTGACTCTTAATCCCAAAACTGCCGCCCAGGGTGTTCCGGAAAACATCTTGTTGTGGCGACAGGGCACGGAATCGCTGCTCGATGTGGTTGGGGGCGGCAACTCTGACATCAGCTTCTCTATGCTTCGACAAACGATACCTGCGCTGCAGCTTTCAGCAATGCAGGTCGAAGGCAACGGCCTTGGGTTTCTGAGCTTCTATGAGCTCCCGATCGAAGAACAAAGCATGTTCCGAATGCTTATGTTGCTGCCGCTTGGCGCCTTGGTGGTTGCGTTTATGCGCATCGTGATCGGCATCCGTACCTCAGGCACGTTCATGCCAGTGCTGATTGCTGTGGCCTTTGTTCAAACTACCTTGATACCTGGCCTGGTTGCGTTTCTGTCAGTGGTGTCTATTGGTCTGGCAATGCGGGGATATCTCTCAAGCCTGAACCTTTTGCTGGTATCCCGAATATCAGCGCTGATCATTCTGGTCATATTCATTACGGCCGGCCTGAGTATCTTTGGCTATCAGATGGGCTTTAATACGGGCATGACCGTCACCTTCTTCCCGATGGTTATTATCGCCTGGACCATTGAGCGCATGTCCATTCTCTGGGAAGAGGAAAGTGGTCAGGAGGTTCTGATTCAGGGCTCCGGCAGTCTTTTCGTTGCCATCTGCGCGTATCTGCTGATGAGTGCGCCCCTGGCCGGCCACCTGACCTTCAATTTCCCCGAGCTTCATTTTGTTGTTCTCGGTTTGATTCTTTTGATGGGTCAATACACCGGCTACAAACTCACTGAGCTAAAACGTTTCACGCCCATGAAGGCCTACGACTGATATGGACTGGATCTCGCCTCGTTCACTGAAAAGGCTGGGCATGTTGAACATGAACCAGCGCAACGTAGACTACATTGCGCGCTACAACGTACGCGCCTCTTACCCGCTGGTAGACAACAAGCTCAAAACAAAACTGGTTGTTGCGGAGTACGGTGTAAAAACGCCGAAACTTCTGCAGGTTGTAAAACAGCAACATGAAATTTCCCGGTTCCGGGAGATGGCCGAGGATTTGGCCGGTTTTGCCATAAAACCTGCAAAAGGTTCCGGCGGCAAAGGCATTACCGTGATCACCGGCCGGGATGAGGATTACTTTGTAAAGGCGTCTGGTGCGCGTGTTGGTGCGCCGGTATTGGAGCGGCACCTGACCAACATTCTGGCGGGCCTGTATTCACTTGCAGGAACACCGGATGTCGCCATTGTTGAAAATTTGGTGGTATCGCATCCTTCGGTAGCCAAGTACTCCCATCAAGGCGTGCCAGACATACGGATTGTCGTTTTCCAGGGTTATCCGATTATGGCGATGCTGCGGCTCGCAACGACTGCGTCTGATGGAAAGGCAAACCTCCACCAGGGTGCTGTGGGTGTGGGCCTGGACATTGGTACGGGCAAAAGTTTGAATGCGGTGCAGTTTAATCGCCCTATTACGCTTCATCCAGACACTGGATCGGAGTTGGAAAATATCAGGATTGATGCCTGGGGTGAGATGCTTGAAATGGCTTCGCGCTGCTATGAGGCAACCGGTTTGGGGTATATGGGTGTTGATCTTGTCGTCGATGCCAACGAAGGCCCTTTGCTGCTTGAGCTCAACGCCCGGCCAGGTCTGGCGATTCAAATGGCAAATGGTCGCGGTTTACTACCACGCTTACGCGCGGTTGAAAGCCTCAAACGCCCGCACTTTACACCGCTGGAGCGGGCCAACTACGCAATGGAAACCTTCCCCGACCTTTAATTTGTAGGGCATACATCTGCCCTTCCGTCCTTCTTGAGTTTGCTGCCTTTCTATAGAGTGCGCTTAAAAAGGACACGCATAAAAAAACCGGAGCTCTTGCCCCGGTTTTTTTATGCTTCTTTTTTAAATCGTTACGTCATCTCGCCTCTGGCGATCAGCAACTTGCGTTCATGCGTCAGGCCTTTGAGCAAGCCCCACGTCATCACCAGCAAGATTACCGTGAACGGCAAGCCCGCACTGATGGCCGTCGCCTGAATGGCGCCCAAGGCATCTGCGCCACCGCCAAAGATGAGTGCCGCTGCTATGGCACCCTCCATAACGACCCAGAACACACGCTGTGCCGTTGGCGCATCGGTTTTTCCACCTGCGGTGATGCTATCAACCACCAAAGAGCCGGAGTCTGAGGACGTTACAAAGAATACAAGCACCAACACAATCCCGACGAACGAGAGGATGCCCGTAAATGGCAGGTTTGCGAACATCTGGAACATAGCCAAAGACACATCGGTAATGCCCTCACTTGCCAAAGCGCCGACTCCTTGGTCGATTTGCTCGAGGGCCGCACCACCAAATGCACTCATCCACACCGAGGTAATAACCGTCGGGATAATGAGAACCGCTGTCACAAACTCTCGAACCGTCCGGCCCTTGGAAACCCGCGCGATGAACATACCTACAAACGGTGACCAAGAAATCCACCAGGCCCAGTAAAATACTGTCCAACCGCGCATCCAGGCTTCGTCTTCACGTCCAAACGGATTGCTGAAGGCCACCACGTTGGTCACATAGCTGGACGTGGTTACCCACAGATTTTCCAGAATGCCCATGGTTGGACCGGCAAAAATAACGAAAAACAGTAGAATGCCAGCCAGCCCCATGTTGATGTTACTCAACACCTTGACCCCGCCGTCCAGGCCACGCAGCACCGACAAAAGCGCAACAGCCGTAACACCCACAATAATGGCCATCTGAACATTGATACCGGAACCGATACCAAACAGATAGTGCAGACCAGATGCGGCCTGCTGCGCGCCAAAACCGAGAGACGTTGCCAAGCCAAAGATTGTCGCAACAACCGCCAAGGTATCAATAACATGACCCGGCCAGCCCCAAATTTTATCTTTCAACAAGGGGAAAAAAGCCGAACGAATGGTCAGTGGCATGTTTTTGTTGTACGCAAAGAACGCAAGTGATAACGCTACAATTGAGTAAACCGCCCAGGGATGGAGGCCCCAGTGGTACATAGTGCCACCCATGGCAAGATTACGTGCCTCAGGTGTATTCGGGGCCACATTAAACGGCGTACCGAACCAGTCAGTGTAATAGGCCACGGGCTCGGCGACGGCCCAAAACATCAGGCCAATGCCCATACCGGCGGCGAAGAGCATCGCAAACCACGAAATATTAGAAAACTCTGGCTTCGCATCCATACCGCCCAGGCGGATTTTGCCCACCGGCAGGAAGATCAAAGCAATACACACGATCACAAACACGTTGGCACTGAGCAGGAAGAACCAGTCAAAGGTTTCTATAATGTCGTTCTTGGCTCCGTCCAACAGTTCTTTTGAGACTTCCGGGAACATCAGCGTTCCGATAACAAAGGCAACCACCAATAGCGCTGTAATGGGAAATACCGGTGCGTGCAGATCCAGACCGAACGGACTAATATTATCCTGTCCGGCCACGTAATCCGTTTGATACTCGTCTTTAACTACGTCGCCCACGTTTGGCGCCTCCTGATTCAGAATTTAGTAACGAATACTGATCGTGCATCTGGTTTCAAACGTTACAAGCCAGCCATAATAATGTTTTGAGCTCAAAACATCAAAAACGTCATCATCGGATATCAGTTTCGTCGCGTATCGATATACTGCTTGCCAACAAAACGTTTCACGCTACCTTCACTTTCCACGGAGCCACACGAGATATTCATGGAAAAAACCACCTCTTTTCCGATGCGCTACTCAGCTTACGTAATCAGCATTGCGGGCTTTCTTTTTTCCCTGGTACTCAGCGCTTACTCTGATGCAGGATATTTTCTTGCGGTCATATTCGGTGCGCTAGCCATTCTCGGCACCTACGATGTGCTGCAAAAGAACCATACAATCAGCCGCAATTATCCCATCATGGTGCATTTCCGCTATCTGTTTGAATCCATCGGGCCCGAGATTCGTCAGTACTTTATCCAGTCCGATAACGACGAGCAGCCGTTCTCCCGGGATCAACGCACCATCATCTATCAGCGCGCCAAAAACGTGTTGGACAAGCGCCCTTTTGGCTCACAACTAAAAATGTATGAAGAGGGTTTCGAGTGGATAAACCACTCGCTTCGGCCCTCTACAATTCCCGACAGCAACTTCCGGATTCAGATCGGCTCACGCTGCGTCAAGCCATACAGCGCAAGCGTTTTCAACATTTCCGCCATGAGTTTTGGTTCGCTTTCTGCGAATGCAATTCTGAGCCTGAACACGGGCGCCAAAATGGGCGACTTCTATCACGATACCGGCGAAGGCTCTATCTCCCGCTACCACAGACAGCCCGGGGGCGACCTGGTTTGGGAGATCGGCTCTGGCTACTTCGGGTGTCGGAACGAAGATGGTTCATTCAGCGCTGAAAAATTCGAGAAAAATGCCGTCCTCGACCAGGTAAAAATGATAGAGGTCAAACTATCTCAGGGTGCAAAACCCGGCCATGGGGGCATTTTGCCCGGCGCCAAAGTGACACAGGAAATTGCCGAAGCCCGGGGCGTATCCATTGGCGAAGACTGTGTTTCACCCGCTCAGCACTCCGCGTTCTCAACGCCCATAGAAATGCTTGAGTTTCTGGACCAACTCCGTGAGTTGTCCGGAGGCAAGCCGGTAGGGTTCAAACTGGCCATTGGCCATCCGTGGGAGTGGTTTGCCATTGTGAAAGCGATGCTCGAAACCGGCCGCAAACCCGACTTTATCGTGATTGACGGCGGTGAAGGCGGCACTGGCGCCGCACCACTGGAGTTTATCAACCGCATTGGCACGCCAATGACAGAAGCGCTTTTGCTCGTACACAACACACTTGTGGGCACCAATCTCAGGGAGGACATCTCCATTGGTGCCGCCGGAAAAATAACCTCGGCCTTCAACATTGCGCGCACCCTGGCGTTAGGTGCTGACTGGTGCAACGCCGCTCGCGGTTATATGTTTTCACTGGGTTGCATTCAGGCCCTTAACTGCCACACCGGCCGTTGCCCCAGCGGTATTGCGACCCAGGATCCCAGAAGAAGCAGTAAACTGGACGTGGAAGACAAAAGCCAACGGGTATACAACTTCCACAAAAACACTCTGGATGCTCTGCAGAACCTGCTGGAAGCCTCTGGCCTGCGCCATCCGGGCGAGCTAGGGCCTGAACACATCGTTCGCCGGGTATCAAAAACAGAGGTCCACTCCTATATTGATCTGTTCCCGTTTCTGGCGCCGGGCGCATTGCTTGAGGGCAAAACCGGGTTGGCGGTCTTCGATAAATACTGGGCTGAATCACGACCCGATACGTTCGATCCACCAAAATTCGTTCAACAGCTCAGAGAAACCAAGCTTCGCTAAAAATCCGGGCGCGAATCCCACAAAACCTGTTTATTTTTGACACGGGCTAGTGTAGACTTCGCTCCCGCTAAGCCACTGAGATTCCTCTTTAAGTCTCGTTGGTATAAGCCGTCATAGCTTCACTGTGAAACGGCAAAATTAGCGAATCGGGGCGTAGCGCAGCTTGGTAGCGCACTTGCATGGGGTGCAAGGGGTCGAAGGTTCAAATCCTTCCGTCCCGACCAAATTTATCAAACACTTAGCCCGGTCTCGAAAGAGCTGGGCTTTGTTGTTTCAGGAAAATCGCCTTTTTCGTCACCGTTTGGTCACCGCTTCTCAAACGCTTGGAAATCTCGTCACCACTTGGTCACCGTTTCGCGTACTTCTCAAACATCCCCTTTGTAAGAAACGGCTCCACAAGTCGGCCGAAGTCCTCACCGCCCATTTTCTCAAGATCCCGCTCTAATTGTCTGCGTCGATTGCGCTCTTGTTTCAACTGCTCCCGAAGCAACTGGTTTTGCAGACACATCAACCCAGCCAGATCGCCAAGACGAGACGATCTCTGCTCTACCTCAGCAACGACAACCTCCAGTTCAGAACACCGCTCACGAAGCTCCTGCGGGCTTTCTCTGTCGCCAAAATCTGGCAGAGTTAATTCATTCAGGTATTTCAGCATCTTAGCCCAACACACCTGAGCGTCACCAAGCAGGCGCAAAGCGTCTTTTTTTGCAGATTCACCATCCGCCTTCTCTGACCGAATATCACGGTGAAGAATGTGACAGTCAGACTCAAACCGCTTTTGCTGATCCTCAAGACACGAAACAAATCCCATAACAGCCCTCCTTTCTTGTTGTGTTCTGAAAACATTACCAACAGAAAGTGGCGTCGCCCTGTAAAAGTTGTGGCGAATAATGGCAATCGTGCCAACATCCAATTCCAGGCGTTGATATATCAGTGATCACCAATAATATTATGAATGAAAATAGGAGTGACATTATGAGAGTGCTGAGACTGGCAGAAGTGATCGAGAAAACTGGCCTGGCGAGGTCGACCATATACAAGTACGCAGATTTAGGCAGGTTCCCCAGACCCATTTCACTGGGCGGCAAGTCTGTTGCCTGGATTGATTCAGAGATCCATGAATGGTTGCAAGAGAAAGAGGTTGAGCGTGACATGCAGTATGGGCCATCCAGAGGCTGGGGCCTCTAATTATTTCTGAAAACGCTATGGACGGGAGTGGCAGTCCATAGACGGCATACTGCCGGCTTCTGCATTCTGAGAATGCCCTTTTTAATGGAAGGCTGGATCGATCCAATAAAAAACTAAGATATAGCTCCTTGGCTGTATCCCCGACCAAATCTTAGTGTGAAATGGCAAAGGTGCAGTAGCCCGAAAGTCGATACAAGGCAAGCGCCCTCAGTGTCTCCTACCCTTTTAGCTCAGACCATTTACGAAGTCGCCCTCGCAGCCGAAAATCAAGAAAGGTCGCCATGAGAACCAGATAGCAAAATTTCTGCTAGCATCCTCACAGATACCAACTATCTCCAAAAAGTAAGCGGAATAATGGAACCGCTGACCTCACTACTGAATGGTCTAAACCTTCACTATAGCTTATTGACTGATGAGGCAGCAACAAGCCGTAAGAGGCTATACCGGCACTCAGGGCACTCAGGGCACTGACAGCACTGAACCTGTCGGTCTTGCTCACCTGAACGACTAATGGTACGATTTTCGTGCCTTGGGGAAACACGTCTCAAGGGCGTGTCACAAGTTGTCAACACCGGCAGCACAGCTCAACGCTGATGCAAGCCTAAGTATTGATAACGTCCAGTTGATGAGGTTACAAGTCATTGTGATCTCCACTGTGATACTGACATAGTAAACCATGTCTAACATGTGCGGTGTGCCTGCTCGACTTGAGTTGGCCAGATGGTGTGATTCAACTCCACCCAGTTAAGCCAAGCGGGAGCACAGCGGAAGCCGCATGTCCCTTGCCCCGTTTGGTTTTGCTAACTCAAGGACGAGGATCAAAGTGCGGAAACATCCCTGGTACCGAAAACGTGGGTACCTTCATTTCGACCTTCCAGTAGGCAAGGAAAAAACCGAGTCTATCGTCAGCTCTCCCTCCAAGATACGTCGACATGCTTTTTGGCCCCTCATCGATTATGAGCTCCAGTCTGTCAAAATAACGAAAGATGAAAGCGGCAGGCTAACTCGAAAAGTCAAAAATCGTCCAATCGCATACGCGGCTCATCTCGACAGCCACATTTACGCTTACTACGCTCGACTACTCGAACGTCCCTATGAGGAAGCTATAGAGCAGGCAAATATCAATAGCTGTGTACTAGCATTCAGACAACTGGGGAAGTCAAACATTGAGTTCGCGAGAGATGCGTTCAAAACCATCTCTAACGCTGCCTCTGTCGGCGTGGTGGCAGTGGACATTTCAGGATTCTTCGACAACCTCAACCATCAGATCCTCAAACAGCGGTGGGCAGATCTACTTGGCCATTCCAAATTGCCAGATGATCACTATGCTGTTTTCAGGTCCCTCACTCGATCCTCAAAAGTAAACAGAGACGATCTATATAAAGCCCTCGGAGTATCCAAGCAAAATCCCAAAAGAGACCGGGCACGGATCTGCACCCCAACTGATTTTAGAAACATCGTCAGAGGGAGCGGAATGATCAAAAATAACCCTAACCCATTCGGCATCCCCCAGGGCACACCTATCAGTGCCTTGCTATCCAATATCTACATGTTCGACTTTGACCGAGAAATAAACGAAATAGTCAGCGAGACTGGCGGATATTACTTTCGATATTGCGACGACATGCTTTTTATAATTCCTAAAGAGTTTATGGCAGGAGTCGAAAAAGCTGTCGCAGAGCGCATTAAAAAACTCAAATTGAGCATCAATCCCGATAAAACAGAGAGCAGAGTTTTTACGCGTCACTCGGATAGCAGCATAACTGCCAATAAACCTCTTCAGTATCTCGGCTTCCTTTTCGATGGCCAAAGGATTTTTATTAGGTCTGCAGCCTTTGCACGACACTCTCAGAGGATGAAAAAAGGCGTTAGGCTAGCGAAGAAAACACGCGACAAACGAAATGGCCATCGCTTTCAAAAAGCGCAGCCGGGCAAGCCTCTTTACAGAGGACAGCTGTACGAAAAGTATTCTCATCTCGGTAGTCGAAACTTCATTCGATATGGCTATCGAGCAGCCCGTACGATGAAATCGAGCGCGATACGCAAACAGCTTCGCCCTCTCTGGGAAGAGCTGATCACAGAAATAAAAAAAACTTGAATGTCTACTTCGCAGTCAAAAATAACAAAACCAACCGACGGTACGCTGGAGACTCATCTCAACGCATCTTAACCCTCAACTCTCTGGACTCATTGTTACGCGCCACCCACAGACTCACAGATAGACTGTTATATTGGCTATCGAGGCTCAGTATCAACTTCACAAATTACAGATAAACTCAAAACGACAAAATTTACGGTAATAACGGATATCCGCCGCACTTCAATTACTACGACTGAGAAAGCTTCTTCATACCCTCTCGCAAGATCTCCAAAAATATGTGATTTCTAGTTTCAGCATCTGAAACAATTGCATCAAAAGACATTACGAAAGTAGGGGCAGGAACTACTGTGCCATCTTTCTTAAAGGCTTTGAACTCCTGGTAGAATGTTTTCCCCGTGGAGTAAAGAGGAGTCCAGTTCAGCTGTCTCAGTCTCGATGACATTTGATCACTTATTTGTATAACCGCGTAATACCACATCCTTTGAATATTTGGACAAAACTCAACGAGCTTCGCCGCTCGATCCATTAATTGATTGACCGAGTATTGATTTTCCTTTTCGTCATCGGTCTTCCTTTTAATCTCAATCATAACGACATCAACTGGTCGCTCTGCATTCGGATCGGCGGAAAAAATCATTGCAATATCAGGCCTCCCGTCCTCACCAGAAACCTCTTCATCTAGTCGGATATGCTTAATAACTTCGTCCATTCGCCCTTCACTTAAGACCGTTCGAAAATTCATGAACTTATCGTCCAGAAGCCAAGCGTTATTTTGATAAACATTTTCAACCATTGATTCCTGCGAGAACTTCCTATATCTAGGAACTATAAGGTTATGAATCTCCGATTCGCTATTATCTTTAGTCATTTTCCTCATTCTTCTTATTATCTTTTCTCGATACAAGATATATTCTGTTAGCGTTCTGGATGATAGCTCAAGCGACTTTTCATATTCCCGGTCAGTCAGTTCTTCACATTGCAGGATCTCCTTTTGAATGCGAAAGAACTTTTGCTGCGCAATCTGCAAAGCATCATCTCTATCTATCAACCCTGCAGTTTCTTCCTCAAAATACCCAAGAAGGTGAGGAAATTTTTTCTCAAATCCGTCCTTAACTTTCCTATTATTTTCGTTTATCTGTGGTATTTTCTCTGCTAAAATTTTACCTACTTCCCTCGTAAGCAATCGATTTAAAGAAACCTCATGAACACCATCTGGAAGCACAAGTTTTTGGCGAGAAGAATCTGAGTTTGTATGGAAAAGTTCAGACTCAAAAATAAAAATACAATCGTATCCTGCCGGTACAGCCCCAGGTGATAATAGCTTTATCTCGACAGTACGGCCATCAATATCAAATGCAGTAAAATGACGTCCCTTACCTTGAGACCTTTCAATGTGATAATGCATCTTTATTGTTGAAAAAGCATCAAACGCTTCATCTTCTATTATGATAGTAGAAAACCGTGGTAGATCATTTTCAGTTATTATAGATTGGGATGAAAGAAACCCCTTTTTTACATTTTCTTCATCAGTATTAAGTGTGATCTTTATTTTAAACGGTACACCCTGAGATCTTAGATCTTGGAACTTTGGTAGAAACTGATCGATTACCTGTTCCTTAAGCGAGTCAGGCTTCAAGTTATCATAAGACTTAACACGCTCATTGGAGAACTCTGTAAATACAAGAATGGTTTTCCTGTCCGTTGCCGATTTCAATTCCTCAAAATTCGCTTCACCAGAGAAATTCTCTTTAAAAACAAATGAACGCCGAGCATTATCCCATTCACTTAGTACAGAAATCTTTTTGAAGTAGTTCAGAAAAATGAGGCGACCAATTCCCTTGTGCAAATAATCTCTTGGTCTAAGCAAGGTTTTGAATCGATCAAAGTTCTCATCATTAAAGCCATCGCCATTATCAGCTATCGCTAGCTTTAAGGTATCGACCTTTTCAAACGAAGATATATCAATATCTATATCTATTTCCGTTGCGTTTGCATCTAGCGAGTTGTGAATCGCTTCAAAATAAACCAGCTGCAAAGATGGGTTCGGAAAGAATAGTTTTATAGCACTGCTTGTTTCTATGTCCATTTCATCGAACCCTTTCGGTAACTAAAAAATAGATAACTACTCACCTCGAAATAAAAGCGAATCACAGCCAGCGGCCGCTGATCAAAAACCCTCCCAAACAAGCCTCACAGTCTCGGGGTTATAAACTACTTGGGTAATAGACCCATCCCGAATCCGGTCAACCGCCTCATCAATAACCGAAATCGGCACTAGGAACCACTCTCTAGGCCTCACTGGATGACCAAACCGATCTTTGATCTCCAGGTCCAACTGGGCAGGCGCAAATACGCGATGAAGCAGCGCTTCCAATTTGGTTCGGTTAATCCCAGCCAGTTTGTATGTAGCCACAATTTCCACTTCAGCCAACAGGTAGGTAGCATCATGCTCGGCATTGGCGATGCGAGTTTCCAGCTTGCCTCCGGTCACTCCAATCTTGTGTATCAGTTCCCGGTGCTCGGCTACAAACGGGTTCTGTGACTTGCTCCGGAGCACGTAGATGGTGCCGCTTTCTACATCGTCCTCATCCCAGGTATCCCGGAACAGTGGCCCGGCATCGTGCTCGGTAATACGGCGACCAGTTTCGTCTTTATAGAGTGCGCGCTGAAGGGAGCGAAGCAGGATGTCGCTTTCTGTTTCGTTGGAGTAGATCACACGCAGCCTGGCGTCTCTCTCGCCGTTGGGGGCTTTGAACATCTCTCCTATTTCAGCGACGTAAACCATCTGGCCGTTCAGAATAAAGAAGTTACCTTGCTCAATACTGGTGTCCTGACCAAAGCGCCGGGTCTCGCGAATTCCCGCTTTAAGTTCGGCTTCCACTTCCTTGAACAGGGGTCTGAACTGATCGAAGTCTTCACACAGAGTGCGATTGGCAATATCTTCTACTGCCCGTTTTTCGGCCGTCGAACGAACGTGGCGCAACTCAGTCAGCTCACCACCCGGCGCCATGTCTTCAAGTTCGGACAGCAGTTCCTCATCATCCATCTCTTCCGGCAATTCATTTTGAGCAACGGCCTTGCCGTCCAATAGCCCCTGGTGATCAAGATCCGTCAGGAGGTCCCGGCATTCCTCCAGGGTCCGAATTCGGTCCAAGCGCACGGCGTAAAGGCGCTCGAAAATATCCCTGTCTTCCCCATGCTGTGGAGTGCGCCCATGCTCTTCAACAAACCGCTGAATCTCTTCAAAGCCCGCAATAATGCGTTCTGCCCGCGCAGTCAGCTGCTTTTCTTTCTTTGGCTGGGCAAAATCCTGTAGTTCTGCACTCAGCTCATCAAGATTCATCGTAACGGCCCTCTCCCCGGTATCTCATGAAGGCAGCAGCACCCTCTGCCATTCGCCGTTCCCAGGCATCCTGTGAGGTGTTAGAGGGCGACCGACCCCGCTCCCGTTTGAACTTAACGGCACGAATCGCCAGCTCCCTGGCCTCTTCCGGTAACAACGTGGTGCGTTTAGCTGAAATGATCGCGGCAATGTTCTTTAGGCTTTCCTCGCTCATGGTCTTGGCCAAAATGGCATAGGCCTCGCTGAACGGGTTAATCCGGTCGATCAAGTCGATATCCAGTTCCGTAACGTCCATGGCAAACTTCCGCACACCCGCAATCAATGCGGTGTTGGGCTTAATGGCCGATTCTTCACCGGCACCCTCGCCTCCCTCGCCACTGACTGTCTCGAGCAACGCCTGCTTGGCTTGCTGGGTCATGTTCAACGCGGCAATAGCGTGCTGACGAACCGCTTCCTGGTCTTCGGCATCCAGTTCCGGATAACGGTCTTTGATGATCTTCCCCATGCTGAGCTGGGTCAGCTCTTCGGGAATCATCTCTTCATCAAACAAGCCTCGTTCAATCGTGGGCTTATCCTGCACAAAACTGGCAATCACCTCGTTCAAGTCTTCCGTGCAAATGCGGGACGCCTCTTCACTCTTTGGTTCAGCCAGGCCCTTTATCTCGATCTGGAACTGGCCAGACTCTTCGTTGATCCCGACATTGCACTTTTTGGGGTCGTACCCATCCTCACCGTAGTCATAACCCTCTGCCGGGCCGGTGGCCGTTGCTTTGGGCTTGAACTCAAAGCGAGGAGCCAGCACCTGCTCCATCAGCAAGCTGGCAGCAATAGCTTTCAGAGTATCGTTCACAGCCTCTGTTACTGCCTGCTCAGAAGCATCTGGCTCTGCAATAAGGTTGGTAAAACGTGCGCGGGTTTTGCCCGGTGCGTCCCGGGTGGAACGGCCGATGATTTGAACGATCTCCGTCAGGCTCGAACGGTAGCCAACTGTCAGCGCGTGCTCACACCAAATCCAGTCGAAGCCCTCTTTTGCCATGCCCAAGGCAATAATGATGTCTACATGGTCACGGTTATTCTTTTGCGTGGAATCTTTCAGGGCTGCAGACACCCGATCTCTCTTCGACGCATCGTCGTCCACCAGATCGGCAATGCGCAGCAGTTTACCGGATGAGGTTTTCACCAGCTGGAAACCAGTTTTCGGATCAGTACCCTGCCAGTCGCCAAGCTCCTCAATGATGTGCTCCACCTCCCGGATCTTGTCTTTCGTGCTCTCCCGGGAATTCACGTTGGGAATGTGAATGATGGTCTTCTCGTTTGGGTTCAGCACTTCCAGAATGCTATCTGCGTAAGAACCAGAATAGAAAAAGTAGCCGATATCAAGCTGTTTCAGATACTCGTAGCCGTTCAGCTGCTCATAATAGGTGTAAGTGACCGTATCAAACCGAGCCTCTTCCGTGGGTGCCAATACGGCCTCCGCATCGCCCCGGAAGTAAGAGCCGGTCATGGCCACGATATGCACTTTGTCCCGAGCTATAAAATCGCCGAGATGCGAGCCAAGCCGGTTATCTGGATTGGCGGAAACGTGGTGGAACTCATCCACTGCAATCAGGCGATCATCAAAGGCTTCTGTACCGAACTGTTCAACGGCAAAGCGGAAAGTCGCATGGGTACACACCAGGACCCTGTCTTCGCTTGCGAGGAAGGCACCAACCGACTTCACCTTGCCACCGTTGTCAGTGCCTGGCGCGTTGCAAAGATTCCATTTGGGCTCTACATGCCAATCCGCCCAGAAGCCAAAATCGCTGAGGGGCTCATCAACAAAGCTGGCGCCGATAGACTTCTCTGGCACAACAATAATCGCCTGCTTTAGACCCTGGTTGTATAATTTATCCAGGGCAATGAACATCAACGCCCGGCTTTTACCCGAAGCCGGAGGCGATTTGATCAACAGATACTGCTCTCCCCGCCGCTCAAAGGCACGCTCCTGCATCGGCCGCATTCCCAGCTCGTTGGACTTGGTCGAGCTGCCATTGCGGGCATAGGAGACTGAAACGGACGGAACGGTTTTGGTCATGGATACTTCCTGTTTTAATCCCTGCCTGGGTTTTTATCTGAAGTGCGGGCCTGGCTTTTCACTTGGTCCTCAAGCTGCTCAAGCTCTTTGAGGTCTTCCTCGTCAGCCAACCTGGCCTCTGTGGCTCGGCGCTGCCGGTCAAATTCGTCATAGCGCTGGTGCGCGACCTTTTCCATGTTCTCGCGGCTGACAAAACCAGCTCCTTCCAGAATCGGCTGATCGTTGAACGCCAGCATGCGATCCATGTTGTTGCGCCAGAACTCCAGTGTAAGATCTTTCTGCTGTTTTACCCGCAATTCGGCCTGCTCCAGGAAGATCACCACCAAGCGATTGAGGCTGTCCATTTCATCGGCGGCCAGGTAGTTCTTGGCAACGATCACATCCTGCTTTCGTACCCGGGAGCCCTTCCAACTGGTTAAGGCCATATTAGCCTGATCCGGGTCTGAGCGCTTCAGTACCAACTCTGCGGCGGCATAGCCGGTAACGGCATAGATCAGCTTGTTCTGAACCTCGGCAAAAAAAATAGAGGTTTCCCGCTCCCTGGCCCGGTAATCCGAGCTGAGAGCGAACAGGTCACGCACCTTCTGATAGAACCGCTTCTCCGATGACCGGATCTCTCGGATGCGTTCCAGCAATTCATCGAAGTAATCCCAACCGCCTGGGTTCTTCAGGCGCTCGTCGTCCATTACGAAGCCTTTGAGCAGGAATTCTTTGAGATGGGCGCTGGCCCACTGGCGAAACTGGACGCCACGGGGGGAGCGGACGCGGTAACCGATGGCAAGAATCAGGTCCAGGTTGTATTGGATTATCTTGCGCTGAACCTGGCGGTTGCCCTCGGTTCGAACTGTCAAGGATTCCTTGACAGTTGCCTCAGGTGTTAGCTCGCCGTCCTCAAAGATGTTCCTGGCGTGGAGAGACACGTTCTGCTTCGTGGTGTGGAAGAGCTCTGCAGTTTCCAACTGGGTGAGCCAGACGCTGCCGCTCTCAGCACGCAGGTGGAGCTGGGTTTGGCCATCGTCAGAGGTATAGAGAATCAGTTCGCTCATGCCATGGTTTCCATTGCGCTATCGTCCTTGACCATCATTTCTGGGCTTTACACTTCGTGCTCAATGAGGTCATCCCTTCGAGTACCGCATTAATAAACGGCCTATCCTGATCTGGGTTCATATACATATCCACCGTTGCCCATATGAGCCCGAGAGACAGTTGAGTCTCGCGAACAAGACTGGTCTGGGGGCTCTTAAACCCAGTTTGAACGCCGGTATTGGTAGCATATAAAAGCTGATTGCGCGCCTCGGCTACTCTCCGCACCTCAGCCTGCAAGTCTTCGACTGGAGGCATATCACCTAATTCAATAAGTCCATCACCGGCTGTTTGAATATTCGGATAAATGCGGAACGAACTCAGGTGTAAAGGGCCATAACGATAGCCGCTATCGTCTGGCAAGCGAAAAGCCAACATATCCCTATTTTGACTTACCGCGATCGCAAGTCGCCCCTGCTTCGCTGCTCGGCTACAGCGCTGCGCAAACACTGAAACCAGTGCTTTGCTTTGGTGATCGTGCAGATTTACTTGCTTCGCCAATTTCTTATGGCCATGCTTCTTAGCTGCTGCGATAAAAGCAGCAACGGCCTCTTCAGTAGCATTTAAGGCGCAAAACGATGCGACGATTGGTGAAGTCTCAAAAATTTCGCTAGCCCACCGCAAAAATCTTAAAGAATTAACTGAGCAAAATTTGGCGCGACTAGCTTCCAGTTTACTGGCACTATCTGCCACCCATCTTGACACGTCATGTTCTAGAATTTCAGATGAGTTACTTATGGCTTTACTCTGCATTATGCCGTTTCCTGTTAACCCGCCACTGTTTTATCCGACGTCATCATTTTTGTGTAAAGCTCAAATAGTTTTTCCAAGCGCTCCGTATCGTTTTTGAAGCGCCTACCGATATAAATGCGTTCAATTACCTCATCATTCTGATCGTGAGCTTCACGAAGGTTTGCAGGCATCTTTTCTGAATCGTACAGGTCAGCGATGGTGGCAGGAAAATGTGCTTCCCGGGCCAATAGAATATTCTCGGCACAACGACATAAATCAGCTTTATTCTTCTCCGTAAGTTTCGGAATCGGGAAGGTGTTCCAGCCCAGCGTATTTGAGTATGAAAAGTCAGTTCGCATTCGCACACAAACACTAGCGATCCAAACTAAATGAATCTTGGACGCTATCACCGCCATATTCCAAAGCGGCGCGTCATAAAGTGCAAAGTTACGATCCCCAATGACAGAATCATTCGACATAGCACCAACCGGCAGATATGGGCGGTTCTCGGAGCTAACACGAGGAGTGACGATTACATGAGTATCGGCAATACGTGGGCTTTTAAACTGATAAGGCCTACTGGCAAGGCTACGGGCATAAGCATCCTTACTTTTTTGACGGGCTGTCCTCACTAATTCAATTTGCCTTGCAATGGCTGGCTCCTTCAACGCTTCTTCTAAGTCATCTGGCTTGATCCAGATACAGTACCGAGCTTGACCATTAATAAATTCCTTGGAGCCATAAAAGCGCTTAATAAACCGCTTTTGAGCATCATCACTCAACTGCATGTCCTGCAGTTGACCAGAGGTGAGTGTAAGGTGACCACCATCGTCAGCTTTATTCCCGAAATCCATGACCGATACACCTGTAAGCGGCCTCATAGACTTACTAACGATCACATTAGGAGCCGCTACGAGATAGGCATTAATCTGATCGACCCCTTTTACAACAGTTCCCGCGTTGTCACCCGATGATGAGAACAAACGCCTTCGCTTACCCGGCTGTCTCGATATCCCAACTATGACAACCGTTACACCAGCATTGTGACTGGCAAGATTCGCCCACTTAAAGGAGGAGTGAGCGAACCCGATGGTGTTACCTGTTTCAAATACCAACGGCCAAAAAAACGACACCTGCTGTCCCTGGCATATGGAATTGGTGGCTACGAACGCTGAGGATGCCTCAGAGTGTCGACCAAACTCTGCCGCCTTCATGAACCATCCAGCAACATAATCCAGAGATTTCCATGTTTTAGTTCGCCCCTCGAAAATCACTCTCAGATCGTCTTTCTGCTCAGCGGATTGCCAAGTTGAGCCTAGATAAGGTGGATTGCCGCAAATATAAGTTTCTCCCCCGGCATTCTCGAATTCGATTTCTGACTGTTCCAGAGGTGATCCAAACAAATCATCGGCATGCAGTTTCACAGCGCTGCCCGTCGGCGGACAGATGCTGAGCCAATCTAGTCGTAATGCGTTACCGCAGGTAATCCAATTTTCAGCATCGAGCGGCAAAAATTCCTTCAAAGCCTCTTTCTGGCCGCGGTAACTAACGTCACACTGGTACTCCGCGATAATGAGTGCGAGCCGAGCAATCTCCGCCGAAAAATCCCGCAGCTCAATACCCCTAAAATTTGTTAGCGGAATATCGCTTCTGCGTCCCGGCTCACCCCGCCGCTCATTAATTGCATTCTCAATTTCCCGCATCTGCTTATAAGCGATCACGAGGAAATTGCCGGAACCACAGGCCGGATCGAACACCCGTATCTTGGCCAAGCGATTCCTGAGATTTAGCAGCTTACGGGAATTATCACCGGCGTCTTCCAGCTTTTCCCGGAGGTCATCCAAGAACAGAGGGTTTAGCACCTTCAAGATGTTCGGCACACTGGTGTAATGCATGCCCAGGGAACCGCGCTCCTCATCATCAGCCACAGCCTGGATCATCGAACCAAAAATGTCCGGGTTAATCTGTGTCCAGTCGAGGTTGCCAATGTGCAGTAGGTATGAGCGGGCGATTTTGCTGAATTTCGGCACCTGGATGCTGCCGGAGAACAAGCCGCCATTCACATAAGGGAAGTCCTTGGTCCACCCACGCAGGTTCTCAGCCTGGCGATCACCAGCCCGGGTGTTCATTGCCCGAAAGATCTCACTGATCACTTCGTGGGTGTTGGACGAATCCCGGGCACTCATCTGCTCCACGGTATCGGTGAACAGGCTTTCACCAGCAAAAATATCCGTGTCTTCGGCAAAAAAACAAAAAATTAATCTTGCCATGAAGTGGTTCATCTCATGGCGCTGCTCACTTCCTCCCCAGTCCGGGTTGTCTTTCAGCAGCTCGACGTAAAGACGGTTCAGACGACTGGTGGCCCTTATGTCAAAGGAGCTGTCACGAACCTGTTTGACTGTGGAGATGCCTGCCAGCGGTAAAAAAAAGCCAAAGTGGTCTGGAAACTTTTGGAAGTCGCAAGCAACCGTCTCGCCCGTTTCGAGATCTTCCGCTTCGAAATCAGAGCCATCCGTAGAGAGAACGAAACGGGCTTTAGATCTGGTCGTAGCGGGGCTTTGCCTTAACTTACTCAACGTCTGAGTAACCTGCCCGGCTTCCGCAACCGCAATGTGGATGTTGTTGGTCTGCAGTACGCCACCGAGGTCGGACTTATTCGTAGTACCGGCCCTGAGCCGTTTAATGGTGGTTTCTTTGTTGCCAAAGGCGCGCAGGAAGGCAAAGGGGAATTCGTCCTGGTCGAACGCCTCCAGAGCGAGATCGGATATTGCTTCTTCGATTTCTACTGCGTTCATTGGTAAAAGGCCTTCAAAAATCCCGTAAGGTGCTGATTTAACTGAAACCATAAAAGTGATCAACGGGAAAGTCTACCAGCCGATCCGGAGAAGTGATAGAACGGACAGAAGGCCTACAAGTTTGATATTTGACCGTTTGCGCTAAGCAAAGCGCAAGATATTCGAAATTCCGCCACAACGGAGCACAAGGACTGATGAGATTCGAGCCACAAAAAATGGAGATCCGCGACGACGATCCATGGGCCGCTAGCGCCTTCAAACTAAAGGAGACTGGGGAACGGCTTACGAATCTCGTTAAACAAGCTGAGGGGCCCGCCGTTATTTCGCTCACCGCTCCTTGGGGAACCGGAAAGACCAGTTTTCTCGATATGTGGACGGTATCGCTACGATTACAGGGCGCAAAGGTCGTCAAATTCAGCGCTTGGGAAGTCGATTACACCCACGATGCGCTCGTTGCTTTGATCCAGGAATTGAGTGGGCAGCTGACCGAAGACGATGACGGGTCTCACTCTATTGAGAAGATCAAGAAAAAAGGTGGCGATTTGCTTCAACACATAGCACCTCTCGCAGTTAAGGTGCTGACTAGCGGTTTGGTGGACATCAACGGGGTCGATGAACTCTCGGAAAAGCTAGTCGAAAAAAAATTGGCTGACCATGAAAACGCCAAGCTTTCGGCTGCTGGTTTCAGGGACTCACTTCGAAACTACGCCAAAAAACTTGAGGAACAGAAGAATGGCTTCCCGCTGGTCATAATCGTGGATGAGCTAGATCGCTGTCGCCCCAATTACGCCGTTGAGCTCCTGGAATCAATCAAGCATTTCTTCAATGCTGACGGTGTTGTTTTCGTGATCGGGGTTGATATTGATCAACTCGGAGAAACTATCAAAGGTCACTACGGCCAGGGTTATGACGGACACCGGTATCTCAACAAGTTCTTTCATCTGCAACTGAAGCTTCCTGAGCCTGATCTCCATGCTTTTTGCCATAACACGATCACGAGGCTCGGCATGGCTGACCTATTCGAAGGCAGAGGACTTGCAAATACTGCCAGGAATTCATTTTCAACAGATTTCATTGCACGGCTAGCCATATCGTACGAACTTTCACTACGCGAAATTGAACGACTTTTGCTGGAAGCAGGAGCGGTTTACTCTGCAAACACAAATCTTGCACCAATGCTTTCAAGGGCGATTCTTTGGTTACTTGTGCAAAAACAGCGCGACCCTAAGTTTTTTGAATCACTCCTGAATCAGAATGTACCCGCAGACGACGCATGGAACACGGTGAGCCACCGGGCGCCGTTGATGTTCCGTGAATCTCTTGAAGAGGAGGCACGTTTCAGAGTTGTACTAACTTTTCTGCTTGAGGGGCAAAGCGGATTGTCGAGACTTCACCGGAGATCAAAAGAACTCGTGGAGGAAGATAATGCGCCGCATACTCAGGTGACCTATTGGTCCTCAGTGCTGAGCGCGGCCACCGACCTTGTTAGCAAAAACCATCGTTCGAATTTTATGGATACCGTAGGAGCAACGCTTGGCTTACTGGGATATCGTCCAGCTTCGGATACAGGACCTTATGGACACTAGCGCCCAGTGGAAACCTCTGCGATGCAGGTGTTGCTGAATGCTAATGCAGTCCCGGCAGGGGCTTTTAATCCACACGGCGCCGCAACTCTGAACCGCTACCAACACTAACTCTTACAGCTGCCGCTCCCCCGTATCTCTGCTTTTTCTCGAGGTCACGAACGCCATGTGCTGAAGATTACCGCCTCGCGGTCCCGATCGAATTTCGGTTTCTATGTTATTTGTTAGTGGTGGCTACCAAATAGACATGTAACGACACATAAGAGTGAGGCGGAGAAGACAATGGGCTCACGTAGTGAAAGCCCAATACAAAGCTACGATCAATCGGAAGCGGTGATGAGGGGTGATTCCCAAAAGAATCACCCCCGACAGTTCAGTAAGGCAATACTGACGGTAGAGTAATTTATTACATGCCAGGTAATGGTATGAGCATGACGCTCAGCCAATCTAACCTGGAGACGTACAATGGACTCTTACGCTTACCACGACACCCCGACTGACGAAGAGATGCTGGACTGGTTGGGCAGATTGCACGGCGGTGAAATCGTTACCAATTCGCTGGGTCAGCCAATTACGATGCCCTCAGATTACCACTGGCGCAACGACCTGATTTGGGTCGACCAACAATTGAAAACCTTGGCTGATGCAAAGCCGGTTCTTGATTACCAGCGACTGATTAAGCCAGAAGCCTTCGGTACCGAGACGGTTGTGTTGGCCCCAGACCCAGTTCTGGGAACCTTGACCACGCTCTTCACAGTTCTAGTAACCATGTTTCATGAGACGGAAATTGGTCAGCTCTATCGACCAAGTCCCTTCGCTACACGCTTCCTGTGGGCCTTTGACCAGTGTGCATACCTGCGCGAGGCAGGATTTCATCAACCACCATCGCTGAGCCGTCAGACTGCAGAGCAGCTAGTCATGGATCTCAATCAACGACTGGAAGCCTGGTATCAAACCCTAAAGGGGCCGGACTTTACCTACGAGTGTCATCGTAACCGGCGTAATAGCCTCAACAATTACCAGCGCCTGTGTGAGGTGATGGATGCCCTCTTTGATTGCCACAGTCGCCTGATGGTTATTCGGGTAGACCTGGGCTATAGCGAGTTCGAAAGCCCCTACATCGATTACCAGACGGCTCGTTATCACAGAGAGCAACTTTGTCTCGCCTTTAACACCCACTCCCTGTTCAACCATCTGTTGGGCTACGCATGGAAACTGGAATGGCAACCCAAAAAAGGCTTTCATTACCACTTCATCTTCTTCTTCGACGGTCATCAGTGCCAGGAGGACGTTACCCACGCTCGTCTCATTGGTGAAATGTGGGCGACAGCCATCACAGGTGGCCAAGGCCTTTACTGGAACTGCAACCTCGATGCCGAACACCAC
Organism: Marinobacter antarcticus; assembly: GCF_011049865.1. Classification (GTDB taxonomy): domain Bacteria; phylum Pseudomonadota; class Gammaproteobacteria; order Pseudomonadales; family Oleiphilaceae; genus Marinobacter; species Marinobacter antarcticus_A. Next base: position 1,021 of record NZ_DRGY01000052.1, on the reverse strand, counting down.
TATCATTACAACGCCATGGGGCGAATCGACTACCACGATTTTGAAAAGAAGCGAGGGCTATTCAAGTTAGCTAAGTATCTGACCAAGATCGATGAATACGCCGCCATGTTGGTCAAAGGCAGGACCTTTCAGACGAGCCAAAAACCGGAACGTCACGATGAACCACGGCGTGGGCGGCCTCGTTTATACCAGAGCACTCACTGGGCCCACGGAGATACTGGCCCCTGAGTCACCTTCTAGAAAACAGGCTTGATGTGGACGCTGAACCAAGGCCAGGTATGACTGTTAGAGCTCCCCGACAAATAGTCTGAGCAATGAAGGAGGAAGAGATATGAAAGTGCTCAGATTGGCGGAGGTACAAGATAAAACCGGGCTGGCCAGGTCCACACTGTACAAATACATTAATGCCGGCACATTTCCCAGGCCGATTTGCCTTGGAGGTAGATCTGTTGGTTGGATTGATTCTGAAGTCCATGAGTGGCTGCAGGAAAAACAGGTCCAGCGTGATATGACTCATGAAGCATCTAGGGGCTGGGGCCTCTGATATTTTCAGTATCTGCCATAGACCTCGGTAGATCCTGATAGAGTTTAGATCCACCATTTACGAAAAATTGATTACCGATTTTACTCCAGGTGCATCTAAATATGTATTCAGGGGGATATCGGAATTCGCGGTTGAGCCACCGGTTCTGATTACGGGAGATAACTACGAGCAACAAGGTGCACAGCGAGTCCGTGACTTACTCGGCGATCAACAAATTGTCACTGTTACCCACCCTGGCACTACTCCGGAAGCGTATTCTCGGATATCAAACCCTGGGAAACACGATTGCTCATAATGTCACTCTCGCTGTAGTCAATCCCCAACGGTTCAGGGTGTAGTGGTTCAATGATTCCGGACACCAACTTAGGTGGTAATATCGCCACCATAAGCGAGGTGTCTGATGACCAGGAAACGACGTTCTTTCACGCCAGAGTTCAAACAGGAAGCGGCCTGTTTGGTGCTTGATCAGGGCTACTC
>NZ_DRGY01000051.1 GCF_011049865.1 Marinobacter antarcticus | reverse complement strand
GGTCTGGCTTTTCCCTTACCGTGGCCTCGATTTGGTTTCGGGGCGTTCCTTGTATCAGGACGGTTTGGAATTATTTCGATATGATTTTTTCATATCAGGCTCCTCATTCTGAATTATCAAAATTATGCATCATGATTCATTTTGGTTTCAGGTTTGTATGTTGTACTACATATCATTTGAGAAGTCACCATCACGAAATATTCGTGCCAGCGGCCCTTGAGTTTTTGCGAGTTTAATTAGTCGCAGGAGTCAACTTGCGGTATTTTTTTGCGTCTCTTTCAAAGCGCGATAATGGGCATTGCCTTCGTCTGTACCGATCATTAACTGACACTGAAATATCGAATAAAATAAACACAATAATTTTTATAATTATAAGTAATTAAGGTAAATTTTAACTTATAAAATATACAGTTGATTTCGCGTTCGTGTCAGATCGCACATCTATTGTCCTTCACCGCGTACTATTGAAAATGACAATAAAGCGTTAGTAGTTCCCAGCAATTTTCGTCGCAATAGCCAGCGCTATTTGTTGAATCTCAGGCTGTCTTTTCAGGCAATGCCTCAAGTTTTGACAAATTCCTGATGAAACCTCCACAAAGCCGTGACATGGGGTGGGCTATCGTGCCCAGTAAATGTCAGGCCGACTTTGTCAGTCGTTAAGGTGGTTTTTCATCATGAACAAATTCTTACCACGCCAACTGCAAGGATTTATGGCTGCCGGCGGCCTTGCCACATTGTTCCATTGGCTTGTGATGGCGGTGTTAATCGGTGCCGGAGTTGAGCCAATACTGGCGACCGCAAGCGGAAGTGTGTCCGGAGCCGCCCTGAATTACGGCCTCCAGCGGCGCTTGGCATTTCGCAATGCCGGCCCTCACAGGTTCACGCTTTGGCGTTATATCGGGTCTTGTCTCTTTGCCTGGCTCTGTAATCTCGTCTTTTTCTTCCTCCTTAATAGCGTCCTGGCACTTTCTGTCACGCTGTCACAAATCGTGACGACAGGGCTTGTCGCTGCTCTGAACTATCTCGTCTACCAGAGGCTGGTGTTCCATGAACAATCGCTTTGAAAAACCCATAGTGTCGTTTGACGGTCCGTTTGATAAGCCGCTGCTATCACTGGTAGTGCCGCTATTCAACGAACGCCCGATGTTGCCTCTTTTCTTCGACCGGGTTCTGCCTGTGCTTGCCAAGCTGGACCTGTACTGGGAAGTCGTTCTGGTTGATGATGGCAGTAGTGATGGCAGTACCCAGTACATTCGGGACGTGATCGCCCGAACGCCCGGCGTGCGCCTTGTTAAATTGAGCCGAAATTTTGGCAAAGAAGCGGCAATGACCGCAGGGTTAGAGCATGCCAAAGGCGATGCGATTATCGTGCTGGATGCCGACCTGCAAGATCCGCCTGAACAGATTCCGGCAATGGTCGAGTGCTGGCAGTCCGGTGTCGATGTGGTGCTTATGCAGCGCCGCTCACGGGCTGGCGAAACCGCCTTTAAACGCTGGAGTGCGCATCTCTTTTACCGGCTTCTGAATCGAACCAGTCGCACGAACATTCCGGTGGACACCGGCGATTTCCGGCTGATGAGTCGCAAGGCCGTTGATGCCCTGCTGGCGCTCCAGGAGCGCAATCGCTACATGAAAGGCCTGTTTGCCTGGATCGGTATGCCAACTCAGGTAATCCAGTACGATCGTGAGTGTCGTGTGGCGGGGGAGACGAAATGGGATTACCCGGCGCTGGTAGGTCTGGCTTTGGAGGGGCTCACGTCATTTTCCGTGTCGCCCTTGCGATGGGCGACGATGATCGGGCTGATTGCCGCCAGTATGGGCGCGATTTTTGGTCTGTGGATTGTGGTCAAAGCACTCATGCTGGGCGACGCCACCAGCGGCTATCCTTCACTTGTGGCTATCATCAGCTTTCTCGGTGGCATTCAGTTAATGAGTATTGGCATCGTAGGCGAGTACGTCGGCAAAACCTATATTGAATCGAAGCAGCGGCCTGTGTATCTGACAGACGAAGTGATCGAAAGCCAAGACGGTGCGCGCCAGCAGGCTACCCGCAAAACGACGGAGGCCCGTCATGTCAAAGCGGTTTAACATCTGGTTGTTGGTATTGGTTGCAGTGCTGGTTAGCCGATTCATCGGTATGGCGTTTTTTCCGTTTGCCGATACCACCGAGCCTCGTTACGCTGAAATTGCCCGCTTGATGGCCGAAACCGGTGACTGGATTACCCCCTGGTTTGAGCCCGGTGTTCCTTTCTGGGGCAAGCCGCCCTTGTCTTTCTGGGCCCAGGCTGGCGCCATCAAGATTTTCGGGGTGTCGGAGTTTTCACTGCGATTTCCTTCCTGGCTGGCAACGCTTGCCATGGTTTGGCTTGTCTGGCGATTAGCGCGCCAACTCTGGAGTGTTCAGGTGGCTCAATGGAGTAGCCTGGTGTTCGCAACCATGGCCCTCACTTATATTAGCGCCGGCGCGGTCATGACAGACTCTTTTTTGGCTCTGGGTACAACCCTTACTCTGGTCAGTTTTTGTCTGGTGATGACAGGGGACGGCGGTCGTTGGCGATGGCTTTTCTTTCTTGGGCTGGTGATCGGGCTGCTGGCCAAGGGGCCATTGGCTTTGGTTCTGGTCGGCATTCCTATCGTGCTGTGGTTGCTCATGTCATGGCGTGAAGCCATCAACAACCTGCGAAAACTGCCCTGGTGGAGAGGCACCCTGTTGACGGCTTTGCTGGTTTGTCCCTGGTATATTCTGGCAGAGCTCAAAACCCCCGGATTTCTGGATTATTTTATTGTAGGGGAGCATATCCGCCGGTTTCTGGACCCGGGGTGGGCCGGAGACCTATACGGCAGTGCCCATAACCGGCCCAAAGGCATGATCTGGATGTTCTGGTTGTGGGCTTCGTTCCCCTGGGGGGTTGTTGCTTTGGTGAGTCTGGCGCTAACGTGGTTTCGGCGGCGTCGAAACGGCTTGGTGAGCAAAACACTGTCTAATCCCGGCTTTCGTTTTTTACTATTGAGCGCGTTGGCCCCGATGTTATTTTTCACGCTCGCCGGCAATACCCTCTGGACCTACATATTACCTTCGCTGCCGTTTACGGCCATTCTGATTGGCCTTTGGGCTTCGGAATGCGAATCTTACTGGTCATCCCGGATGCGGGTTGGGTTGGTAGCGCTGGTGCCGGTATTATTGACCGCGTTCGTGGGCCTGGCGGTGATAGGTTGGACGCCAATCAAGACAGAGAAGCCGCTGATACGGTATTATCAGGGGGTCAAAGACGCCAACAGCAGCCCCTTGATCTATCTTGATGACTTGCCATTTTCAGCGCGATTCTATTCAGACGGAAATGCCCTTGAAGTGGCCAAGAGCGATTTGCGCAGCTTGCAGGCGGCCAACTCATTTCAGCGCTTGTATGTTGCGGTTCCCCGAGGCTGGTCGAATGACCAAGTGACGGATTTATCCGCGTCAGCTCAAAAAGTGATGGAAGATTATCGGTATCAATTGTTGGTCATTGAAGGATTGCTCCGTGATGAGCAACCGGTGTCTGACGCCAACGGAGTTCGCCCGAATGACATCTAACCAAGTTCTTCGCCAGAATACGGTCCAATCTTCGCTCAGGCTGTTGATTGTCGAAGATCAAGTGGACCTTGCGGAAAATCTGTTCGAATTTCTGGGCGAAGATCGCTACGTGCTGGACTTCGCTGCTGATGGATTAACCGCATTGCATTTGCTCGCCACGCAGAGTTACGACGTTATCGTGCTGGATCTGATGTTGCCTGGCGTCAACGGTTATGAAATTTGTCGGCGCATCCGGCAAGACCTGCAATGCCAGACCCCTATCATTTTGATGACCGCACTCAGTGCCCTGAATGACAAGGAAAAGGGGTTTGATTGCGGGGCGGATGATTACCTTGTGAAGCCGTTTGAACTGCGTGAGCTACAACTGCGTATTGAAGCTCTGCACCGGCGCTACGCTCCGCAGCGACCTGTTTTATCGGCTGGTGATATCCGGTTCGACCCGGGTACACTGGAAGTGGAGTTGCGTGGATTGAAAACGGCGTTGACGGGCACCCCGGCCCGACTGTTTGAAATGTTGGTGCGAGCGTATCCAAGTTTTCTCAGTCATGAAGCTCTCAGTGAAGCTTTGTGGGGCGCCCGCCACGGGGAAACCGAGGGAAACAGCCTGCGTACCCATATCTACACACTCCGAAAATCCCTGCAGGCAGGCTTGGGCTGCGGGTTGGTAAAAACAATCCACGGTCGGGGGTACAGCTTGGAAGTACCCCCCAAAGGATATGCTGATACTCCATGAAGTCATCGTTAACGACGCGCCAGACACGGACTCTGTTTTTTGTGATCGCGGCCACCACAGCCATCTCCATGTTTACTGTCGAGTTGTTTGTAAACGACGTCGAGGGCACCATTTTGGGGCTTGAACTTAAGGCAGATGCGGAGTTTTTCTCTGCGCAACTTCAAAAAGGAGACTTTAAACCGATACATGCGGGTCGGCTGGAAGCGATTTTCCTCCCAGAAAGCGAGACTGAGACGTCTATACCGGAATATTATCGCAGTCGCGCTACGCCATTTTCCCGGGAAGTTGAGGTGGCTGGCAGAACGCTGCTGATACACGGTGAGCAGATACAGGAGCCCCGAGGCAAGCTGTTTCTGGCGCAGGATATTACCATCATGGAGAATCGTGAATCTCTGGTTCAGATGGTTTTGGTTGGTGTGGCCAGCCTGATGCTTCTCATCGGCTATTTTGTTGCTCGAACAGGCTCCTTGTACCTGGTACGTCCCTTCAAGAAACTGACCCGTGAAGTACTGGGTACGGTGCCCGGATCGTCAATGCCGCAAATTGCCACAGACTACCGCGATCAGGAGTTTTGCGATATAGCCAACGCATTCAACCGGTTTTTGTCAGAGCTTGAACACCACATCGAGCGGGAACAATCGTTTGTGAAACTCGCCAGCCACGAACTCCGTACACCTTTGGCCGTCGTGAGTGGTGCCTTGAACGTGCTGGAACAGCGTCAAAGCCTGTCGCCTGCAGATCAGAAAACCCTTGGCCGTATCCGCCGGGCCATGCAAACCATGCGGGACGACACGGAAGTCCTGCTTGAACTTGCCCGCAGTGAGGCGTCAGAGCGTAATGCCAGAGTCATTGTGCTGCAGGAGGTCGTCCAGAACACCATTGATGATCTGGAGCATGGAAACCCCGATCACGCAGGCCGGATTATTGCTTACAACGACAGTCTGGGGCTAAGAGTTAAAACCCATCCTGCCCTGGTGCGGATGTTATTGCGCAATCTGTTGCAGAATGCGCTTCGCCACACGCGTGCGGAAGTAGAGATTCGAATGACCGAGAACGGAATCTCAGTGCGAGATTTCGGAGCCGGGCTGCCCAGTACAGTCACGGAACACCTGAACGCTGTGGGAGTGCCCCACGCTATTTCTTCGGCCACCGGAGAATTCAGCAACACCACCTTTGGGTTGCTGATTGTCCGGCTGGTATGCGAGCGCCTGGGCTGGGACTTGGAGATTGCGCAATCGGGCAACGAAGGCACGGAATTCGTAATCCACGTCCATAGCCTCATCTGAGTGTATTACTCGGATAACCCATAGGCTCGTTCTCGATACAGCTTCAGCGGGAGGAGAGCATGAGCCAGTGCCTTTTTTATGGCGGCACTGTCGGGCGCGCTTTCCAGGTATCGGGTACTCCCGGTATCCGGCGAATAAACGCCCGCCAACGGTTTTTTATCGGGGCGCAAGATCGTTACGTTGTAGTCGCCGTCCATCCATGCGTAGTCGTCGTGGAACTGCATGATCGCGCGCCCGGGTGCGTCGGGAAACCTCACCAGATCACGACCAACCATGGGGTTCTCACTGCTAATGCCCATCAGTGACAGCAGCGTGGGCGCAAGGTCAACCTGACTTGTTAACGTTTTAATGCGCCGGCTATCCATATCGGCTCCGAGTATCAGCCCGGGTATGTGAAAATTCTTGATGGGGACCAGCTCATCGCCCCACACCCGCGCATCATGATCCGCAACAATCAGGAAGATTGTGTCTTTCCAGTAGTCGCTGCTTCGTGCGGTGTCGATGAAATTACCCAAGGCGTGGTCTGCGTATTTAACCGCGTTGTTGACGGTATTTTTCTCTTCGTCATAGCGTTCTATTCTGTCGTCCGGATATTCGAACGGCGTATGGTTGGACGACGAAAACACCAGGCGGAAAAAAGGCTTTCCGGCTGCATGCAGCTTCTGGATATCGTCATGTGCTTTGGCGAACAGATCTTCGTCGCTGACACCCCAGCTTCCGGTGAAAGTGGGGTTGTCGTAGTCCAGTTCATCTATGATTGAATCAAAGCCATTGCCCGTAAAAAAACTGCGCATATTGTCAAAATAGGCCTCTCCACCGTAGTTGAAGCCGGTGTCATAGCCTTGTTGTTTCAGCAGCCCCGCGAGCGTAAAGAAACCGGTTTGTGAGAGCGAGAGTTTCACCACGCTGCGGGCAGGAGAGGGCAAGAAACCGGACACCACCGCTTCGATACCTCGCACAGACCGTGTGCCGGTTGCATAAAGGTTTTCGAACCACCACCCTGAATCCTTCAGGGCTTCCAGCCGAGGTGTAACGGGAGTGCCTCCGAGGGATTCCACAAATGTCGCGCCCAGGCTTTCTTCCAGCACGATGACCAGATTAAGTGGGTGCTCTCGCGCCTTCACTGGCGTTTGAATATGCTGCGTCGGAAATTTTTTGGAGTTGAACGTGTCGTTGCTGAGCCAGGGCGCTTTCTTGACCTCATCCAGTATGTCGGACATGTCCATCTGACCGTAGGTGTCACTCGCATCTGCCTCGTGCTTGAGGTTGTAGATGGCGCTCGTCACTGACCAGGTAGAGTTGATAATCAGGGAGTTCACCATGGCGTCGGACGTCAACGCAAACATCGCGGGGTTAGCGGGGCGATGGCCAGTGGTGGAGCGAACGCACATAAAGACGGCGAGAACAACAATGGGCCACGCCAGCAGCGACTTGCGATAGCTGCGCGGATTGGTTTCCCGCGACCAGGGACGCATTAACCAGGCGAACAAAACGGTTAGTGATACGCAAAGGAGGATCCCCAGCACGACGGTAGGCAGGTAACCCTCCCAAAGCATGCTCAACACTTCTTTTGGGTATTTCAGATATTCAAAGAACAACCGGTTAGGTCGGGTATCGTACTCGGTGATGAACGTTGGCGTTGCGATCTCCATAAAGATAAATATGAACACGACGACCAGCGCCCAATACCTCGTCAGTCGCTTCCACGCAGCCCAACTGAAACGATGTCCCAGAATTGGTAAGAACAAAAGCAACGGCGCCACGGCCATGCCGGCAATGATCATATCCACCCGGAGGCCCTGCAAAAAGATGCCTGGCCATACGGGTGTCTCCGCGACCCGATCGAACTGCCATGCCACCAACAGTGCCCGTGACAGGCTGCCGACGATCAGTATGGCGACAAACAGCATCAATAAAGGTGCGTAGGCACCGGCCCAGTTGAAACACCGATACACGCGTTCGGGCAGTGAGTGATTCTTGGGGGAAGAAAGTGACGGCATGTAGGCACTCTGCAGTTGAAGTTAATCGGAAATAGTCGGGGAATTCGCAGCTGGTGAATTCACCCGGCAATCCGGTTCATTGAAGGTAGTGTAGATTAGAGACGTGCGAGTCAGTAGCGGATCAAAAAAAAATCAAGAAATTGTCAAAGTTCGGTCATTCTTCCTCGACGCTGTCCATGCCCAGTTCGTTGATTTTGCGGGTGAGCGTATTTCGCCCCCAGCCCAGAAGAACCGATGCGTCCCGACGGCGCCCCCCGGTATGTTTCAGGGCTGTCTCAATCAGGATTTTTTCAAATTCGGGCACGACTGACCCCAGGATGGCCTTTTCGCCTCTTTTCAACTCCTGGTCAGCCCAGTTCCTGAGCCCCTCCTGCCAGGTGAGCCCGATGGTATGAGGCTCACTCTGGTGCCGCAACTCGGGAGGCAGGTCATCAACATGAACTTCTCTGCCGCTGGCCATGACCGTGAGCCATCGACAGGTGTTCTCAAGCTGACGCACATTGCCGGGCCAGGGCAGAGTTGTGAGATAGCTTTCGGCTTCCGGGCGTAAAATTTTCGGCTCCACGGTCATTTCTCTGGCAGCCTGTTGCAGAAAGTGCTTCATCAATCGGGGAATATCCTCGCGGCGTTCGGCCAGCTTTGGGAGGTGCACACGAATAACGTTCAGTCGGTGAAAAAGGTCTTCCCTGAACGATCCGGCGTCTACAAGTCGTTCCAGGTTCTGGTGAGTGGCGGCGATAATACGAACATCAACTTTGATGGGCGTGGTGCCCCCAACCCGATAGAATTCGCCATCTGCGAGAACCCGCAGCAGGCGGGTTTGTGTATCGGCTGGCATGTCACCAATTTCATCCAGAAACAGGGTGCCGCTGTTGGCTTGCTCAAACCGACCCTGACGCACCGCCGTGGCCCCGGTAAAGGCGCCTTTTTCATGGCCGAAGAGTTCAGACTCTATAAGATCCCGGGGAATGGCCGCCATATTGAGGGCTATAAATGGATGTCGCGCTCGCGGGCTGTGGTTGTGTAGGGCCTGGGCAACCAGCTCTTTTCCAGTTCCGCTTTCGCCGTTGATCAGAACCGTGATGCTGGAGTGAGAAAGTCGACCGATAGCACGGAAAACTTCCTGCATGGCAGGAGCCTCACCGATGATTTCTGTGCTGTGCTGAATCGTTTCCACCTGCGGCTTGGACGCCGCGCGCCTTTCGTTGCTGTGGGCGACAGCCCGTTTTGTGAGAGCAATTGCATCGTCCACATCGAAGGGTTTCGGTAGATATTCAAAGGCGCCGGTCTGATAACTGGTCACGGCGCTTTCCAGATCTGAATGGGCGGTCATGATGATAACGGGCACGTCTGGATAGGCTTCGACAATCTGTGACAGCAGCGTTATGCCATCCACCCCGGGCATCCGGATATCGCTGATGATGGCGTCGGGCTGTTCGTGCGCCAGGCGACTCATGATGTGTTCACCACTTTCGAAAACGGTGGGCCGCATATCCGCCTGGCTCAGGGCGCGCTCGAGTACCCAGCGAATACTGCGATCGTCATCGACAACCCAGATGTTAGCGATGTGTTGGCTCATGAGGTGGCCTCCAGGGGCAGAAAGATGATGAAGTCGGTTTGGCCCGGCTCGCTCTCGCATTCAACCAGTCCGCAGTGCTGGCTGATGATACTCTGAGTGATGGATAGCCCAAGGCCGGTGCCGTTGGCACGACCACTGATCATTGGATAAAAAATATTCTGACGCAGCTCCGGGGCAATTCCCGGGCCGTTATCGATGATGTCTGTCCGGCACACAAGTCGATGGCGCCTTGGGCCTATGGTGGCTTGTCGTATGGCGCGAGTTCGTAATGTGATGACGGGTGATTTTTTACCACCGTCCTGTTCGGTCTCGCTTTCGAAGGCGGCCTCCATTGCATTGCGAGCAATGTTCAGGAAGGCTTGAATCAGCTGTTCTTTATCCCCCGAAAACTCGGGCAAGCTGGGGTCGTAATCCCGCTGAAATTTCACTCGACCTTTGCTCTCCGCTTCCAGAAGCGTGCGCACTCGTTCAAGAATTTCGTGAATATTGACCGGCGCCAGTTTCAGCGCCTTGTTCGGGCCCAGCATGCGATCAACAAGGCTGCGCAAGCGATCGGCCTCTTCAATGATGACTCGGGTATATTCGCGCTGGTCTGCACTGGACAGTTCACGATCAAGTAATTGCGCTGCGCCGCGAATGCCGCCGAGGGGGTTTTTTATTTCATGGGCCATGCCGCGCACAAGAATTCGAGTGGTTTCCTGCTGGGATATCAGGTCTTCTTCACGGCTTATTCTGAGCAAACGATCGCGAGGCTGTACTTCTACCAGCAGTGCGGCAGGGTTTTGATCAAGCAACGAAACCGTGTAATCCACGATCCTTTGTGAGCCGCTGGCAAGAAGAAAGCCTGTCTCCCGACGTGTGTAAGATCGGCCCGATGCGGCGGCAGTCCTGAAGGTGTGAAACGTGCTTTCGGCATCAAGAAGGATGTCGCCGAGATGAAGCCCTGAACTGCGAGTCATGCTGGTTTCAAACAGGTTTTCTGCCGCCGGGTTCAAGTAACGGATTATCAGGTCGCTCTCCAGCACAAGCACTGCAGTGGTGAGGTTGTCCAGCATGCTCTTGTGAGCATTTGCGTTGGCTGATGAATTTGCCATGCGAGCTACCTGTTGGCTTTAATCGGAAAAGCGGAGTGGTTTCTTGCCAAGCACTTCCTGCATTCGACTCAACCACTGTCATAGGTGTAAGCAAAAACTGAACCAGTTTCAGAATGCAGGCAGGTTGCCCTGTTAGGCAACAGACAAAATAAGCCGGAGGCGCGTTATGTCAGGGTTTATCTGTGTAGGACGGGCATAGCGCATCTTGGGCGCTTTATTCATTGCTGCCAAATATTCGCACAAAACTGAGGCGGACGCACCATGTTGGTGCGCTGCGCTGCGCTGAGTTGACGTCAGTTCTGGATGGAAGGGCGATGAATGGTAAAACGAATGGGTTTGCCGGTTTTAATCTGAACGCCGTTTGTGTCTACAATATAAACGCCGGCCTCATGCGTGCCGCGAAATACATTGCGGACGGTAATCGAGCCGGAGGAGCTCTGGCCAACGGGTTGACCGTCCAGAGTTACTTCGTATTTGTGGTTTGTCTTCAGTCCGGGGCTGCTGCTCATCTGAAAGCGAACGTCGCCGCTGCCGCTGTTGAATGCCTGATCATCCTCGGGGTAAGTAAAGGAGACGCTCTCGTAGATCGAGCCTTCCCGTTTTACGTCTTCCCGGAGTTTGTCGGTTTCCCTGACGTTTTGCGGTTTGGGTAGGGTGATCGTTGTCACCGGTTTCACTTTCACTTCCTGCGCGCCCTTTGAGGGTTCGTCGGAGAAGGTTACGTTGCCTTGAGCATCCACATTGCGGTAGACCTCTGCGGCCACGGGCCCTGCGATCAGAAGTAATAGCCCTGCGATCAATCCAAGCCTTGGGTTCATAAGCACAACCTGCCGTATTGTTCGTTCTGATTATCAATGGCCGGGCGGACCTTTTCAATGCGGCAGGAGGAGATGTTGGTTACATATCGTTAAGGGCGGCCCCATAAAAAAGCCTCGCTCTTAAAGAGCGAGGCTTTAAATGCCAACAAGAGGCTGCTAACGGCCTGACACAGGGCTAGCAGCAAACGCTGGAGCGATCATTAGCAAGAATAGTACAGTTCGAACTCAACCGGATGGGTGGTCATGTTGATGCGCTCAACCTCGCCACGCTTCAGATCGATGTAGCCCTGAATCATATCCTCCGTGAACACGCCGCCCCGGGTCAGGAATTCATGATCTTCCTTCAGGCAATCCAGTGCCTCCTGCAGAGTTTCAGCAACCTTCGGGATGCTGAGAGCTTCTTCTTTGGGCAGGTCGTACAGGTCTTTGTCCATGGCATCGCCCGGGTGAATCTTGTTCTGGATGCCATCCAGGCCGGCCATCATCAGTGCCGCGAACGCCAGGTATGGGTTGGCAGCCGGGTCCGGGAAGCGGACCTCTACACGACGGGCTTTCGGGCTGGTCACGTACGGAATGCGAATTGACGCAGAGCGATTGCGGGCAGAATACGCAAGCATGACTGGCGCCTCGTAGCCTGGCACCAAGCGCTTGTAGCTGTTGGTGGCCGGATTGGTGAAGGCGTTGATAGCCTTGGCATGCTTGATGATGCCGCCCACGTAGAACAACGCCATCTCGCTCAGGCCGGCGTAGCTATCCCCGGCAAAGAGGTTTTTACCGTCTTTGTTCAGGCTCATGTGAACGTGCATGCCAGAGCCGTTATCGCCAACCACGGGCTTGGGCATAAAGGTGGCGGTTTTGCCATAGGCGTGAGCGACGTTGTGCACGCAATACTTAAGGATTTGTACTTCGTCAGCCTTGTTTGTCAGCGTGTTGGGGCCAACGCCAATTTCACATTGGCCTGCTGTACCTACCTCGTGGTGATGAACTTCAATCACCAGTCCCATGGACTCCATAGCAGCACACATGGCCCCGCGAAGGTCGTGGAGGCTGTCTACCGGAGGCACGGGGAAGTAGCCGCCTTTCACGCCCGGGCGATGACCGATGTTGTTGCGATTAAAGTCGTCACCGGAAACCCAGGCTGCTTCTTCCGAGTAGAGCTCATACATGGAGCCCTGCATATCAGACTTCCACTTCGCAGAATCGAAGACGAAAAATTCAGGCTCAGGGCCGAATAGCGCGCCATCCGCGATACCGGTAGATTTCAGATACTCTTCGGCCCGGCGGGCAACGGAGCGCGGATCACGCTCGTATCCTTGCATGGTGGAGGGCTCAACGATGTCACAAGTGATGTTGATCGTGCTTTCTTCGGTGAACGGGTCGATAACGGAGCTGCTGTCATCCGGCATGAGGATCATGTCGGATTCGTTGATACCTTTCCAGCCGGCGATGGAGGAGCCGTCAAACATCTTGCCTTCGGCAAAAAAGTCTTCATTGGCTTCAGACGCGGGAATAGTGACGTGCTGTTCCTTGCCCCGGGTGTCGGTGAAGCGCATATCGACCCATTTGACTTCGTGTTCTTTGATCAAATCAACTGTCTTGGACATTGTAAATGCTCCGTATGTAATCCCGCACCGCGGGTGTATTCGTGATCGGTGTTCCGGACACTTCGCGTTAGGCTGAATTCCGGGTTGTATATCAGGTCTGCGCAGCTTAGCAAAAGCTGTTGGTTCTTACCTTCACATTTCGGCTTCACAGAGGTCCGAAAAACCTGGTGATCATTTTAAAGCAAGGTGCTTGCCAGTTTTGATCGGTTGTCTTGCGGCCGCCATTTCACGGTGGGATGTGGCGTCTCTGGGCGGCTTGTGCAACTGCATGCCGATGATTTGTATGTCACAGTTATAACGGGTTGCACTATGATGGTGCATTGTTATCGTAAGGCTTGTGATACCGCTCCAATACAGTGCGCGAAACGCACCGGTCGAAACTGATTAAGAAATAGGCGTTCTTCTTCATATAAACGGTGCAGAGTTTTCGATATACTGCGCGCCGCTTCATTTTCTACACGTGGCCCGGGTTTTAAATCCGAACGCTGCAATTGAGGCGCCGGGCCGCCCGGTTTCGGTGGATAATTTCATTTTACGGATTTGAGATGGCATGTGCGGGTGTTGCCCGCGAACGACCTTCTCAGGTCATTTAGTGCATGCCGCAGGATTAATTTTGTGATTGAAAAACTTCGTAATATCGCCATTATTGCACACGTTGACCATGGTAAAACCACGCTTGTAGACAAGCTGCTGCGTTTATCCGGCACGCTGGATCGTAAAGAGCTCGAGAGCGAGCGCGTCATGGATTCCAACGATCAGGAAAAAGAACGTGGCATTACCATCCTCGCCAAAAACACCGCGCTGAAATGGAACGGCTACGATATCAACATTGTAGATACCCCGGGCCACGCGGATTTTGGTGGCGAAGTAGAGCGGGTAATGAGCATGGTAGATTGTGTGCTGCTGGTGGTCGACTCCATCGATGGCCCTATGCCACAGACTCGATTTGTTACCCAAAAAGCGTTCGCAGCCGGATTGCGGCCCATTGTTGTGGTTAACAAGATTGACCGGCCGGGCGCGCGCCCTGATTGGGTTGTAGAGCAGGTGTTTGATCTGTTTGACAGCCTGGGTGCCACTGAAGAACAGCTGGATTTCCCCATTGTGTATGCCAGCGCGCTGAACGGTGTTGCCGGCCTGGAGCATGAAGATCTCAGCGACAACATGGACGCTGTATTTCAGTCGATTGTCGATCATGTGCCGGCGCCGTCTGTGGATATGGACGGCCCTTTTCAGATGCAGATTTCGCAGTTGGACTACAGCAGCTTTCTGGGTGTGATCGGAATCGGTCGTATCGCCCGCGGTAAGGTTAAAACCAATACCCCGGTGGTGGCGATCGGCGCCGATGGTAAGAAGCGCCAGGGCCGCATCCTGAAGATCATGGGTCATTCCGGTCTGCACAGGGTTGAAGTTAATGAAGCCCAGGCTGGCGACATTATTTGCATCAGCGGTCTGGATGAGCTGCATATCTCAGACACGCTGTGCGACATGAATAACGTGGAAGCCCTGCCGCCGTTGACGGTAGATGAGCCCACCGTATCCATGACGTTTCAGGTCAACGATTCGCCCTTCTGTGGTAAAGAGGGCAAGTTCGTTACCAGTCGAAACATCAAGGAACGCCTGGAAAAAGAGCTACTGCACAACGTGGCCCTGCGAGTTGAAGACGGCGAAACCATGGACAAATTCAAGGTTTCGGGGCGTGGCGAGCTTCACCTGTCGGTGCTGATTGAAAATATGCGCCGTGAGAACTTCGAGCTGGCGGTTGGCCGCCCGGAAGTGGTGATCAAGGAAGTAGACGGCGAGAAGCAGGAGCCTTACGAGAACGTCATTGTCGACATTGAAGAGCAGCATCAGGGCCCTTTAATGGAACAAATGGGCCTGCGCAAAGGTGACCTGACGAATATGGTTCCGGATGGCAAGGGCCGTATGCGTCTTGAATACACCATTCCGGCACGCGGTCTGATTGGCTTCCGTAACAGCTTCCTGACCATGACGTCGGGCACTGGCATCCTTACCTCGACCTTCAGCCATTACGGGCCGATCAAAGTAGGCGATGTCACCAGCCGTCAGAATGGTGTTCTGGTCTCCATGGCGAAAGGCACAGCGCTAACCTACTCTCTGGAAACGCTCCAGAGCCGCGGTAAGCTCTTCCTCGATCCTGGCCAGGAAGTCTACGAAGGACAGCTTTGCGGTATTCACAGTCGTGACAACGATCTGGTGATTAACCCTACTAAAGGCAAGAAACTCGACAACATGCGTGCCTCTGGCAAGGATGAGGTCATTGCCCTGGTGCCGCCGATCAAGTTCACCCTGGAACAGGCGCTGGAATTTATTGACGACGACGAGCTGGTAGAAGTTACGCCCAAGTCTATTCGTCTGCGCAAAAAGCACCTTACCGAGACCGATCGTAAGCGCGCCGGTAAGAAGTAATGTTTGTGATTTGAATCAGGCCGGTGCTGGCGACAGCTCCGGCTTTTTTGTGTTGCTGTTTTTCGTAACGCCAGCCCGCCACCCATGCAACTCCGCTACACTGCAACTGAAATTCATTTGATCGGCGGAGTGCCCCATGCTCAATTTGTACCCGGACATCAAACCCTACGCCAAGCATCGGCTGGCGGTTGAAGCGCCCCATGAGTTGTATGTCGAGGAAAGCGGGAATCCTGACGGAATTCCTGTGCTTTTCGTTCACGGCGGCCCGGGTGGAGGGTGTGAGGATTATCATCGCCGTTTTTTCGATGCCGAACGTTTCCGGATTATCCTGATGGATCAACGCGGTGCCGGCCGCTCCACGCCGTTGGCGGAGCTTGCGGGAAACAGCACAGACAAGCTGGTTCAGGATATGGAAACCCTGCGCACGTTTCTGGGCATTGAACGATGGTTGTTGTTTGGCGGAAGTTGGGGCTCAACTCTCAGCCTGGTCTATGCCCAGGCGCACACCGAGCGAGTGTTAGGTCTTGTTCTTCGGGGTATTTTCCTGTGCCGGCCAAGAGACATTGCCTGGTTCTATCAGGACGGTGCAAGCCGCGTATTCCCGGATTACTGGCAAGAATTCGAGGCGCAGATACCCGAAGGCGAGCGCGGGGATATGGTGAGCGCTTACTATCGCAAATTGACCAGCAAAAACGAACTGGAACAAATTCAGGCGGCCAAAGCCTGGTCGGTCTGGGAGGGGCGCTGCGCAACTCTACACCCGAACCCCCGTGTTGTTGAGCACTTCGGTCATCCTCATGTTGCCATTGCGTTGGCGCGTATCGAATGTCACTACTTCATGAACGCTGCGTTTCTCGAGGATAATCAAATTGTCAGAGACGCACACAAGCTCCGGGACATTCCAGGCATTATTGTGCATGGACGTTACGACATGGTGTGTCCGCTGGACAATGCCCTCGCGCTCAGCAAGGCGTGGCCGGAAGCGGATTTGCGTATTATTCGTGATGCAGGGCATTCAGCCACAGAGCCCGCTATTGTGGATGCGCTTATCCGTGGCGTTGATGAAGTGATGGCTAAAATGGGGAAGAATGCGGGTTAACATCTTGTAGCGTGAAAAGGTTGCGGTAGTCTATTCGCATGGATACACTCTTGCGTGATTTTAATTCTCATTTGGCCAGAGCAAACACAATACTGAATGAAAGGACTTGTCCAGCGGGTGTCAGAAGCGAGTGTTGAAGTCGATGGCCGTGAAATTTCACGGATAGGCGCAGGCATTCTTGTGTTGCTTGGCGTAGAGCAGGGAGATGGGCAAAATGAGGCAAAGGAACTGTGCCGAAAAATTCTTACGTATCGTATCTTCTGCGATGAAACGGGCCGTTTAAACCGGAGTTTACTTGATACCGGTGGTGCTCTTCTTGTGGTTCCCCAGTTTACGCTTGTTGCTGACACCTCCTCGGGTACTCGCCCCGGCTTCTCCCGCGCAGGCCGTCCGGAGGTTGCGAAAAAAATCTACGCCGAATTCCTTGGTTTCGCCCGCACTGAAATGGGCGCTGGAAACGTAAAGGAAGGGTGCTTCGGTGCTGACATGAGGGTGAGTTTAATCAACGACGGGCCGGTAACTTTCATGCTTTCAACGGGTGGTCATGCACTCAACGGATGAAAAGTAACAACACGTTCCTACGCACCCAGGCCAGACGTAACATCCCAGCGATATCTCGATTCGTAAGCTATAGGCGCAAATAACAAGAACTAAGACTTTGTTTTTTTGTACAAAACGAACTAAAAATAAAACATTAAATATTTTCAAAAATGTTGTTGTATTAAAAAAACAGATAGGTCAGCGCCTTGGGAAATATTTAACTAACTGAACCATATAGGCTTTATTAAATTTAGATCTCAATAATATAAAAAAATACCATATTACTATTGATAATATGAGGCCGGCCGGCGAGTACCAGACTCGCAAGGATGTGGGTGATGTGTATGGCCCCCAAGGCGTTTACTTACTGGGTCGCAACCAGTTTGCATTGTCATACGAAATGCTCAGCTCCGACCCGACCAATAACCCTGACAAGAATACTGTTACCGTGCAAGCTCTGCACAACCTGTCTGATAACATGTATGTTTATGTTGAAGGCTACCTCGGTGGCGGTGATGACGGCGTATATGACGTTACTACCGAGAGCGAACGCTCCGTTGCAGCAGTTGGTGCGTAAGCGATCATTCCGAGACGTCCTGCCACCCCACTGAATTTCGCCCTACATTAGCCTCTCACTTCCCAATAAGAGGTTACTCCCATGAGAAAATACCGCACTCTGGAGCAATGGCAGGCCCTGGTCGATCAGCAGCGTGACAG
>NZ_DRGY01000050.1 GCF_011049865.1 Marinobacter antarcticus | reverse complement strand
GGAATTGGCTACGATACCGTTAATGCAACCATTAATGGCGAACTCGGGCTCTGGCTTTTGCTCAGCGTGGGCATGGCCAAACTTGTGATTACCGCCCTCACGGTTGGCCTGGGAATGCCCAGCAGTATTATTGGCCCCACACTTTTCATGGGCGCTACGATTGGCGGGGCGATGGGGCTGGTTGGCGCACAGATCATACCCATCCATGCTTCATCTGTTGGTTTTTACGCGATGCTGGGAATGGGCGCCATGATGGGCGCAGTGCTGCAAGCACCCCTGGCTGCGCTAATGGCGCTGATGGAACTGACTCGAAACCCGAACATCATCCTTCCGGGTATGCTTATCATCACGACCTCCAACCTCATCACCAGCGAGGCCTTCGGGAAAAAATCCCTGTTTCTGACCGTGTTGAAAAGCCAGGGCCTGAGTTATCAGAATTCGCCGGTCATTCAGGCATTGCGCCGGGTCTCGGTGGCCGCGATCATGGACAAAAGTATTCTGCGCGTCGAAAGACATCTGACGGTCGAAGAGGCCAGAAAAGCGCTAAAATCTGAGCCTAAATGGCTGCTGATTGAGGGTAGCAACGGACCAACGTCCCTTCTGCCCGCCGTCGATCTGGCACGGTTTATGGAAGACTCTGCGGAGATCGCAGCCGACAAAGAGGAGGAGTTACCGGAATCCATTGATCTGATGAATATCCCCGCAAACCGTCGTGACATTGCGCCGGTGCAGTATCAGGCCACTCTGGAAGAAGCCTTGCACGAGTTTGAAGCGACCAGTGCCGAAGCCTTGTATGTACAACGCCATGTGGCGCCGATGATTCAACGGATTTATGGCGTAGTGCTTAAATCTGATATCGAAAGCTATTACCAATATCGACGGAGCTGACCAATGTTGTGGGTTAAAGCCTTTCATATAATTTCCATGGTGTGCTGGTTTGCGGGCATTTTTTATCTGCCAAGACTGTTCGTTTACCATGCGGCTTGTGAAGACGAACCTGGGCGCGAGCGCTTCAAAATAATGGAGCGGAAACTCTACCGAGGCATTACCACCCCCTCGATGATTGCCACCGTCATATTTGGTGTATGGTTGCTCAGCTACAATGTATCCGGCTATTTCAGCCAGGGCTGGTTGCACGCAAAGCTGGCACTCGTCGCACTGCTCATTGTTTATCACGTTTATTGTGGACACCTGGTCAAGGTGTTTCGCGACGATCTCAACACTCGCGGACATGTTTTCTATCGTTGGTTCAATGAGTTGCCGGTGTTCATTTTGCTGGCCGTTGTCATTCTTGCCGTCGTTAAACCTTTTTAGGGAGTTTTAGCCATCAAACACTATACCCGCCCCCAAGTACTTGTTCTTTCCGGCCTGGATCCGTCCGGGGGTGCGGGTATTCAAGCGGATATTCAGGCCATCACATCGCTGGGGTGCCACCCACTGCCGGTTCTCACGTGCCTGACCGTTCAGGACACCCGAAATGTATACGGTGCAGAGCCCGTAAATCCGCAATTGATTCGTCAGCAACTCAGATGCGTCGCCGAAGACGCGCCGATACACGCCATTAAAACAGGCGCGCTGGGCAACGCGGCTGTAGTGGAGGTACTGGTGGAATTTCTTGAACAACACCCAAACATCCCGGTCATTACCGACCCTGTCATTAAAGCCGCGGGCGGCGGCGATCTCGCGGATGACGAGCTTCTGGCCGCCATGATAAAACGGTTGTTCCCGCGGGCTGAAATGATCACGCCTAACGGCGTAGAGCTGGCGTTACTGGGAGAAAGTGACAACCCGGACGAGGCGGCGCGTAAATTGATTGAGAAGGGATGCGCGTCGGTGCTTGCAACCGGCGGGCATGGCACAGGCATTAACATCGTCAACACCCTGTATAGCCGTTCATCTACGCCCATGTCATGGGATATCGAGCGCATAGGCGGCGAGTATCATGGCACGGGCTGCACGCTTGCGGCTGCGATTGCGGCCGGGCGGGCCCAGGGGCTTTTACCCCATGCTGCCATCGCCCAGGCCCAGAACTACGTGCGCGGCACTATCTTGCATGCGCTTGCGGTGGGCAGAGGACAACCGGTTCCCGATCGGGGTATTGTGTGGGAACGATGAACGCGCGCGTCCCAACCGGCCTTTACGCGATAACAGACAGCCGCCTTACGCCTCCGGAACGATTAACGGCTTCTGTGGAGGCGGCAATTCGTGGCGGCGCAACGCTGGTGCAGTATCGCGAGAAATTCGCACCGATGGCCGAACGCCTGACTCAGGCCAGAAACCTCCAGTCGGTTTGCACTGCCGCCGGTGTGCCGCTGCTGATCAACGACGATATTGAGCTTGCCAGGCGAGTGGGCGCTGCAGGCGTTCATCTGGGCCAGTCTGATGGTTCTGCCGCAACAGCACGCAGCCTGCTTGGCGATGGGGCAATTATCGGCATTACCTGCCATGCAGATCTCGCAATGGCAAAGGCGGCGATGGAAGCCGGTGCAAATTACCTGGCATTTGGCCGTTTCTTTGCGTCATCGACCAAGCCGGACGCTCCCGCAGCAACAACCGATATACTGGCGAAAGCAAAACGCTTCGGCCTGCCAGTAACCGCCATTGGTGGCATTACGACCGGGAACGGCGAGCTGCTCATACGCGCCGGCGCTGACCTGCTGGCCGTTGCAGGCGGGCTTTTCGGGGGCAGTCCGGAGGCCACTGAACAAAACGCAAAATCGTTTCAGAGGCTGTTTTCCAGCCACCATCCAACTTTTTCAATCCCCCGATAGCAGGAGCTCTGACACATGACGCACTCCGAAACCCTGTTCGAACAGGCACAGAAATACATCCCCGGCGGCGTGAACTCCCCGGTTCGGGCTTTCCGAGGTGTGGGCGGCACTCCGATTTTTTTTAAACGCGCTCAAGGCGCCTATCTTTACGACGAGGATGACCAACGTTACATCGATTACATTGGCTCCTGGGGGCCGATGATTCTGGGCCACTCGGATCAGCGTATAAAAGACGCCCTGCACGCGCAGATAGAACTGGGGGTAGGCTATGGCGCGCCCACGGAAATCGAAACCCATATGGCGCGCAAAGTCTGCGAATTGGTGCCTTCAATTGATCTGGTAAGAATGGTGAACTCGGGCACAGAAGCCACCATGAGTGCCATCCGTTTAGCCCGCGGCTTCACGGGACGCGACAAAATTGTGAAGTTTGAAGGCTGTTACCACGGCCACGTGGATTCTTTGCTTGTAAAGGCAGGCTCTGGCGCACTGACCCTCGGCATACCCAACTCACCCGGCATACCCGCTAGCTTGGCAGAGCACACG
This sequence comes from Marinobacter antarcticus, assembly GCF_011049865.1. Taxonomy (GTDB): domain Bacteria; phylum Pseudomonadota; class Gammaproteobacteria; order Pseudomonadales; family Oleiphilaceae; genus Marinobacter; species Marinobacter antarcticus_A. The sequence continues at coordinate 25,824 of NZ_DRGY01000050.1, read as the reverse complement.
TTAACGCTGGATTTCAACGATATCGACGGTGTGCGTGAAGCGTTCAAAAAGATAGGCGATCAGGTTGCCGCCATTATTGTAGAGCCGGTTGCCGGCAACATGAACTGCATCCCGCCGGTTCCGGGTTTTCTGGAGGGCCTTCGGGAAGTCTGTGATGAGTATGGAACGGTACTGATTTTTGACGAGGTAATGACCGGGTTCAGAGTATCGCTGGGCGGCGCTCAGGGCCTGTACGGCGTGAAGCCCGATCTGACGGCGCTTGGCAAGGTCATCGGTGGCGGGCTGCCGGTAGGCGCTTTTGGTGGCAAGCGGGAGATTATGGAGCACATCGCTCCCCTGGGACCGGTTTATCAAGCCGGCACGCTGAGCGGTAACCCACTGGCCATGTGCGCCGGTCTTGCCACGTTAAACGCCATTTCAGAACCCGGCTTTCACGAACGCCTGGTGCTGAAAACCCTGGCGGTACGTGACGGCCTCAAGGCGGCTGCCGACGCTACGGGCATCCCGCTGGCGGTTCAGGGTGCCGGCGCGATGTTCGGTTTCTTCTTCACCGAGGAACCCAGCATCACCCGCTTTGATCAGGTAATGGCCTGCGACGTGGAGCGCTTCAAGAAATTCTTCCACGGCATGCTCAAAGAAGGCATTTACCTTGCACCCTCCGCTTTTGAGGCTGGATTCACCAACGCGACCTTGTCAGATGAAGATATTGCACACACAACGGCAGCTGCGAAAAAAGTGATGGCGACTCTTTGAAAAAGCCGACCCGATAGCCTGTTTTGACGCCTGCCCGCAAGATGTTCGGGCAGGCGTCTTAAGCACGGCATCCGTTACAACGCAGACGCCCGATCCTCCGCCTGACTGGCGCCTGCCACATTACCACGGGCCCGGCGGATATCCGCCAGCAACAGCCAACCGGCGCGCTGCAGCCGCGTATTGTTCCCCGCCAGCGACAAGCCCTTGAGGGTAAACTGCTCCGCAGGCCCAAATTTATCGCCCGCCACATAGGCTTGCGACAGTTTAAAGTAAACCTCTGCAGAGCTGGGCGCGATCCGTTGCGCACGCTCCAGCCGAGCAATAGCCCCTTGAGCATCGCCGTTTTTCAACAGTTTATCTGCTTCGCGAACAAGACTCAGAGCCGCCGGAGACAGCTCATCACCGGCATCGCGATAACTCGGTTTGCTGATGCTTTGCTCCGATTCACTAACTTCAGGCTGCTCGCTTTTACGCCAGACTTGCGGTTCTTCATCGTTGCCCGTGGTGCGCGGTGGTTCCGGCGCGCGAGGAGAACCCTCTGCGGGCACATAAATAGCGCCTCCCGGGCCAGAGGCGCATCCGGCCAAGCTCAAAAGCATCGCCACCATACTTACACGAAACACATCTTGCCTGCTCATTGGAACAACCCTTCAAACCAACCTCGAATTTTCCGTTCAAGGGTACCTGAGCAAGACACCTTCTGTGTAGGCTCACTACCCGATATAAACGGCAGAAGGCGCGCATTATCGCAATGCTCGTCGGTTATTGCCTGTTTTTCAAAATTTACCCAGTGATAATTCACGCCGTCAGGAATCACCGGTGAAAATCCGTGCTGCGGCACCTGTGCCATGAACCGTGACCATACTGGCAATGCGCCGGTCGCACCCGTCAACACCGTAGAGCCGTTATCGTCCCGCCCTACCCAGGCAACGGCCAGCAAATCGCCGCTGAATCCGGCAAACCAGGAATCACGACCGTCATCGGTTGTTCCGGTTTTGCCGGCGAGCGTCAATTCTTTTGGAACCGAATAATAGGCCGAGCGCCCGGTACCCTCATGCATGGTTTCCTGCATTGCGTACTGCACCAGATGCACCGCAGCCGGGTCAGCCACCTGATCCACTTCCAGGCTGTAACGTGAAAGCGCCTTGCCACCGGCGTCAGTCACTTCCCGAATGGTGCGCAACGGCGTGTTGAATCCTGACGTGGCCAGCCCCTGATAGATCTGAGCCACGGTCACGGGGCTCATGGCAACCGAGCCTAACAGCATGGAGGGGTACTCAGAAATGGGCGTGACCACACCAAAGGCTCGCAATGTCTCGATAACCGCAGGAACGCCAACATCCAGCCCCACGCGAACCGCCGGCAAGTTATAGGAGTGCGCAAGAGCGCTGTGCAGTGGAACGTCGCCCCGCTCTTCGCCATCGTAGTTTTTCGGTTGCCAGCGTCGCCCATCATCAAATTCAAGCATGAACGACTTGTCCAGCACCGGCGTCATAAGGGTGTAACGCTCGGGCTGCTCCAGCGCGGTCAGATACGTAAACGGCTTGATCAATGACCCAATCGGGCGATTCGCATCCAGGGCCCGATTGAACCCTGCAAATTGTGGGTCTTTTCCACCCACCAGCGCCAGGACTTCGCCGGTATCCTTGGCGGTCACCACAAGGCTCGCTTCCAGCGCTTCGGCCATATCGCCACTGGCCAGCCTCGGCAAGGTATCGGTAACAGCATATTCGGCTGCGTACTGAATAGCCGGATTCAGGGTGGTGAATATCCGGAGGCCTTCGCTGCGCAAATCCTCCTCTTTGTAATCCCTTGCCAGATGGCGCCTCACAAGATCAATGTAGGCCGGATAACGATTTTCCGAATAAGACGGTTTGGCGCTGACGCCAAGCGATAGCCCTCGAGCGCGGGCAGCCTTCGACGAATCAATCAGGCCTGCGTCTTCCATCTCACTGATGACCAGATTCCGACGTTTAGTCGCACGCTCCGGATGCCGGCGCGGATTGTAATAGCTTGGCCCTTTGACCATACCCACCAACAGTGCAATCTGATGCACATCCAGATCTTTCAGTGACTCACTGAAATAGAATTGGCTGGCCAACCCGAAGCCGTTAATGCTTCGGGTACCCGCCTGCCCCAGATACACTTCGTTCAGGTAGGTTTCCAGTATGTCGTTTTTCTCGTAGTGCAACTCGAGCAGAATCGACATAAGCGCTTCGTTACCCTTGCGCAGCAGCGTCTGATTCCGGGTCAGGAAAAAGTTTTTGACCAGTTGCTGCGTGAGCGTACTGCCGCCCTGAACAATCTGCCCTGCCCGCATATTGGCAAGCATGGCGCGGCCGATAGAGAGCGGTGCAATGCCAAAATGGTCATAGAACTTCCGATCTTCCACGGCCATAAGCGCAGCGGGAAGCAGCGCCGGAACCTCATCCAGGCGCACCAGAATTCGATCTTCTTTGTGTGCAGGATAAATTCCGCCAATGCGGGCCGGCTCCAGCCGCACGATCGCCGCCTTGCCACCGGACAATACTGAAAAATCCTGAATGCGATCACCATAGATATTCAGGGACAGCGTTCGCCTGGGCTCATTACCGTCCGGAAAATGGAAGCCGCGGGTGCTGATCGCAAAATATCCGCCATTGCGGTTATAGGTTCCGGGTTTTGCACCATCGCCTTTGCGATAGCCTGAAAGCGTAAGCTCCCGCTCCAGAGCTCCGGAACTCACACCTGCGCCGTTATAAAGCTCCAGAGGCCGCGCGTAAACTCGCGAAGGCACTTCAAAACGTCGTCCCTCAAATCGGTCGGTAACAACGGCATCAAGGTAAACCATCCAACCCGCCAGCAATACAAGGCCGATGGCAGACACGCGAACAAACATTTTCCAGAACCAGGGTCTGCGCCCGTTCCGGTTGTTTTTACTTTGGGATTTTCTGTTTGGCTTCGAAGAAGATCTGTGTTTTTTCATGGCCGGATTATAACGAAGGCGGCAGGACATAAGGCAGGCCAACTGTGTGTTATTTCTGTAACCTGCCCGTTATGATAGAGCATAGAAAATCAACAAGTTCAGGGAATCGAGGAGTACACCGTGAGCGAGACACCCCCAGGCAATCTGTTACTGGCATTGCAGAACCCCGAGCTGTACAACCATCCGGTTGACGGGTTCCAGATTATCGAAACTCACATCTCTCAGGTAATTCTGACCGGCCAGTACGCCTATAAGATTAAAAAACCCATGAATTTCGGGTTTCTTGATTTCTCCACACTGGCACACCGGAAGCATTTCTGTGAAGAAGAACTGCGCCTCAATCGTCGTCTGGCAGAACCGCTTTATCTGGACGTACTCCCGATTACCGGAACCCCGCAGCAGCCAGTGATCGGCGGCGAAGGCGAGCCTTTTGAGTATGTGTTGAAAATGCGTCAATTCCGCCAGGATCAACTGTTCGATCACCTGCAGGAGACCGACGCCCTCAAGCCTGAACTGCTTTGTAGCCTTGCCCGACAGGTGGCCGCCTTCCACGACAACCTCGAACCAATACCAGACGACAAACCGCTGGGCACTCCGGAAGCGGTTTATGACGCCATGCAAGAAAACTTCGACCAGATTCGGCCAATGATCGACGACAACCACCTGCTGCGTCAGCTCGACAATCTCGAAGCCTGGACACGAACCACCTTCGAGCGCCACCGGGAGCTGATTGCGAAACGCCGTAAAAGTGGCTCAGTAAGGGAATGCCACGGCGACCTGCATTTGGCCAACATCACCGTTTACGACGGCAAGGTGACGGTCTTTGACTGCATCGAATTCAACGAGCCCTTTCGCTGGATTGATGTCATCAATGACCTGGCCTTTCTACTGATGGATCTGGAGTCCAGACGCGAACCGGCTCTGGCAAATCTGATTCTCAATACCTATCTGGAGTACCGCGACGATTTTGAGGCCTTGCCGCTACTGCCTCTTTACAAGGCTTACCGAGCGTTGGTGCGAGCCAAAATTGCGTTGTTCACCTTGTCCAACCCGGTGCTGGCCGAGCAGGAAAAAGAAGAGCTGATGCAGCGCTATCGGAATTATGCCCAGTTGGCAGAAGACTATAGCCACATCCCGAATCCCTATCTGCTGGCCACGGTGGGCCTGTCTGCAAGTGGCAAGACCTGTGTCAGTGCAGTCATGGCGGGCGAACTGGGACTGATCCGCCTGCGGTCTGATGTAGAGCGCAAACGACTGCACGGGCTGGCGCCGCTGGAAGACAGCCAGTCGCCGACAGGGGAAAACCTTTACTCTGCTGAGGCCAACGAAAAAACCTACGACCGCCTTGCAAAACTTGCCAGTGACCTTCTTGCGGCCGGCTTGCCGGTGATTGCGGATTCCGCCTGCCTGAAAGTGCGCGAGCGAGCGCTGTTCGCATCGGTCGCGGAAAGTCAGGGCGTTCCCTTCGCATTGATTCACTGCGAGGCGCCTGAGGAACTGCGTAAAGCGTGGATTCGCGAACGCAAAAGTGACGCATCCGAAGCAACGGAGGCATTGCTGGAGGCCCAGAAAGGTTGGTTCGAGCCCCTGACAGCAGAAGAGAGCACCTACACGGCCCACCTGCACACCGATCAGGAGCATGTCGCCGAGGCCGTCGCCGACAGAATCCGACAGCACTTTGGTCTGCCTCCGGGTTAGCGCCTGGCTTCCCCGGTATCGAAACAGTGTCGAAACCTTGTCGAAACAAAACGCCATAAGGAAAGATCATGGAAACGGATGCAGTTCGTCATATTGAAGATCCTCTCTACGAAACGCTTCGCAGGGAAGATATTGCGGCCTTCAATGCCGAAAAATCAGCGCGAACCGACCTGCCCAGTTTTGCCCATGGCGACTTCAGGGGGCTGGATTTGCGCGGGCTGAATGCTCACGAACTCGACCTGAGTCACGCCTACTTCCGGGGCGCGGATCTGAGAGGCATCGATTTCAGTCACTCGAAAATGGAAGGCGCCAGCATTGCCGGCGCTAAAATTTCCGGGTGTTTCTTTCCCCACACACTTGAGGCCGATGAGATCGTCATGTCTTTGAACCACGGCACCCGGATGCGATCCAGCACCGGGCAATGACCGATACACAAAAGGACCAGTGGCAGGCGATAGGTTCCAGACAGACGCTGCAAAGCGGCGAGTTTGTCGAATTCACCCTGGCCACCGCTGAAAAAGATACTGATACTCTGCCACAGAGCGGGTTCGCCTTCCTCGATGGCACCACGCCCAGGGCGTATCTGAATCAATGCCCTCATATGGGCATTGAGCTGAACTGGGCGCCAGGCCGCTTCATGGACGCCGACAACCTATTCCTTCAATGCTCAACCCACGGCGCACTGTTCAAGCCTCGGGACGGTGAGTGTATTGCCGGGCCTTGCCAGGGTGACGCGCTTACGGAACTGGACATACGGGAAAGCAACGGGACTCTGGAAATCAGACTTCCAGATTAACCGGCACCGCGTCAAACAGCGTCATTTCGCCGGATAGACTGCCATCATCGCGGGTAAGGTTTGCCCGGTAGGCCATAATTTCAACACCCGCGCCCCATGCTTGCCGCAGCAACTGGCCGTAGTGCGGGTCGATATGATCTGCCGGCCGCACGGTTTCAATGCCGGTGTGATTCACAACGAACAGCAGCACGGCGCGGTCACCAAGCACGACCTGAGCCATTAGCTCGCGCAAATGCTTTTGTCCACGGGTGGTCACAGCGTCCGGAAAGAAGCCCTGCCCGTTTTCCTCAAGGGTTACGTTCTTGACCTCTACCCAGGCGTCGGGCTTCGTCTTATGGCCGGATAGCAACAGATCAATTCGGCTTTTTTCCTCGCCGTACCGGACTTCTGGCCGGCAATGGCTGTACCCAACCAGCTCATGGATGCGGCCGGCTTCAATCGCCTCGCGAGCCTGCGCATTGGGTCTTGCCGTATTAACGCAGGCAAGCGCACCTTGAGCAGTTTCAACAAGTTCCCACGTGTAGGGCAGCTTGCGCGCAGGGTTGTCGCTGCGGCTCAACCACACCCGGCCATCCGTCGGCTGACAATGCAACATCGAACCGGTATTCGGGCAATGCGCCGTTACTTCGGTGCCATCTGGCAACGTAACATCCGCCAGAAAGCGCTTATAACGCCTGATCAGGCGCCCTTCAATGAGGGGCTCAGGAAACTTCATACACTCTCCAAATGCGACACAGGCATCACAAGGCTGGCGCGCCCGTGACTAATCTGCTATTTTCCGCCAAATCCCGTTTCAGGACGACTGCTTAACCCAGATTGTAACTGCGCCGCAGCCGGGGCTGGCGCGCAGGGCAGCAAAGCGTCCTTGTGAAGTTTAAAAGAGAGGCCGGGTTCAATGGCAACCACATCAAACCAATCTCGTGAACGTTTCACCAACTTCACCCCTTACGAAATGAAGAAGGGTGAAGACTACATGAGCGCCGGCATGCTGGAGCACTTCAAAGGGCTGCTGCTGAGGTGGAAGCAGGAGCTTATGGAGGAAGTGGACCGCACCATGCACCACATGCAGGAAGATGCCGCAAACTACGCCGATCCCAGCGACCGCGCAACTCAGGAAGAAGAGTTCAGTCTGGAATTGCGCACGCGCGACCGTGAACGCAAGCTGATCAAGAAAATCGATCAGACCAACGATCGCATCGACAAAGACGACTATGGTTTTTGTGACCAATGCGGCGTGGAAATCGGTATCCGTCGCCTTGAGGCACGTCCCACCGCCACGCTGTGCATTGACTGCAAAACTCTTGCCGAAATTCGCGAGCGCCAGACTGGTATCTGATACAGCAAACCTGACCTGGCCGGCTCAGCCCTTCAAGGCCTTGCCGGCCAATCAGCCGCACCCATGACCATTCTTCGCAACTACCGCGGCCGTTTTGCGCCCTCACCTACGGGGCCGCTGCATTTCGGTTCGCTTGTGACCGCTCTGGCCAGCTATCTGGAAGCGAAATCCTGCGAAGGACGTTGGCTTGTTCGCATTGAAGATCTCGACCCGCTGCGAGAACCATCAGAAGCCACCGGCGAAATCCTCAACAGCCTTGACGCCCACGGACTGTTTTCCGACGAACCCGTTGTGTTTCAGTCCCGACGTCACGAGGTTTACCATTCAGCCATCGAGCACCTGCTAAACCAGGGCCGCGCCTACCGCTGCAGTTGCTCACGCAAGGAGCTTCAGACCAATCACGGCCGTCATCCGCAGCAATGCCGGAGCAACAATTTCTCGATCAACAAGGTCGCGATCCATAACGTCGCGAACAACCATCAGCCATTCGCCATCCGGTATGCCTTGAACGATGAGCAGTGCCAGTGGCGCGATCAGTTACTGGGGCCGCAGCACCAGACTGTTCGGTCAGAGATAGATGATCCGGTTCTTCTGCGCAAAGAGGGTTTTTTTGCGTACCAGCTTGCCGTTGTAGTGGATGATATAGAACAAGGTATTACCGATGTGGTGCGCGGCTCGGACCTGCTTGAGATGACGGCTCAGCAGCGCCAGATTTATCGTGCTCTTGGAGCAACGCCACCACGCTGGCTGCACATCCCCGTTATCCTTAACGACCAGGGGCAGAAACTGAGCAAACAGAATCGCGCCCCTGCTCTGGACAACGACAGGCCGGTGAAGAATGTGTTTGAGGCCCTCGTTGCTCTGGGCCAGGAGCCACCGGCATCGTTGCTCATGGGGTCGGTCACGGATTCACTGGAATGGGCGTGCGGACACTGGCACCGCGGTGCCATCCACCTGACACACCGATGATCGACGTGGTATAAAGCGTTTCTCAATCTTCAGCACGGGTAGCATGCCTGATGTATATATACCGTCTGGTTTTTCTGCTGGTTCTGGCCATCTATATATTTTCACCCAACATTCTCGACTGGTGGACCTCACCCGGGAACGCCTGGTACAGCCCCTTCGTAGTATGGGCAGGCCTTATAGCGATCGGGTTCTGGTTGGAATGGCGTCGGGACCCCAATGAGTTTTAGCGCTTCAGGGCTTTTGCTTGCCAGCCTGCTCTACCTCGCCATTCTGTTCGGTATCGCCTGGATAACCGAACGCGGCGTGGTGCCTCGACACTGGGTGCGTCATCCTCTTGTTTACACTCTCAGCCTTGGCGTGTACGCGGGCATCTGGGCCATTTATGCGGCGGTCGGCATGGCAGCCGAATCCGGTTACGGCTTCCTCGCCTATTACCTGGGGATCAGCGGCGCCTTCTTGCTGGCTCCGGTTCTGCTCAATCCCATCATGAGGATCGGCCGGGCCTACCAATTAACGTCGCTTGCGGACTTGTTCGCCTATCGGTATCGCAGTCAGTGGGCGGGAACGCTGGTTACCCTGTGTTCCGGTGTTGCCATCCTGTCGTTGCTAAGCATGCAGATACAAGCAGTGACAACGTCTGCCAGCATCCTTGCACCCGACACCTCACCGCATTTGATCAGCGGCATGTTCAGCCTCATCGTCGTGTTATTCGCCGTGTTGTTTGGCGCGCGCCGCAACCAGGATGCAGAAAATCATCCGGGGCTTGTACTCGCGATCGCCTTCGATTCACTGGTCAAGCTTATTGCCCTCCTGGCTATTGGCGGCGTTGTGCTTTTCAGTGTGTTTGATGGCATGGGCGGCCTTGAAATCTGGCTGGCCGGCAACACCTCGCCAGCCACCACCATGTCTCTGAGCATTGACGCCGGCAGTTGGCGCGCCATTATGCTGATGTCGTTCGCCGGTGCACTGGTATTGCCACATATGTACCACATGACATTCAGCGAGACCCCGTCACCCAAAGCGCTTTCAAAAGCCAGCTGGGGGCTTCCACTTTATCTGTTGTTGCTGGGCATTCCGGTTCCATTGATTCTCTGGGGCGGTCAGGCGCTTGGGGTGACCACCGGCCCCGACTTTTACACCATTGGCGTTGCCCAGGCATTAGACAGCCCGGCCCTCACACTGTTTATGTACATTGCCGGCCTTTCTGCGGCCAGCGGCCTGATGATTGTCAGCACCCTTGCCCTTGCGGGAATGGTGCTAAACCATGTGGTGCTGCCTCTGAAAACCCCTAAAGACCAAGGGGATATTTATCGATGGCTGCGATGGACCAAGCGCCTGCTGATTGCCGCAATCATTCTGCTGGCACTGCTATTTCATGAAACGGTTGGCAAAAATCTCGATTTGTCCATTCTTGGGGCGATTTCACTTTCCGGCACCCTGCAATTGCTACCCGGCGCTCTGGGCGTTATTTACTGGCCAGAGGGGAATCGTCGCGGGCTGATTGCCGGGCTCGTAACCGGGCTTTTCATATGGGCATTCACGTTGGTTCTGCCGTTCTCCCATACCGCCAACCTGCTGGAGTGGTTGGGCGTACCTTTGATTCCGGACTACGGTAACTGGCACATATTCACGTTTATCAGCCTGACCGCGAATATATCGGTCTTCACACTGATCTCCGTTCTAAGCACGAGTACCAGCGAAGAAACAAGCGCCGCCCAGGCTTGCTCGCTGGGCGCACTCTCTCGACCCCAACGCCGCGAACTGCTGGCGAGTTCCTCCGCAGACTTTGTGCGTCAAATGGCCGAACCCCTTGGAATGGATGTTGCGAAGCGGGAAATCGAGCGCGCCCTGGCGCAGCTCAAACTTCCCAATGTTGAATACCGACCTTACCAACTGAGACGACTTCGTGATCAGGTTGAAATCAACCTCTCGGGATTGCTGGGGCCGTCGGTGGCCCGGGACATGGTCGTGCGCCATCTCGGCTTCAAACCTATGGCGCGAGGCGGCACGGCTCAGGATATTCGCTATGTAGAACGCGCTCTGGGAGATTATCAGAACCGCCTGACCGGTCTTGCGGGTGAGCTTGACAATCTTCGCCGGCACTACCGCCAAACCTTGCAGAATCTGCCAATTCCCGCCTGTTCGGTCGGCGAAGACGGTGAGATCCTAATGTGGAACCATGCTATTGAAGCGCTCACCGGGATTACCGCAGACGATGTGGTGGGCGCCAGGTTGATGGCCCTGCCCGATCATTGGCACCATCTGCTGGATGATTTCGACAGCGGAGAAGACCTGCACCGTTACAAACACCGGCTGGATCTCAAAGGCCGGCCCCACTGGCTCAACCTGCACAAAGCTGCACTTAGCGGCCCAGACCACCCGGATGGGGGCAGCATCATCCTGGTGGAAGACCAGACTGAAATCCGTTTGCTGGAGGATGAACTGATGCACAGCGAACGTTTGGCGTCGGTCGGGCGCCTGGCAGCCGGCGTGGCACATGAAATCGGCAACCCGGTGACCGGAATCTCTTCTCTGGCTCAGAATCTCAAACTGGAGACCGACAACTCGGACATTCTTGATACCGCAAGTCAGATTCAACAACAAACCCGGCGTATATCAGCCATTTTGCAGTCTTTGATGAATTTTGCGCGCACCGGAAACCACGCCCAAGCCAACCGGTATGAGCCCGTAAGCATTCGCCGCTGCGTGGACGAATCCATCAACTTGTTATCTCTGAGCGACAAGGGGATGGGAATTCATTACGTCAACGACTGCCCCGAAACACTCCAGATACTGGGTGACGAGCAACGGCTTGTGCAGGTTTTTGTTAACCTGCTGGCAAACGCCCGAGACGCGTCTCCGGAAGGCGGGGCCATTAGGGTCACTGGCAAGGATGAGGGCTACTCCGCTATCATCGAAGTCGTTGATCAGGGCTCGGGCATACCGGCTGACCAACTGGATCACATCTTTGAGCCCTTCTACACCACAAAAGCAACCAACAAGGGAACGGGGCTTGGTTTATCGCTGGTGTACAGTATTGTTGAAGAACACTACGGCAATATTCAAGTTGAAAGCCCTGCTGATCCCACAACCGGGCTCGGCACCTGCGTGCGGCTGAAATTGCCCGCTTACGAGCCGGAGACTGAAGACTCCGCCATCCGTCCGAATGAAAGGTTCTGAAACTACCATGCCCCGTATTTTGATCGTGGAAGATGAAGACATTATTCGCTCTGCCGTTCGCAAACTGCTGTTGCACGCCGGCTATGACGTTGAGGATGTCGGTTCTGTGGAAGAAGCCGAACAGGATCACGATCCCGACCAGTTTGATCTGATCATTTCAGATTTGCGCCTGCCCGGCGCCGCCGGCACAGAACTGATTAACCGGGCACCGAACACTCCGGTGCTTATCATGACCAGCTATGCCAGCCTGCGTTCCGCCGTGGACTCCATGAAAATGGGCGCTGTGGAGTACATCGCCAAACCGTTTGATCACGATGAAATGCTGGCCGCGGTGAAGAGCATTCTCGCGCGCACCATATCCGCCGCCCCGGAGCGTCAGGGCGATATCGCAACACCGTCAGAAAACGGCGACCCCGCCAGCATCATGTACGGCCAGTGCGAACCCATGCAGCGGGTTTTTACCCTGATACGCAAAGTAGCGCCCACAGAAACTACCGTGCTTGTGCAGGGTGAATCCGGTACGGGTAAAGAGCTGGTCGCCCGGGCGCTGCATCTGTTGAGCCCGCGAGCTACAAAACCACTGATTTCCGTGAACTGCGCGGCCATTCCGGAAAGCCTGATTGAGTCTGAACTTTTCGGGCATGAGAAAGGCGCGTTCACCGGCGCGGTAACGGCCAGAACCGGTCTGATTGAAGCCGCCGACGGTGGCAGCTTGTTTCTGGACGAAATCGGCGAACTGCCAGCAGAAGCACAATCCCGCCTGCTGCGCGTGCTTCAGGAAAGCGAAATCCGCAAAGTGGGTTCAACCCAGAGCCGGAAGGTCAACGTGAGAATGATCGCCGCGACCCACCGCAACCTGAAAGCTATGACCCGTACCGGCGGATTCCGGGAAGATTTGTATTATCGCCTGAACGTAATGCAGATACGGATCCCCCCGCTGCGCGAACGCCAAAGCGACATCCTGGGGCTGGCCCGGCGTTTTCTTGTGGCCCAGGGCGATAGAGTTGGAAAACCGAACCTGAACCTCAATCCTGAAGCAATGCGGGCGCTTGAACGGCATCGCTGGCCAGGCAACGTGCGGGAGCTCGAAAATGCCATTGAGCGGGCCAGCATCCTGTGCGATGGCGACATCATCACCCCCTCGCTGTTGGATCTCGACGGCGGAAGCGGGGACGAGTACATCCCCGACACTCTGGTGGAAGGTAATAATGAGCAAGTCCCAGCCCGTGACGCGGACAACAGCAGCGATCTATCTTTGGAAGATTACTTCCAGCACTTCGTACTGGAGAATCAGGATCGCATGAGCGAAACCGAACTGGCGCAAAAACTGGGTATCAGTCGGAAATCGTTATGGGAGCGCAGACAACGCCTGGGCATCCCCCGCAAGAAAGCCTCTGGAAACTGATTCTTTAAAACAGTGCCAATTTGCGCACCCTTAAAGTGTGAACCTGCACTCAGTTGTTACCGCATGTTCCCCCTGGTAACACTTACCCGGCAAAGCGCTCATTACGGGTAACACTTATGCAGAGTACGGGGTAACACTTATTCGCCGAAAAATTTTAAGATCATGTTTATAAAAGATTTATTAAAACTGGCACACCACCTGCACTCTATTTAAGTGCACAACAACAAAAACAAGAGTGACAAAGCAGCGCATCAACAAAAACAAAAAGCTGCGGGAATACGTTCAGCAACAAAAACAAAAATAGAACGTGAGCGAACTGAGTGTTTTGAGTACTTTGCTTTTTTGGTAGTCCCTTGGCATGTGCGAGTTGTAGAGATGCAGAAAAGAATCACCCTAGAGGTGACGACGCTCCTACCAAATAACTTGTTCGTCGTTTTTGACTACTCATTGTGTTCAAAGCTTTCCGTTTGCACTGCTGAGAAGCCCCAAATTGGGGATATACAGTGGGGTACAAAAACGAAGAAGAATCCCGAAAAAGAACAAAAACAATGTAAATCGTCAAATTTTGAAGGCGGATTCGTGAAAACGAATTCGCCTTTTGATTATCCGGGGCACGGAAAATCAGCCCATAACCAAGCCACGCCCGCCTCTTTCGCAACTTTGCTAACGAACTCTGACAAGATTCCGAGGCAAACGTGTTCAAATCCTGTTCAAACCGTTAAACTCACGGTTTTGCTCAACGCAACCACGGATTTCAATGCCAAAAACACTTTCCTCCATCTTCGAGCAATCCGTCGATAAGCTCCGCGCTTTCATCCCGGGAAACGGGAAAAAAAAGGCGAGGGCCTACCAACGACGGGAAACTCCCCGAGACCAGCATAACGTCTCACGCTCTGCTATCAGCGAGCCTGCCAAAAAGGTTCTCAGCAGGCTGAACAATTCCGGTTACGATGCCTACCTTGTTGGCGGCGGTGTGCGCGACATCCTTTTGGGCAAGCAGCCCAAGGATTTCGACATCGCCACCAACGCCACGCCGGAAGAAGTTCATGATCTGTTTCGCAACTCTCGTCTGATAGGGCGCCGATTCAGAATTGTGCACGTCGTGTTCGGGCGTGAAGTCATTGAAGTGACGACTTTCCGGGGAAATGCCGGTGAAGCCGACGATGACAGCTCCGACGACGATCGCAAAACCAGCGAACACGGCCTTCTGCTGCGAGATAACGTTTACGGCAACCAGGAAGAAGATGCGTTGCGCCGGGATTTTACGATCAACGCGCTGTATTACTGCATTCGTGATTTTACGGTTGTTGATTTTGCCAACGGTATTGAAGACCTTCGTAACCGACAACTTCGCCTGATTGGTGACCCTGAAACGCGCTATCGGGAAGATCCGGTTCGCATGCTTCGCGCCATTCGCTTCGCAGGCAAACTTGGCTTTGATATAGAGCCGGAAACCGAAGCTCCCATTCGCGAACTGGCTCCGTTACTAACCCATATTCCAGCGGCGCGACTGTTTGAAGAAGTACTGAAACTGTTTTCCGCCGGTTACGGCGAAGCGACCTACGATCTGCTCTCTCGCTACAATCTCTTGGCACCATTATTCCCCGAAACCGTAAAGGCAATCGAGGCCGGCGAACCGGACGAACTGATTCGCCAGGCGTTGCGCAATACCGATGCTCGTCTTGCGCAAGGCAAGTCTGTTACCCCTTATTTTCTTTTTGCCGCCATGCTGTGGCCTGCGTTGCAAAGGGAATGGAACCACCGACAGGATAACGGCGACCCTGTGCAACCTGCCCTTCACGGGGCTATCGGCAAAGTTATTGGCCGGCAGGTGCAGGCAACCTCGATACCCAAGCGGTTCTCAGGCCCCATGAAGGAAATCTGGGAACTCCAGATGCGCTTGCCACGTCGGCACGGTAAACGCGCCTTTGTCACCATGAGCCACCCAAGATTTCGCGCTGCCTACGACTTTCTGCTTGTTCGGGAAGCCTGCGGTGAAGTGGAACCCGGTCTCGGCCAATGGTGGACTGAATTTCAACGCCTGGATGAGCGCGGGCAAGAACGCATGCTCTCTGAACTCAGCAGCGATGCTCCAAAGAAAAGGCGCCGCCGGAAACCGGTAACCCGGCCGACCCCCTGATGAACACCGACGCCTTTATTGGTTTGGGCAGCAACCTGCAAGAACCCGCTGCCCAACTTGCACGGGCCGTGGCCGAGCTTGCAGCCTTACCCGACACCACGCTTATTGCGCAGTCGCCCTTTTACGCCAGCAGCCCGGTCGGCCCGCAAGATCAACCAGACTTTGTGAACGGCGCGGTATGGCTCAGCACCGGGCTTGATGCACATGCGTTGCTCGACCAGCTTCAGGCCATCGAAAAGGCCCACGGTCGAGAACGACTCAGGCATTGGGGCCCGCGCACTCTGGACCTTGATCTGTTGGTGTTCGGCAGCCAAATGCTAAACGATGACCGGCTCACCGTTCCCCATCGAGAACTTCCCAATCGGGACTTTGTCCTTCAGCCGTTACTGGATCTGAAACCCGACCTGACACTGCCAACCGGCACAACGGTGAACGCTCTCAGGGCACAATGCCCCGACAATCGGTTGCGCCAGCTTCACCCTCCGGATTACCCTTAGCAACTGAACGCCGGCGACCCCGGCACGGTCTTGGCCCACTTACCCAAAAGGCAAGGATTTTATGGCGGTTACCATCAACACCCTGCGGGAATACAAACAAAAGGGCGAGGCCTTCTCCGCCCTTACTTCCTATGATGCCACCTTTGCTCAGGTCGTCAGCGAAGCCGGAGTGGACGTTATTCTGATTGGCGACTCGCTGGGCATGGTCCTTCAGGGCCACGACAGCACCCTGCCCGTGACCATGGATCAGATCGTGTATCACGTCAGTTGCGTTGCCAAAGGCAATCGTGGCGCGTTGATCATGGCGGATATGCCTTTCATGAGTTACGGCACCGTGGATGCCGCCCTTGAGAATGCGGCAAAGCTCATGCGGGCGGGCGCTCACATGGTCAAGCTGGAAGGCACCGACTGGATGAAAGACACCATCGCAGCGCTGTCCGAGCGGGCCGTACCGGTGTGCGCCCACTTGGGGCTTACCCCACAGTTTGTTAACAAGTTTGGCGGATACAAAGTTCAGGGCCGCGATGAAAAATCGGCAGAGGCGATGATCAGTCATGCCTGCGAACTGGAGGCTGCGGGTGCCGACGTCATTCTTCTGGAATGTGTTCCTGCCCCCCTGGCCGCCCGCATTGCCCAAGCTGTCAAAGCGCCGGTCATTGGCATTGGCGCGGGTTCCGACACCGACGGGCAGATTTTGGTATTGCACGACATGCTCGGCATTACCACAGGGCGTAAACCACGCTTTGTGAAAAACTTCCTGGCCGAGAGCGACTCCATTCAAGAAGCCATAGCCGCTTACTCACAAGCCGTGCGCGAGCGCACATTCCCAGCCGAGGAGCATACGTTCAAGGCATGAGAACCGTCCACTCACTGAAAGAATTGCGAGCCATTCTCAGCGGTTACCGCCAGCAGGAAAAGACCATTGGTCTGGTTCCGACCATGGGGAATCTGCACGAAGGGCATATTTCGCTGATTCGCAAAGCGGCCGAAGCGGCCGATATTGTGGTTACCACTATTTTTGTCAACCCGATGCAATTCGGCGCTAACGAAGATCTTGACACCTATCCCCGCACCCTGCTTTCAGATCAGGACAAGCTCAGTGAAGCGGGAAACAGTCTGGTATTTGCGCCTTCCGCAGAGGAGATCTATCCCGACGGTCTCGCTCAGCATACCCGGGTTATCGTGCCGGACGTCAGCGATGGACACTGCGGAGCCAGCCGCCCAAAGCACTTTGAAGGTGTTGCGACGGTTGTCTCTGTTCTGTTCAATATGATCCAACCTGACGTTGCCGTATTCGGCGAGAAAGATTTCCAGCAATTAGCCGTGATCCGCAAAATGACGCGGGACTTGATGATGCCCATCGAGATCATCGGCGCGCCAACGGTTCGGGAAGATGACGGTCTGGCCAAAAGTTCACGCAACGGCTATCTGTCTGCCGAAGAGCGCGCGATTGCCCCGGCTATTTACCAGATACTGGAAGCAACTGCCGCAAAAATTGCGGATGGGCGCTGCGATTTTCTGGCCCTTGCACAGGAGGCCGGCGACAGCCTTAATAACGCGGGGCTGTACCTGGACTACTTCAATATCGCAAACAGCCAAACCCTGAAGCCAGCCGTACCAGAAGATCAGGACATCACACTGATGGCCGCCGCATATCTTGGCGCTACCCGGTTGATTGATAATATTTCCGTGACACGCTGACGCCTTACGCCCGTCCACCAGGAAAGGACCCTCTGATGACATCATCCGACACGCCACCTACGTCGCTCCCCGAATGGCAAACGTTGCTGGCCTGCAAAGAGCGCCTGCAAATCCGGCCCATGAAGACGCTCTTCGCGGACGATCCTGAGCGGGCACAGCGATACTTCATTGATGGCGCAGGCTTGTCATTGGATTTTTCCAGAAACCGGCTCACGGACGAAACGCTTGAGGCGCTGATGGCTCTGGCCCGCGGCTGCAAGCTTGAAGAGCGCAGGGCGGCCCTGCTCAGAGGTGACAAGGTAAACGTTACCGAAGACCGACCGGCCCTGCACACGGCATTGCGTAACCCTGGAACCGACACCATCGTGATCGAAGGCCAGGATGTGATTGCTGAGGCTCGCGCCACACTGGCGCGAATGGATGCGTTCGTTGAAGATATTCTGAGCCGGTCGCGCACCGGTTATACCAACAGGGCGTTTACCGATGTGGTCAGTATCGGCATCGGCGGCTCCTTTCTGGGTCCCAAGCTGGTGACCGAGGCACTGCAGCCGTATCAGACCACGGGTTTGCGCTGCCATTATGTGGCCAACATTGATGGCACCGAAATATGCGAAACTCTGGCAGAAATCGACCCTGAAACTACCTTGTTTCTGGTTCAGTCAAAATCTTTCAGTACGCGAGAAACCCTCGAAAACAGCAACGTTGCCCGACAATGGTTCATTGAGCGCAGTGGCAACGAACAGGCTGTTGCGAGCCATTTCATGGCCGTCACGGCAAACAAAACCGCCGCACAAGACTTTGGCATTGATCCAGACAACGTTTTCCCGATGTGGGACTGGGTGGGAGGGCGGTACTCACTGTGGTCTGCCATAGGATTACCCGTTGCCCTGACCATCGGCATGGAGAACTTCCGGGCACTGCTCGCAGGGGCTCACGCCATGGACACGCACTTCCGGGACGCGCCCCTGGAGAAGAACCTGCCCGTTGTTATGGCCATGTTGGGGATCTGGTACAACAATTTCTGGAATGCGGAAACCCACGCGATCCTGCCTTATGATCACTACCTCCGCAGCCTGCCTGATCACCTCCAACAACTGGATATGGAAAGCAGTGGCAAGCGGGTCAATCAGTACGGTCACCCTCTAAAATACCCATCAGGGCCTGTCATCTGGGGTGGCGTCGGCGCCAACGGCCAACACGCCTACCACCAGTTGATTCATCAGGGCACCCGGTTGATCCCGGCGGATTTCATCATTCCCTTGCGAACCCACAACCCGGTCGCAACACATCACGCCGACCTGTTTGCCAACTGCCTGGGACAGTCCCGCGCGATGATGGCAGGGAAAACACTGGAAGACGCCAGAGCCGAACTGGCAGACAGCGGCCTGAACGAGACGGACATTGAACGGCTGGCGCCGCACAAGGTTATCCCCGGAAATCAGCCCAGCAATACATTGATGATGGAAATGGTAACGCCTGAAACCGTCGGAGCGCTGATTGCGCTGTACGAACACCGTACCTTTGTACAGGGCGTGATCTGGGGCATAGATTCTTTTGATCAGTGGGGCGTTGAGCTGGGCAAAAAACTGGGCCAGGACATATTGCCACGACTGCTCGGAACCGACACACAGGGCGAAGCAAGTGATAGCGCTACTGACAACCTGATTGAACTATTCCGTTCAGCAAACCGCCTTTGAAATCGCCCGCCCCTGCCAGTTAAAATCCACCGGCCACAGCTTCTGGCCGGTGTTGTACGCTTGCCAAAGCTCGAAATAACGCTTCCGGCACACCGGATGTTTCACATTCGGCGCTATATCGGCCAGGGGCCGCAGCACAAACGCATTCCGGAGAATCTCGCCTCTGGGCAACTCCACCCCGTCCATTCGGCCGACGGCCTCTCCGTAAGTCAGAATATCGAGATCCAGCGTTCTTGCGCTGAATTTCGGCGCGTCCCGGCGGCGACCGTTTTCCGCCTCCAGTTGCTTGAAATGTTTTGAAAGCTCTCCCACTGAAAGATGAGTCTTTATACCGACAACCAGATTCAGAAAAGGAGAACCATCAAACCCCACGGCTTCACTTTCATAAACCGGCGAGACCTCAATCTCGCCAAACCACCCCGCCAAGGCATCCAACGACGCACGCACGTAACGTTCCCTGTCGATATTACTGCCGATACTGATGTACACCGAAACCTGGTCAGCCATCATCGAGTTCCCCTTTCAATGCAAACACCCACAGATCGGGCCGCAGGCACCGCCCCGGGCTTGCGCAACGTCAGCCGCAGCCAGCGAACGCCAAACTCCCGCTGCAGAACACCCGCCAGAACCTCGGCCCCATGCTCAAGCAGCTTCGGCTTGAGTGTCTCTAAACAGGCCTTTGTCCGCGCGCTCACCTGTGCATAATCAAGGGCATCGGCTACCTCATCGGACTCTCCCGGACGTCGATTATCCCAGGCCATTTCGAGATCCACCACCAAGGCCTGAGTGACGTCTCGCTCCCAGTCGTATACACCCACCACGGTTTCTACAACCAGGCCTTCGATCAATACGCTGTCTGCCAAGGGTGCTCCCGGGACGATCCCACACACTGCTGATTGAATAATGTACAGACTGCCGCTACTGTTACCGCATCGGCCTGCAAGTTGAGGGTCGGCATTTTCGCACAAACTACCCTGATACGTCTTCGCCTCCGAGCTCGAAAATGGCCCTGAGTGACCCGGTAATAGTTGTTCTGCTGTGCGTGGCTGCCTATTTGGCCGGCTCGGTTCTGTTTGCACTGCCGATTTGCCACCTTTGGGGACTGCCAGACCCTCGATCACAGGGCTCGGGAAACCCGGGGGCAACAAACGTCTACCGAACGGGCGGCTGGCTCCCGGCGTTGATCACTTTGGCTCTGGATGCGGCCAAGGGATGGCTGCCCGTTTGGTTCGCACACAGCGCGGGGTTATCCGCTTTACTCCAGGCGATAGTG
The DNA here is from genome assembly GCF_011049865.1 of Marinobacter antarcticus. GTDB lineage: Bacteria > Pseudomonadota > Gammaproteobacteria > Pseudomonadales > Oleiphilaceae > Marinobacter > Marinobacter antarcticus_A. The sequence goes on along the minus strand of NZ_DRGY01000050.1, from coordinate 5,414 downwards.
GCTCTGTGCGCGGTCACCGGGCACATGATTCCGGCGTTCTATCGATTCAAGGGTGGCAAAGGCGTGGCGACGGCTTTGGGTGCCGGGCTTGCCCTGGCGCCAGTCACCACGCTCGCCATGGCTGCGCTGTGGGCGCTGGTGCTTTGGCGCTGGAAGATATCCGCACTGGCGTCTGTAATAGCCATCATCAGCGGACCTGCCATCAACGCGCTCATTGAACCGGAGCACCTTCCCTTGTTCGGCTTGCTGGCGATTCTGATCGTTGTCCGACACCGCAATAATCTGATCCGGATGGCTCAAGGGCGCGAGATAGGCTTGTAGGCCTTCACAACTCAATCTATAAGTCCGGACAACCGCACCTCAGTCAAAGATGGCAGCTGGTTCATGGGCCACCTGGGCACCGCCACAATTCGCTCCCCATCTCGTTGCCCCGCCTTCAGGCGCTGAGCACCGGCGTACGCAATCATCGCTCCGTTATCGGTACAAAACTCCGGGCGGGCGTAAAATACATGGGCGCGCCGTTTTTCCGCCATTTTTTCAAGGCTGGCGCGCAACCGGCTGTTGGCACTGACCCCTCCGGCAATCACCAGTCGATCGCAGCCTGTTTGTTCAAGCGCCCGCCGACATTTGATCACCAGGGTTTCCACGGCCGCTGTTTCAAAGGCCAAAGCAATATCGGCGCGAGTTTGGTCGCTCAGGCCGTTTGCGGATTTCTTTTCAGCATTAACGGTGTTGAGGGTGAAGGTCTTCAAACCACTGAAACTGAAATCGAGGCCTGGCCGATCGGTCATCGGTCGGGGAAACCGATACCGGCCAGATGTACCTTTCTCCGCCAACGCCGCCACTCTGGGGCCACCGGGATAATCCAACCCCAGCATCTTGGCTGTTTTGTCGAATGCCTCGCCGGCCGCATCATCCACAGATTCGCCCAGCATTTGATATTCCCCGATACCGTCCACCCGCACCAACTGGGTATGCCCGCCAGACACCAGCAACGCTACGAACGGAAACGCCGGCGGGTTGTCTTCAAGCATCGGAGCCAACAAATGGCCTTCCATGTGATGCACCCCAAGCACCGGTATGTCGAGGGCAAACCCGAGAGCATGCGCAACGGCTCCTCCCACCATGAGCGCCCCGATCAGGCCCGGCCCGGCAGTGTATGCGATGCCCTCCAGGTCGGTGCGGGTGCGACCGGCGTCGGAAAGCACCTGATCACACAGTGGAAGCAGCTTGCGGACATGATCACGGGATGCCAGCTCCGGCACAACACCGCCGTAATCGGCGTGTATCGCTATCTGACTAAATAACGCGTGGCTCAGCAGCCCCGCCTGAGTGTCAAACAGAGCGACGCCGGTTTCATCACAGGAGGTTTCAATACCCAGAATCAGCATAGAGTCAGGCCACAGTAGTTGGCGTAAGTGGATAAGCGGTGCGTATTTTAGCAGAAACCCGAAACTCGCTGACAGTTTCGGCGAACAAACATTGACCTCGCCACGACCCAGGCGCTATCATTGCCGCCCTAAATTACGAACTGGTCGAGTTTTAGCCAATCTGACCAGGGATCGAGCCAGTCTGGCGTTGCCAGATGCGCATCTAAATGAAACCGAATCTATCAGGTAGGTGATTGTCGAATGCCAGCTGTTAAAGTGAAAGAGAATGAACCGTTTGACGTAGCACTGCGTCGCTTCAAGCGTTCCTGCGAAAAAGCAGGTGTACTTTCAGAAGTACGTCGTCGCGAGCACTATGAAAAGCCGACTTCCGTTCGCAAACGCAAAGCAGCTGCGGCCGTTAAGCGTCATCTCAAGAAGCTTCAACGTGAACAGCGCAAGTTCGAGCGTCTGTACTGAGTTTTAGCAGGCGCCGCTTGAATGTAAAGCACTGATCGCCCGTTCAGCCCAAGCTGCACAGAGCGACCAAAAAATGCCGCCGGGGCCTGGCTTCGGCGGCATTTTTGGCTATTGGCCCCGCTATGTAGCCGGCCTGATGTGGAGCCATTATGAGTGGACTGATCCCCCAACGCTTTGTTGAAGATCTGCTCGACCGGGTAGACCTCGCAGAGCTGATAGGCTCGCGCATTACACTCAAAAAAGCCGGCGCTAATTACAAAGCATGCTGTCCGTTTCACGATGAAAAAACGCCATCATTCAACGTAAGGCCGGATAAAGGCTTCTACCATTGTTTCGGATGCGGCGTACATGGCGACGCCATCAGTTTTGTGCGCGAATTTGAGGGCCTGGGTTTTACGGAGGCTGTTGAAGAGTTGGCGCGCAGAGCCGGATTGGAAGTCCCCTACGATCAGGCCGCCAAGCAGGAAATCCAGCAGGCGCGCACGCTGACAGATGCGCTGGACTTTGCCAGCCGCTTTTACCAGTCCGCGTTGAGTAGTCAGCAAGGCGCTTATGCCCGCGACTACCTGAATCAGCGGGGACTGGACGAGGGCATTATTCAGCAATACAGCGTGGGCTATGCGCCTGCAGCCGGTACGTCGCTATTTGACGCCGCGAGCAAAGAGCTTCAGGGACCGCTGATTGAAACCGGCACCGTCTCGGACAAGTATGGTCGACCGCGGGATCTTTTCCGCAATCGGGCCATGTTCCCGATTCGCAATAGCCGGGGCAAAACCATCGCCTTTGGCGGACGAACGCTCGGCGATGATAAGGCTAAATACATCAACTCCCCCGAGTCGGATGTATTTCATAAAAGCCGGGAAATATACGGCCTGTTTGAAGCAAAGCAGGCACTGAAACAGCTCGACAAGCTGCTCGTAGTAGAAGGTTACATGGACGTGATTGCGCTTGCCCAGCACGGCATTCACTACGCCGTGGCGACCTTGGGCACAGCGACAAATCAAGACAGTCTGACCGCTCTGCTGAGACAAGTACGGCACATAGTATTCTGTTTTGATGGCGACCCGGCTGGCTTTAAAGCCGCTGACCGGGCGATGGATAACGCTCTCGAGCTTATGGCAGACGGACTGCACCTGCAGTTTTTAATGCTCCCAGACGGCGAAGATCCAGATACGCTGATACGCAAGGAAGGCTCCGAGGCGTTTCAAAAACGCATCGACGGAGCCACTCCGCTGTCCAGGTATCTCTTTGATCGCCAGAGCGAGGGGCTGGATTTACAGCTGCCTGAACATCGTGGAGAGCTTAGAGCCCGAGCTGAGCCGCTGCTGAACAAAATGCCCAGAAGCACCCTCCGGGATGCCATGTGGCATGAAATGCTGCGGTTGTGCGGGGGCCGCAATCAGTGGCAGAACCGCCAACCCCAGCAATGGGGGCGATGGAAGGGCGAACGGCGAGATCGCGTCACCGAAGAGCGTATCGACGTTAAGTTAAGCAAAGACAGCATTCTGTGCCTGGCATTGCTAGAGGCACCGGATATGGCAAGCGAGATTACCGAGCTGGCCTTGAATTCCCGCCAGTATAATCAGGCTCGGAATTTTGCTGGTTTTATTCTGGAGCATGACATCCGGAATCGAAAAGCACTGATAACAAAACTGGCTCTGAACAGCCAGGCGCGTGAGCGGTTCTACCATCTGTTTGACGGCATTGAGCACATCCCAGCCCGGGAAAGCACTCTGGCCGCGGCACGAGAGATACTGAACCCGAATGAAGAAGCCTCAAGGCAGCAAAAGCTGGCCACATTACTACGCAATTTCGCAAATCTTACCGCCGAAGAACGGCAAGAGCTGCGAGAGCTGAGCGGGGGTACCCCGGATTAACAGCACTTGAAACTTGGCGTACTGATCACCATCTAACCATTCGGTGGCAGAGCATTAGAGCGACAGCTATAATAGTTGTTTCATTTTCTCTTTATTTAAGCGAGTTCACAGGGTGTCTATGTCAGGCAATTCGCAGAAATCACGTTTGAAGGACCTCATAGCACGAGGTAAGGAACAAGGGTACCTGACTTACGCCGAGGTGAACGACCACCTCCCGGAAGACATTGCCGATCCGGATCAGGTCGAAGACATCATTCGCATGATCAACGATATGGGCATTCAGGTGTCTGAAGTGGCACCGGATGCCGACACACTGCTGATGACCGACGGTGACTCCACCGCCGACGAAGCCGCTGCCGCTGAAGCCGCTGCCGCTCTCGCCGCCGTGGAATCCGATGCCGGGCGCACCACCGACCCAGTGCGCATGTATATGCGCGAAATGGGCACTGTGGAGCTGCTTACCCGTGAAGGCGAGATCGTCATCGCCAAGCGCATCGAAGAAGGCATCCGCGATGTCATGGCAGCGGTTGCTCATTTTCCGGGTACCGTTGGCACGGTTATTCAGGCCTACGACCGTATTATCGAGAACGAAGGTCGCATCAGCGACATCGTAACCGGCTTTCTGGATCCCGACGGCGCTGAGCCGTTTATGCCAGAGCCGCCGCCCAAACCTGAGGTTTCTGAAGAGGACAAGTCTGACGACGATTCAGACGAAGAGGAAGAAGAAACCGAGAGCGGTCCGGATCCCGAAGAGACCCGGCTACGTTTTGAGTTGCTGAGGGAAAAACTGTCTGTCGCGGAAGATCTGCTTTCAAAGCAAGGCCGCGCCGACAAGAAAACCCAGACTGCGCTTAACGAACTGGGCCAGGTTTTTGCACCGTTCAAGCTCGGAAACAAAGCATTTGATGAACTGGTCAGAGTGGTTCGTTCTACCAATGACCTGGTGCGTGAAAACGAGCGGGCGATCCTGAAGATCTGTGTCCGCGAATGCAAAATGCCACGTAAAGACTTCATCAAATCATTCCCGGGCAATGAAGCAAACCAGGAATGGGGCGAGAAGATCATCAAGAGCAAAAAGAACTACGCCTCCGCAATGAGCGAGCGTATTGATGAAATTGTCCGGCTTCAGAGACGCATACAAAATGTGCAAACCGAAGTAGATCTGGCTGTTGTCGACATCAAAGAAATCAACCGCCGCGTCTCCATTGGAGAGGCCAGAGCCAGGCGTGCCAAGAAAGAAATGGTTGAAGCTAACTTGCGTCTGGTTATTTCTATCGCCAAAAAGTATACCAACCGGGGCTTGCAGTTCCTCGATCTGATTCAGGAAGGCAACATTGGCCTGATGAAGGCCGTCGACAAGTTTGAGTACCGTCGTGGCTATAAGTTCTCAACCTACGCCACCTGGTGGATTCGTCAGGCCATAACCCGCTCCATTGCGGATCAGGCGCGCACTATTCGTATTCCGGTGCACATGATCGAAACCATCAACAAGCTCAACCGGATTTCCCGCCAGATGTTGCAGGAAATGGGTCGCGAACCCACCCCGGAAGAGCTGGGCGAGCGGATGGAGATGCCGGAAGATAAAATTCGCAAGGTACTGAAGATTGCGAAAGAGCCGATCTCCATGGAGACGCCAATCGGTGACGATGAAGACAGCCATCTGGGCGACTTCATTGAAGATATCCAGGCG
>NZ_DRGY01000049.1 GCF_011049865.1 Marinobacter antarcticus | reverse complement strand
TGACGAGTCGCTTGCCTTGGTATTTCTTGTCGAAATACTCCAGCCAGCGCCCACACGAATTACTTGGTTAATTTGTTAAAGAGCGGTTGAGCCTTGGCTCAATCAAGGTGGCGTATTCTACAGCGAATCGCGACCTTGTCAACTGCTTTCTTCGAAAGAAACTCACTAAAAACTCAATCGAATCAAACCGGTACTTCTTAAATCAGGAAGCGAATTATACAGCTTCAAAACCTTCTGTCAACCGCCAATCAAAGAAAAATTCTAAGTTCTTTAATCTAATCAAACGGTTACCTCCGAGACCTTGTGACGTTTTCGCGTCGTTCCCCTCGAAGGAGATGAGCATTCTACAGAGCTGAACGACGGTGTCAACGGGTGCTCGTAACTATTTCCAGAGCTGAACGTCAACGGCCTGCACCGCCGATACAGCCTTACTTTTTGCGTCCTCAATCGTAGCACCTTTAGCCAGAGCAACGCCCATTCTGCGGCGCCCTGAGAGTTCAGGCTTACCAAAGAGTCGTAACTGTACGTCTGGCACTGAAAGCGCCATCTCCAACCCGGAAAATGCCACTTCTGTGGAGTCTCCTTCAGGCAAGATCACGGCGGAAGCCGATGGTCCTTGCTGTCGGATTGCAGGAATCGGTAGGCCCAGGATCGCTCGCGCGTGCAAGGCGAACTCGGACAAATCCTGAGATACCAGTGTGACAAGGCCTGTATCATGAGGCCTGGGGGATACTTCAGAGAAATAGACATCGTCTCCGTGAATAAACAACTCTACTCCGTACACGCCATAGCCACCGAGATTTTCTGTAATCTTCAAGGCAACGTCACGAGATCTCTCCAAGGCTTTCATACTCATTGGCTGCGGCTGCCAGGATTCACGGTAGTCACCGTCTTCCTGACGATGACCAATCGGCTCGCAAAAGCTGACTCCTCCAGAATGCCGCACCGTCAGCAACGTTATTTCATAATCAAACGTTACGAACCCTTCTACAATGACCCGGCCCTTGCCTGCACGACCGCCTGTCTGAGCGTACTCCCAAGCGGCATCAATTTGGCGCTCATCGGTAACCGTGCTCTGGCCTTTGCCGGATGAACTCATCACCGGTTTAACAACAACAGGTAATCCGATTGCATTGATTGCCTCAACAAATAACTCTTTCGTATCGACAAACCAGTAAGGCGACGTGGCCAGCCCAAGCTCCTCTGACGCCAAGCGCCGGATCCCCTCTCTGTTCATTGTGAGGTCGACCGCTCTGGCTGAAGGAATAACCCGGTATCCCTCCTGCTCAAGTTTGACCAACTCTGCAGTCGCAATGGCTTCTATTTCGGGAACAATGAGGTCGGGCTTTTCGAGCTCGATAATATTGCGTAGCGCCTGCGCATCCAACATATCGATGACGTGACTGCGATGGGCTACCTGCATCGCTGGCGCGTTGGGATATCGATCTACTGCAATTACTTCAACCCCGAATCTCTGCAGCTCTATAGCGACCTCTTTGCCGAGCTCCCCCGAACCACACAACAGCACCTTATAAGCATTCGCCTTAAGCGGTGTACCCAGCGTTACCTTGCCAACATTATTCAAACTACATCCCCCGACAGACGACTTATCGTCATCATTTCTTTGCGTCAAACGAACGTGCAATCCCCTGCTCCCGCTCAGCAACGTTTACAAGCACTGCTTTACGCTCACGGTTAGTCATTGAGCTCCAACGCAAAATTTCATCGCTGGTGCGCTGGCAACCAACACACATATCGCTCTCATCCAGCGCACAAATGCTCACACAGGGCGAGCGCACCTTGTCAGCAACTTTCATCCTGCCACCTCAGCTGATTGCATTAACGACTACCATGATGATCCCATTCAGACACCATGATAACCGTTTCTGATATCTGCTTCTAATCCCTGGTGGGTCAGTAAAAAAACCAATCAAATTACGGGTTTCTCGCGATAGGTTCCCCATATACCTTTGAGCGTTTCAACGATATCCCCCATGGAGGCACCCTCTCTCACCAACTCAATAGTGATCGGCATAAGATTTACCGATTCGTCTTCGGCCTGCTCTATCAATTGTTTGAGCATCGTTTGAACTTTTTCCTCATCGCGACCATTCTTGACCCTGTTCAGGCGATCAATCTGCCGACGCTCGGTTTCGGGATCGTGAGGATGGATTTCGATTTTAACATCCTCTTCATTTTGCACGAACATATTCACACCGATAACCGGTCTTTCTCCGCTGGCTTTGCGTAACGCGAAATCATATGCGGAATCGGATATGCCTCTCTGGAAGTAGCCGTCGTCGATACATTGCAAAGTGCCACCGAGCTCTTCCACCTCATCAAGAATTTTCCATACTTCCCGCTCAATCTCATCGGTGAGGCTTTCGACAAAGTAGGAGCCGCCCAGCGGATCCACAACCTGAGTGACATTGGTCTCATGGGCGATGATTTGCTGAGTGCGCAGGGCAATCCGCATCGCCTCCTCAGTAGGAATGGCAAAGGCTTCATCCATACCGTTGGTGTGCAGCGACTGCGCTCCGCCCAGCACAGCAGACAGAGCCTGCAGCGCGGTGCGAATCGGGTTGATCGTATACTGTGGTTTGGTCAGGGTCGCTGCCGCAGTCTGTGCGTGGAAGCGCAGCCGGCTGGCCTCGGGGTTCGTGGCACCGAATTTTTCGCGCATGATCTTGGCGTATATCCGCCTGGCCGCGCGAAACTTGGCAATTTCTTCAAAGAAGTCTGCCTGGCTCACGAAGAAGAAGGAAAGCCGGGGCCCGAACTCATTGACATCAACCCCTGCATCAATTGCCGTTTGAACGTACTCCATGGTGGTTGCCATGGTGTACGCCACTTCCTGAACAGCGGTCGAGCCGGCTTCCGATATGTGATACCCCGAAATATTGATGGCGTTGTACCGCTTCATGCTCTCGGATCCGTACTGGATACAGTCACGGACCAGGCGAACCGACGGCCGCACCGGGAATATCCATTCCTTTTGAGCAATATACTCCTTGAGAATGTCGTTCTGAATGGTACCCGACAGATCATTGAGGTCGTAGCCGCGACTCTGCGCCAAGGCGATGTACATGGCGTAGAGTATCCATGCCGACGGATTGATCGTCATGGATACTGAGATTTTCGTCAAATCAATATCGTCGAACAACTCCTCCATATCAGCCAGCGTGTCGATGGCAACGCCTTCGCGGCCGACCTCGCCCTGACTCATGCTGTGGCTGGAGTCGTATCCCATCAGGGTAGGCATATCGAAGTCGATCGAAAGCCCGGTCTGGCCCTGAGCGATGAGGTATTTGAACCGCCCGTTGGTTTCCCTCGCCGTACCGAAGCCGGCTATCTGGCGCATTGTCCAGTTTCGACCCCGATACATGGTTGGGTAAGGCCCGCGGGTGAACGGGTATTGCCCGGGCAAACCAATGTCTTCAAAGGACGTATTTTTGAGGTCGAGTGGCGTATAGGTTCGTTTCGTCGGCATCCCGGAAGCAGTGGTGTACTCTGACTGACTCTCCGGAGCGCGCTTGATGAAAGACGACACTTCATTCTTTTCCCACTCGTCAAACTCTTTCTCAATGTGCTTGAGTGCAGCGGGGTCATATTGATCAGTGTGCTTCATGAATCTTCTCCTTCATGGCCTTTAGCAAAGTCACTGCCGCTCCATGGGGATCCATTTCGCGCTGAGTAACCATTTTGAGCAACTCTTCGGTTTGTGACCTGCTGTCACGTACAAAATTGTCCCGGACGATCTCCTCGGCAACTTTCACCACTCGGGTTAACGCAATCTGGCGACGACGTTCGGTGATTTCTCCGCTATGCTCCAGATGCACCGCGTGGCGATCAATTGCCGACATCAGCTCACCGAAACCGCTGTGTTTTTCAGAACTGGTCGGCACTACCGGCACCCGCCATATGTCCTTGCCCGGCTCAAGGCTCATCGCAAGCATGACCTTGAGTTCCTGAATAGTTTTGTTGGAGTCGGGCCGGTCCGCCTTACTCACCACATGAATGTCGGCAATCTCAAGCACCCCTGCCTTGATGGCCTGAACGTCGTCGCCCAGGCCTGGCGCGTTGACAACTACGGTGGTGTGCGCCGCACGCACGATATCGACTTCATCCTGACCCACGCCGACCGTCTCAATCAGGACCACATCGAATCCGCCTGCATCCAACAGATCGACTGCTTCCAAAGCCGGCCTGGCCAGGCCACCCAAGGTTCCCCGGGTTGACATGCTACGAATGAAGACACCCGGATCAGAAACCAGTTCGCCCATGCGAATGCGATCACCGAGGATCGCCCCACCGGAGAAAGGGCTGGAAGGATCTATAGCAACAATACCGACTGTGCGGCCACTCGCCCGGTACTCCTGGACCAGCTCTGCGACGAGCGTCGACTTGCCTGCCCCCGGCACACCGGTTATGCCTACCACATGGGCGCGGCCGGTGCTTTTGTAGAGTTCAGCCATGGCTTGGCGCACCTCAGGGTCGCGACTCTCAACCCGGGTAATAAGCCTGGCGATGGCACGAAGATGTCCTTCCCGCACCCGCTCAGCAAGCTTCATAGAGGATGTGCGACTAATCATTTAATCTCCTCGCTTCTGGTTAAGGCTCTGGTAAAGATCCCGGTCATCAATCACCCGCTGGGCCTTGAAGTCGGTACGCGGAAAGGTGTCCGGCTCGACCATCACAACCCTTGCACGAACACCCAACACGCGACTGCACTCAGCCTCCACCCGCCCTAACAACGCCTTGACTGCATCGGGGCCTTTACTGGCTGTCTCATGATCAAATTCTGCCTGTACGGCCAGTTCGTCCATCGAGCCACCGCGTGAAACAACAATCCGATGCTCGCCGCCATAGCCAACAAGGCCTTCCAGGATTTCAGCGATGGCACTGGGATATATGTTTTCGCCACGGATCTGGAACATGTCGTCGATCCGCCCGTAAATGCCTTTTGGCAATCTCGGATAGGTGCGGCCGCACGGGTTGTCTTCCATCACCCAATGGGTCAGATCGCCGGAGACCATGCGGATCATCGGCTGGGAAGTGCGCTCGAGATGGGTATAAATTGGTGTGCCCTGCCCACCATAAGGAACACGACAATTAGTATGCGGGTCCGCCACTTCTGTATAGACGATGTCCTGCCAAAGGAGCATACCCTCGGTGTCCGCGCTGCCGGAGGCATGCATCCATGGCGTCAACTCAGCCATGGTTCCGCAATCAACCACTTTCGCACCGTAAATATCCTGAATCTTGTCACGGATAGATGGGATGGAACCGCCCGGCTCGCCTGAAAAGAACAGCACTTTGATACCAAATTCCCGGGGATCAATCCCTTCCTCTCGGGCGACTTCCGCCAGCCTCAGCGCATAGGAGGGTGTGGAGTAAAGGCCGGCGGGCTTCATCATGGCCAGCCAAGTAACCGCTCGCGCCGTCATCCCCGGGGCGCCGGCGCCGAAAGGGAACGCTTTGCAGCCCAGCCGCTCAGCACCGATCAACGCGCCCCAGGATCCCATATAGAGACTCAAAATAGCGGCCACAAACACCGTATCCCCCGGCCGCAGGCCCATACCCCACATGATCCGGGCATGATTATTGGCAATGGTTTCCCAATCACCCCGGGAGATACCAAAAGCGGTAGGCCGACCGGTTGTGCCAGACGTGCCATGGATATGATGAATATCGCTTTGAGGGCAGCAAAGATAATCCCCGAATGGCGGATTACTTGCCTGGGAGTCGCGAAGCTCCTGCTTAGTGACCACAGGAACCCGTTCGAAGTCTGCAAGGGTACGAATGTCATCTGCCTTTACACCGGCATCGTCCCATTTGCGTTGGTAAAACGGAGAGTGATCGTAAGCATAGGCCATTACATCCCGTATGCGCGCAACAATTAGTTCATCGCGCTTTGCAGGATCCATCGTTTCCCGCTCCCGAAACCAGTAAGGGCTGTCAGAATCAGGAAAGTAATCTTTGTTGTAGCTGGGAGGAAAATTCCAATCTTCCATCGGAGACTCCTGATATTATTATTGGTTGTCATCTGAGGAAACCTGTCATGAGCGCCCGACCGCCCTGGTGCCGTATCTATCGGGCACCACGGTCTGCCACTAATTGACGGAACGAATCAATGACTTCCTGAGGGGGAGTGTCCTGGAGAAGAATCTTGTGAACGCCCATCTGATAGAGCTCTTCGACATCGTCGTCCGGGATGACACCGCCACCTGCGACAATCATGTCGTCTGCTTCCTTGGCTTTCAGGAGCTCCAGCACCTTGGGGAAAATGTGCATGTGCGCACCCGAAAGCAGACTGATCCCCAGAATATCCACATCCTCCTGAATAGCGGCATCCACAACTTCCTCCGGCGTGCGATGCAATCCGGTATAAACCACGTCCATGCCAGCATCCCGCAACGCACGTGCAACAACTTTTATGCCTCGGTCATGACCATCCAGACCGATTTTCGCCAACATTACACGAATCACATTTGCGCTATTGTCATTGTTTTGCATCTTATTCTCCTTGGATTAACTCGCCGCGTTTCCGCTTCTTTTCAGAGGTTCACGAGAGCTTTGAATTTCCTGCTGAAGCCAGGTCGAAGCGGTTTCCACATGTTGCCTCGCAAGCGTTTCAGCAGCCCGAACGTCGCCGGCCAATACAGCATTAAGTATCGCCGCGTGCTCTTCCCAGATCTGTTTCTGATTTTTTTCCGCAATAAGGATGTCGCTCATAACTCGCCTTACGTGGTTCCAGTGGGCCTCCATTGAATCCAGGATAAAGGTGTTTCCCGCCAGTTCGTAGATGAAGCCATGGAAGCGCATATCAGCTTCGATAAGCGCAGGAAGATCATGTGCCTTTCCTGCTGCACGCCCCTCATCAATAATGTCTTCTCCACGCTTCCGCGAGCCGGCGTCGACCCGCTGGGCAGCGACTCCGGCACTGATCAGGTCAATCCCGCACCGAAACTCGTACAACTGCGCCACAAAATTCTCATCGAGCAGCGAAACCATCAGACCCCGACGTCCCACACTGGAAAGAAACCCATCGTCTCGAAGGCGCTGCATGGCCTGACTCACCGGTAATCGCGAGACATCCAGCCTCTCGGCCAGGCTCTCTTGGGTCACCCGCTCACCCGGCTTGAGCAAACCTTCAACGATGGCGTTGACCACAGAATCGTATATGAGCTCAGGCAGGTTTTTCTCGGCTTGGATTTTCTTCATTGATCACACTCCACGACGCAACTCCTTGGCTGTCGTTTGCATACAGTATTCACTATGTAATACCTGTTCGCCTTTTATGCGTATTAGACTTTAGTCTAATTAACGCCAATTTCTGAATGCAAAGCGAGGCCGAGTCGTTCCTGACGGAACCACGACACGAGAGGGAGCGCGGAAAGAAGTTGTGCAAAATAGCGGTGCGGGCGAGGCTGTGCAGCTCCGGTACCAAGGGACATCAGTAGGAGATCAAACCAGGAGAGAGGGAGGGGGCAGGCTTACTTTGGAGGTTCCCGCAGATCAATGCCCGCGTCATAAACGGCGTTCAGGAAATCGACCAGAACCACAGCCGACAGCCCCCATATCTGATAACGCTCCCAACGGTAGCAAGGAACATGAATTGTTTGATTCTGAAAAAGAAGTGCATCGGTACGCTCACGCCGATCTTCAAGAAAAAAAGAAAGGGGCACACGAAAGACACTGTCGATCTCATCTGGGTTGGGCTCCAGTGGATGCTCTTCGGGCACAACACCGACATACGGAGACACGAGAATCCCGTGAAGCGACATCACCTGGCTCAGTGGCGATATAATTTCCACTTGATCGGGCGGCAGACCAATTTCCTCATGGGTTTCACGTAAAGCCGTAGCGGCCAGCGACAAGTCTCCAGGGTCTCGTTTCCCACCAGGGTAAGCAACCTGTCCCCGGTGAGTGCTCAGATTTTCCGAGCGCAACGTAAATATCATTTCGGGATTGCCAGGGTTATCCGTAACCGGCACGAGAATGCCCGCCTCGGGGTACTTCAGATCGAGTTTCCGCGGTGCATAGCCGGTTAAACGCTGAACAAGTAAATCACGCAAATCGGAACTCCTGGGCAAATCCGGTGTTGAATGAGACAGCGACAGCAAGGATCATTAAACTGAACGCTTTACCAATTCAAGTATACGGGGAAAATCATGAAGTACTGCAGCACATGCGGCCATCCGGTTGAACAACGTATCCCCGAGGGCGACAACCGTCACCGCTTTGTGTGCACAAGTTGCGGCACAATACACTATCAAAATCCACGCATCGTCGCGGGCACCGTACCTGTGTGGAACGGACAAATTCTGCTTTGTCGCCGCGCAATCGAACCGCGCTATGGGTACTGGACCCTCCCCGCTGGATATATGGAAAATGCCGAAACAACGGTTGAAGCCGCCCAGCGCGAGACCCTGGAGGAGGCTCTGGCCGAAGTCAACATTGAGGGGCTGTATTCCATTATTGATGTTCCCCACATTAACCAGGTGCATATGTTCTATCGAGCGACGCTTAAAGACGGTCGATTCGGTGCTGGCGAAGAATCTCTTGAAACCCGCTTATTTGCTCTGGACGACATTCCGTGGGATGAGATCTCCTTCCCAACCGTGCGCAAAACGCTGGAACTATTTTTGGAAGACTTGAAAAACGATTCCTTCGGCGTGCACGTTAGTGATATCCGCCACCCTATGGCCGCTACCCGGAGTAAGCACGATCTATAATATTTCCATCCGGTAAATTTCGTAGGCAGGCTCCTCATACGGATGGGCTTGCTTGAGTGCGCCGACTGCCTGACGGATCAAATCGTCTCTGCAAACGAGTTCAACTTTGAACTCCTCCACAACTTCCAGTGCCCCGGCGTCTCCCAGAAAAGGGCTGCTACCCTCGAGGGGGCGGAACTGACCCTGTCCACGACATTGCCAGGCGCAAGAATCATAATCACCGATACAACCTGCGCCAACATCGAAGAGCGCCTGCTTGGTTTTCTCGAGGTGCGTTTCTGGAACGAAATAACAAATTTTGTACATGAGAATCCTCTTCAAACAGGATATTTTTTGTACAGATTAATAGCTTAGGTACTTACCCACAGATTCTGTGGATAACTCTGGGGAAAGTATTGGGGAACCCCTCTCTATACCCCGTATTTGCTACCCTCACGTCAAATTGGTGACAAATTCACCTGATATACTTTATTCATATTTTTCAATGCGTTATACGACTCGATCAAAAAATGAACCTGCATAACGTGCATTGTTCATAGAACACACAGAGAAACGATCGAAATGTGCATAAATATATTGAGTCAAGGGCTATATTTCTAATTTTACAATCTTTATCGCTTGAAAAATGCCAAAAACTCCGGGTGACAGCCACAAAAAAACCGACTCCGGAAAGGCCCCTTCTCAGCCCTTCCTAAAGTCGGCTTTTCCACTCAGGGTTCCCTTAGCCGAACCAGCCTCTCGCATTCCTGAACATGCGAATCCAGGAGCCATCTTCCTGCCATTCTTGCGGACGCCAAGAGTGCTGGACAGCACGAAAAACCCGCTCAGGGTGTGGCATCATAATCGTAATACGACCATCACGAGTGGTCGCACCCGCAATACCATCTTGCGAGCCATTAGGATTGTAAGGATAACGCATTGTCGCTTGCCCCCGGTTATCCACAAACCGCAGCGCCACGCGTTCGCCTTCTGACAGATCCGTAGCCGACGCTCCCCCTGAGAACTCTGCCCTACCTTCGCCATGAGCAACGGCAATTGGCATGCGCGAGCCAGCCATCCCCTCCAGGAACGCAGACGGTGACGGCATCACTTCAACCATGGCCAACCGCGCTTCAAACTGCTCGGACTGGTTGCGAACAAAACGTGGCCATCCCTCGCTGCCAGGAATCAGCTCGTGCAAATTGGATAGCATCTGACAGCCATTGCATACGCCGAGTGCGAGAGTGTCCTGACGGTTAAAAAACGCTGCAAACTGATCGCGAACCCGATCATTGAACAGTATGGACTTGGCCCAGCCTTCGCCGGCGCCCAACACATCCCCATAAGAGAAACCACCACAGGCCACCAAACTGTTAAACGTCTCCAGATTCACCCGCCCGGAAAGCAGGTCGCTCATGTGTACGTCAACAGATTCAAAACCGGCCCGATCAAATGCGGCAGCCATCTCAACCTGACCGTTAACGCCCTGCTCACGCAAAACAGCGATTCTCGGGCGTGCACCTGTATTGATGTAAGGTGCAGCAATGTTGTCATTCACATCATAAGTAAGCTGCGCGTGAAGGCCTGGATCGTCTGCATCAAGCAGGTTGTCAAACTCCTCCGCCGCGCAATCAGCGTTGTCTCGGAGGGATTGAATACGGTAGCTGGTTTCAGACCACAGACGTTGCAATTCTGTTCGCGAATCATCCCAAACCGTTTCGCCCTTAAACGTCAAACGTAACCGGTCCTGATCATTTAATGTACCAATAACACTGACGTGATCGCCTAGCCCTGCCCCTGAAAATTGCTGCAGAACAAAATCGGTATCTTCACTAAGCACCTGAATAACGGCGCCCAGTTCTTCATTGAACAGCTCACGGGCAAACTGTGTGCGATCGTCTGCCAAACCATCCAGCTTAACGTCTACACCGGTACGACCTGCGAAGCACATCTCGGCAAGCGTCACGAACAAGCCGCCATCCGAACGATCGTGGTAAGCAAGGAGCTTATCGTCTGCGCTCAAGCCCTGAATAACGGCGAAAAACGCTTTGAGATCCTCGGGATCGTCAAGATCCGGCGCCACCGCTCCAACTTGACCGTACACCTGAGCCAACGCCGATCCACCCAGACGATTCTGCCCTGCGGCCAAGTCAACGAGTATCAGATCGGTCGCGCTTGCGCCTGTCACCAGTTGCGGCGTCAGGGTACGCGAAACGTCCGTAACCGGGGCAAAGCCGCTGATAATCAACGAAAGCGGCGCCGTAACGCTCTTCTGTTCGCCGTTATCCTCTTCCCACATGGTCTTCATGGACATGGAGTCTTTGCCCACGGGAATGGTAATCCCAAGCGCTGGACACAACTCCATACCCACCGCTCGCACGGTTTCGTATAGGTTTTCGTCTTCCCCCGGGTGACCGGCAGCAGACATCCAGTTAGCCGATAAGCGAATATCGGAGAGCTTCCCAATAGCGGCAGCGGCCAAATTGGTAATGGCCTCACCTACGGCCATTCGGCCGGATGCGGGCGCATCGATGGTCGCGACGGGCGTGCGCTCACCCATGGCCATGGCTTCACCGGCCAATACATCAAAGGAACTTGAGGTAACCGCGACATCGCTGACCGGCACCTGCCATGGACCAACCATTTGATCACGGGCAACAAGCCCGGTAATCGTGCGATCACCAATGGTTATCAGGAAACTCTTGGAGCCTACAGAAGGAAGGCGCAACACTCTGCGAATCGCATCGTTCAGATCAATCCGGGTCGAGTCAAACACCGGCTTGGTAAACGATGTTCTGTTAACACTCCGGTGCATGCGGGGCGGTTTGCCAAAGAGGACATCCATCGGCAGATCAACGGGCTTTTCGTTAAAATAGGAATCACTTAGCTCAAGGTGATGAGCTTCCGTTGCCTCTCCAACCACCGCATAGGGACAGCGCTCCCGACGACAAAGCGCATCAAAAAGCTCCAGATTCTCGGGAGCGACGGCCATAACGTAGCGCTCCTGGGACTCGTTGCACCAGATTTCCAGAGGCGACATGCCCGGCTCGTCACTCGGAATGTCCCGCAGTTCGAACTTGCCACCGCGGCCACCGTCCTTAACCAGCTCCGGCATGGCGTTGGAAAGACCGCCTGCGCCAACATCGTGGATGAAACACAGGGGATTCTTCTCGCCCATCTGCCAACAGCGGTCAATCACTTCCTGACAACGCCGCTCCATTTCCGGGTTATCCCGCTGCACAGAGGCGAAATCAAGATTCTCATTACTGGAACCGGAATCCATGGACGAAGCAGCGCTGCCTCCAAGGCCGATAAGCATGGAAGGACCACCCAGTACGATAAGTTTTGCGCCTACCGGTATCTCACCTTTTTCAACGTGCTCTGCCCTGATATTACCGAGACCGCCGGCGATCATGATGGGCTTGTGGTACCCACGCACCTCATCGCCTGCCGGGCTAGCCACTTTTTCTTCAAACGTCCGGAAATAGCCGGCTATGTTCGGCCGACCAAACTCGTTATTGAATGCTGCCCCGCCAATGGGCCCTTCAATCATAATATCCAAAGCGGAAGCGATCCGATCGGGCTTGCCGTAGTGGGTTTCCCACGGCTGGGGATCTTCCGGCAGATTGAGGTTAGATACTGTAAACCCGGACAGCCCGGCCTTCGGCTTGGAGCCACGGCCGGTTGCGCCCTCGTCGCGAATTTCACCGCCAGAGCCGGTTGCCGCCCCGGCGGCTGGCGCAATCGCCGTCGGGTGATTGTGAGTTTCCACCTTCATCAGAATGTGAATGTCTTCCTGGTTATAGCCATAAACGCCGGTTACTGGATCCGGGAAGAAGCGGCCGCCGCGGCTGCCCCGAATAACCGATGCGTTGTCTTTATAAGCCGAAAGCACACCTTCGCTGTTCATCTCATAGGTATTTCGAATCATGGCAAACAGGGATTTTTCTTGCCCCTCACCGTCAATGTCCCATGAAGCGTTGAATATTTTGTGGCGACAGTGCTCGGAATTTGCCTGGGCAAACATCATCAGTTCAACGTCTGTCGGGTCGCGCTCCAGGCCGATAAACGATGTCACCAGGTAATCAATTTCGTCATCCGCCAGCGCCAAACCCAAGCGCGTGTTTGCTTTCACCAACGCCTTACGGCCGCCCGCCAGCACAGAAACCCGCTCAAGAGGACGCGGCTCCTCATGACTGAACAGCAGCTGGGCGCCGCCCATTTCATGGAAAACCTTCTGGGTCATCCGGTCGTGAAGCAGCGCCGCAACTTTTTCACGCTGGTCAAGCCCGAGCTTCCTGTTGGCCTTGATATAAAAAGCCGTGCCACGCTCGATGCGCTGAATCTGGCGCAAACCACAATTGCGGGCAATATCGGTTGCCTTGCTGGACCAGGGGGAAAGGGTTCCCGGGCGCGGCACCACAAGGAAAAGCACACCTTTCGGTTCTTCACCGGGCACGCTGGGGCCGTATGTCAGAAGTCGATCAAGAATGGCCTGTTCGAAATCCGAAAGCGTACCTTCAAGATCCGCAAAGTGCATGAATTCGGCATAAACGTGCTCGATTTCCGGCACAATGGCTTGAATCTTGGCAAACAATTTATGAGAGCGGAATGACGAAAGCGCGGGTGCGCCGCGAAGTTCAAGCATGATATCAACCTGTATCGCGCGAAACGGGGAAGTCCGGGTGCATTCTGAGAAGGCGCATATCATACTTGAAAGCGAAGGCCGGATACAGCGCAGAAACGCTATTTCCCCAATGCGCAATTGACATTATTTTGCACAGTTATTACCCCATTTTGATTGACCCCCCTCCCGGCAGCGGAGATCATTAAGCCGTGAGCATGGAAACCACACCCGGAAAGACACCGGATGCAGACAACCCATTTTTTGCGCATCCCGATGATTCAGCGGTAACGGAGAACAGGGACTTGCACAGAATCCTGATGGCATATACATCACTGCTCGCCTGCACGCTGATCATAATCCTGCTGACCCTCGCCGGTTGTAGCCAACCGAGCACGCTGCAGGAAGTTCGTAACGAGGGTGTGTTGCACGTTATTACCCGCGTTGCTCCCTCCATTTATTATGAGGGGCGCACGGGGCCAACCGGCTATGACTACGAGCTGGCCAAGCTCTTCGCAGAGGAGCTTGGCGTTGAACTCCGGCTCAGGGTTGCGGGCGACAACACGGAAGTGCTTTCCGTGCTTTCCAAAGACTTTGCACACATCGGATTGGCCGGCCTTTCGGAACAACCGATGTTTAAAGAGCACTACACGACAGTTCCTACTGGCATCAAAGCCCAGTCAATCGTTGTTTACAATCGCGAAGTGGAACGTCCGGAGGCGCTCATGGACCTGACCGGCCAAACACTGCACATGGTGTCGGACAGCAATCATGAGTACCAACTGCAGGCCCTTGAAGCCAACAACCCAGGGCTTTCCTGGCAGGTTCATCCGGGTCTGGATGCCGTCGGCATTCTTGCCCGCGTAGAGACCGGAGAACTGCCTTACGCTGTTGTCTCCTCCCATGAACTCGAGCTCAACAATGTCTTTTTTCCTCAGGTCAAACAAGGATTCACTCTTGGCGTCGCCAAAGAGTTGGCCTGGTTATTCCCGGCAGGCCAGGACGACTCGTTGGTCAACGCGGCAAAAGCCTTTTTCAAAGAGAGGCAGGCAGATGGCACCATTGCGCAGCTTTCCGAGCGCTTTTACGGCCATCTGGATCATCTGAATTACGTGGGCGCACGCACGTTCATGCATCACGTAGAGAATCGATTGCCCAGTTATAAGGCCTTGTTCCGGGAAAACGCGTCCATCTTTAACATGGATTGGCGCCTGCTCGCCGCCATCGGCTACCAGGAGTCACACTGGCGACCCAATGCGGTTTCACCAACCGGAGTCCGAGGGCTGATGATGCTAACGCGCAATACCGCGAACTATATTGGCATCAATAACCGACTGGACGCAGAAGAGAGCATTCAGGGCGGGGCCAAGTATTTCCGAATGGTTCACGAAAGGGTTCCCGAGCGCATCGCCGAACCTGATCGAACCTGGTTTGCCTTGGCGTCTTATAACGTGGGGTACGGACATTTGGAGGATGCGCGCAGACTTACCGAGGGTGCGGGTAAAAATCCTGACCGCTGGATGGATGTGAAGGAGTTTCTGCCACTACTGGCGCAAAAAGAATGGTATAAAAAAACCCGCTTCGGTTACGCCCGGGGAAACGAACCCGTCCTCTACGTGCAGAATATACGCCGCTACTATGACGTATTAGCACGACTAATGGACCTGAAAGAAAAATCGACCGGCGGCAACCCGGCGGTTGTTGGTGTAGAGACGCGTTCTGTCGACAAGCCACCGGAAGACGGTTCTGACATACGAGCCAGCCTGCCCCCGGAGCTTGGAATGATCCCACCAACGCTTTAATGCCTAAATTCACGAGTCGTCCGACTCACTCACTTCAAGCGCCCGCTCAATCTGGTTTGCCGTAAACCCTCGACGAGTAAAAAACCGGGCCTGCCGGGCCTTTTCATCCCAGTCATCCCGCAGGTCAGCGAACCCGAAACGCTTTTTCCTCAGTAGCCGTGCATTGCGCGTCCAATCTGCATCAGACAACTCATCAAGGCAACTCGGGCTCTGATGAATGCCACGCTGCAGCAGCTCTGCCAGAACTTTAAGAGGACCGTAACCCAGCTCAATGCGCTGGCGAGCGTAGATATCGGCAAACCGGCTGTCATCCAGCCAGCCTTTGCCCTCGTAATCGTCCAGGACCATCGAGATAACTGAGCTTTCAAGCCTGCGCTGCCGTAACTTCAACGCAAGTTCCTGACGACTGTGTTCGCGGCGGGCAAGCAGTCTCAAGGCAACCGAGCGAGCTTTGTACTCCTGATCATCACAATTTTCCTGTTTTGCCATTCACCCCTTCCCGCAAACGCTCACAAAACGCTAGACTAGCCCGTGCTTGACACTGTCGGTGATGGTTCTTCCATCCCTCGATGGTCGGTAACGGCTTACTTTGCCCGACACCGTAGACTGGTTTCAATCCCTAAGGATCTCTTCATGGCTGCATTTCTCCAGAAACTGTTTAAATCCCGCAAACCAACCGCGCAAGATCGCAAAGCGGCGGACAGGGCTACCCAGCCAGTGGCCGCGCCACCGGTAGACAAGCATGCCGAACTTAGGGAAGAGCAGCTTCAAGCACTCCGGACAACGCCAACGCAAGAGATCGCAGCCAGGCTGACAATTGAAGGTTTAACGTCAGAGATACGGCTTAGAGCGGCCGGAGAATTGCAAGACATGGCACTCCTTCAACAAGTGCAGAAGCTGGCGAAAGGCAGGGACAAGGGTGTGTACCAGGTGGTCCGGCAGAAGCTGCAGGTTATCCGTGAAGAACAGGCTAGCCGTGATGTCATCTCCGAAACCGTCGCCACTCTGATCAAGAATGTCAGCGACCAGGCAAAAAGCGACGACACAAAACTCTACGGTGCTCGTCTGGATACGCTTCTCAATCACTGGGCGACGGTTGAGCCCAGTGCAACGTCAGATCAGTTAAACGAGTTCCTGCGCGCGGTTCATATCTGCCGGGAGCGGCTTGCTGACATGCAGGCCGCTCAAGCCGACGAAAAGCGTCAGCGCGAGCAGCAAACCCAGCGCAGCGAAACGCTTTCGATGATGAGTCAAACCCTGGAAGAGCTTCGTCACCAGCCTTCGGAAGTACTCGCCTCCCTCGCCTCACTGGACGCTCTTCAGAAAACCCAGGAAAACCGATGGCTGGAAGCAACGCGCAATACCCAGGTTGAAAAGCAGCAGCAGAAAGCTTACGAAGCGTCGATGATGACGCTGCGCCTTTATATTGGCGCAATTCGGCAGATCGGCCTTGGCAAAGAATCGCTTCTGACACTCTCCAATGCGTTAGAGCGCGAAGAGGTGAGTCAGGAACACCGGGAACAGGCCCTGGCCTTGCTGAAAGAGATCGACTGGCCACAGGACTTCCCGGTTCCAGATTTGCTGACGCCCGCTTTCAAGCTGGCCGAAAAGCCCAAGGTTCCGGTTAACACGAATAACGATGTGAACCAACAGCAGGCCTCAGCGGATAGCCTGAACGCAATCCTGAATCAGCTGGAAGCCGCTCTTGAATCCAAACAGCTCAAGGAGTCCAGGCAACTTCTGAAAACCGCACAGCATGGCTATAAAACCCTCGATCATCGCCACGCAAAAGCGTTTCAGGCTCGTATTCAGCTGTTGACCGGCCAACTCCGGGAGCTGTCCGACTGGCAGGGATTTGCAACCGAGCCCAAGCAAGTCGCCCTGTGCGAACAAATGGAACATCTGGCAGAACAGCCCATAGAGCCAGAGACAAAATCCGAACGCATAAAGGATCTGCAAAAAGAATGGCGGGAACTGGGCGGATCGTCCGATCGCACTCTGTGGTCTCGCTTCAAGCAGGCCTCCGATAAAGCCTATGAGCCCTGCAAAGTTTATTTCAAAGCCAAGTCCGGGCTGAAGCAGGCGAACCTCGAAAAGCGCAAAACCATTTGTGCCGAACTGGAACATTTTGTGAACGGCGCAGACTGGAACACGATCGACTGGAAAGCAGTCGACCGCATCGTGCAGACCGCACGCCAGGAATGGAAATCTGCATGGCCCATAGAGTTCAGGGACAATCGCCAGGTACAGAAGCAATTTGACGAACTGCTCAAGAAGCTCGAAGCGCCCATTGATCAGGAACGCCAGAAAAACGAAGCCCGGAAACAGGCAATCGTTGAACAGGCGCAGTCTCTGTCTGAATACGAGCCGCTACAAGAGGCGATGAACAAAGCCAAAGCGCTGCAATCAGACTGGAAAGCCGTTGGCATCACCCGCCACCGGGAAGACCGCAAACTTTGGCAGGCCTTCCGTAAAGCCTGTGACGAGGTATTTGCGCGCCGAGACACTGAGCGTTCGGAACAACGACAGGCTACAGAGGAGGCAGACACTGCAGCGGAAGCCGTGCTGCTGCAGGTTGCCACCGTAGATTCCGATCAGGACCTTCAAACGCTGGAGCAGGCATTTGCCAGCCTTCGCAGCCTCGACGGTGCGCATGTATCTGCGGTGATAAAAGAACGTATTCAGAGAGAAAAACATAAGCTTGATCAAGCCGTTTCCGAACAAAAACTCAAAGCGGGGATCTCTGAGTGGCAGGCACTTGTGCTTGCCCGCACAGAGGGCAAAGATTCTGCGGATAGCGCCCTCCCCGGCAAATGGGCCGTGCTCGCGCAAAGCGTGGGCGAATTGACCGATCAGGAACGGGTCATTCGTGCAGAAATTCTGGCTGGCGTTTCTTCACCGGAAGCAGACCAGCGCAAACGCATGGAAATACAGGTTCAGCGTCTGGCAGAAGGAATTGGCTCGACCGAGCAATCCGACAACGTACTCCAGAGCATTGAAGCCCTGGTCGCCAGTTGGTGCATGCAGCCGAATGATCAGCCTGCCGATCCGTCTCTGGCACATCGTTTGAACAACGCTTTGGGCAATCTTTTAACGCCTTGATCACACTTTGATCAAACCCTGACACATCTTGACTTTAAGAGTTTCACTCGCGCTGATGCTCTATGACAAAATCCCTGGCGTTCTGAACGGCAGCCAGGGATTTGTCTTTCATGCCCCCTAGCTCTTCGTCTGCCAGATAAAACATCATATCGATTGTGTGCCTGTAATATCGGGGCGGTAACCGGTTCAACGCAACGCACATAACGTCGGTCAGGAAGTCTGCGGTATCTCCCGGTTGCCTCGTCGCATCAATAGCGTCCATCACCAGGCGTTCGTAGAAGTTGTCTATGGCATCTCTGAAAGACATGGTTCTGTGCCTCCTGAATCTTCATAGGAATCTTTGAAAGGCCCCTGCCTATCTTTAAAGATAGAGCCCCCAACCTCGTCTGTCATGGCGCCTGAGCAATTTTGTCAATCCGATTGTCAGGCCGCGTCATTACCTCCAATGCCATCAAAGCGATATGGTGATGTTTCTGTTAAGCAAATCACAACGCATTCATCACCAGAGGAAAAGCAATGACCACCGAGGCGTATATCTTCGATGCGGTCCGCACTCCCAGAGGGCGTGGGAAAAAAGACGGTTCACTGCACAGTGTCAAGCCCATTACCTTGCTGACCACTGTCCTTAAAGCACTGCAACAAAGAAACAATCTGGATACCGCCCAGGTAGACGATATCGTGCTGGGTTGCGTCACCGCCGTGGGCGACCAGGGTGCCGACATTGCCAAAACGGCCGCCCTCGCCGCTGACTGGGACGAGAAAGTATCGGGCGTTACCCTGAACCGGTTCTGCGCCTCGGGCCTGGAAGCCGTCAACATGGCCGCCATGAAAGTGCGTTCCGGCTGGGAAGATATGGTGGTTGCCGGCGGCGTGGAATCCATGTCGCGCATACCTATGGGCTCCGATGGCGGCGCCTGGGCCATGGACCCGCAAACCAACCTGCATACCGGCTTCATGCCTCAGGGCATTGGCGCCGACCTCATTGCGACCCTGGAAGGCTTCAGCCGCGCAGACGTCGACGGCTTCGCCGTGAAATCGCAACAAAAAGCGGCCAACGCCTGGAAGCAGGGTTTCTTTGCCAAGTCGATCATTCCGGTCACCGATCAGAACGGCGTCGTCATTCTCGATCACGACGAGCATATACGAGGCGAGACCACCGTCGAGTCGCTTTCAGGCCTCAAGCCTTCCTTCCAGATGATGGGAGACATGGGTTTTGACGGAGTTGCCCGTGAAAAGTATCACTATGTGGAAACAATCAACCACGTTCACCACGCCGGCAATTCCTCCGGCATGGTAGATGGCGCCACCGGCATCCTGATCGGCAGCGAAGCGAAAGGTAAAGCCATGGGGCTGACACCCCGTGCCCGTATCGTGGCCACGGCGGTCACCAGTACGGACCCCACCATTATGCTTACCGGCCCTGCCCCCGCTACCCGCAAGGCACTGGCAAAGGCTGGCATGACCATCGATCAGATTGATTTGTTTGAAGTGAACGAAGCCTTTGCCTCCGTGGTAATGCGCTTCCAGAAGGAGCTCTCGGTTCCGGATGAAAAAGTGAATGTGAACGGCGGTGCAATCGCCATGGGCCATCCGCTGGGCGCCACCGGCGCGATGATTCTGGGCACCCTGCTGGATGAACTTGAACGTCGTGAACTGCGCTTCGGGCTGGCGACTCTGTGCGTCGGCGGCGGCATGGGCATCGCCACCATCATTGAGCGGGTCTGAATCCCACACTTTTTCTGCAAGGACAACCGATTATGAGTGCTATCCGTTATGAACTGGGTTCGGATCAGATTCTGACCCTCACCATCGACATGCCGGGCCAATCCGCGAACACGATGAACGCGGTCTTCCGTGAAGCCCTCAACGAAACCGCCAGCAAAGTTCAGGGCGACCTGGACAACCTTCGCGGCATTATCATTACCTCTGCCAAGAAAACCTTCTTTGCCGGCGGCGACCTGAAAGAAATTCATCAGGTGACCCGCGACGACGCCCAGGCCTTTGAAGACATGGTCAACGGCATGAAAGCCCAGATGCGCGCGCTGGAAACCTGCGGCAAACCCATGGTCGCTGCCATCAACGGCGCTGCGCTGGGCGGCGGTCTCGAAATCGCCCTGGCGTGTCACCATCGCATAGTGCTGAATGACAACAGCATTCAACTGGGACTGCCTGAAGTCACGCTTGGCCTACTTCCTGGCGGCGGCGGCACTCAGCGTTTACCCAGAATGATTGGCCTGGAAGCCGCTTTCCCGTTTTTGATGGAGGGCAAAAAAGTGCGCCCATCCGCGGCCCTGAAAGCCGGTATTGTTGATGAACTGGCCGATTCGGTCGATGACATGATGGCCAAGGCAAAAGCCTTCATTGAAGCAAACCCCCAGTGTCAGCAGCCGTGGGACAAGAAAGGCTTCAAGTTGCCAGGTGGCGCGCCTCATCATCCCGCCATGGCACAGAAGCTGGCCATTGCCCCAGCCATGCTGAAACAGAAAACCAAAGGATGCTACCCGGCTCCGGAGCGTATTCTTTCGGCCGCCGTTGAAGGCGCGCAGGTTGATTTCGACAACGGCAGCCTGATCGAGACCCGCTATTTTGCTGAACTGGTCACTGGCCAGGTTGCCAAGAACATGACCGGTACCTTCTGGTTCCAGCTTAATGACATCAATGCGGGTGGCAGCCGCCCGCAAGGCGTAGAGAAAGCGACCTTCAAAAAGGTTGGCGTACTTGGCGCAGGCATGATGGGGGCCGGCATCGCCTTCTCAACCGCCAGCCGTGGCATGGACGTGGTGCTTAAAGACGTTTCTGTCGAAAGCGCTGAAAAAGGCAAAAGCTACTCGGAAAACCTGCTGACGAAACAGGTCAGTCGAGGGCGCATGACCGAAGAGAAGAAGGCTGAGATACTGGGCCGTATTATGGCCACCGCCTCTGCCGAAGATCTGGAAGGCTGCGATCTGGTGATTGAAGCTGTATTTGAAGACAGCGACCTGAAGGCCAAAGTGACCGCTGAAGCCGAGCCAAGGCTGGTCAAAAATGGCATTTTTGCGTCCAACACTTCCACCATCCCCATTACACAGTTGGCCGAAGCATCAGCCAAGCCAGAAAATTACATCGGGCAGCACTTTTTTTCTCCCGTCGACAAGATGCAACTTGTGGAAATCATTGTGGGAGAAAAAACATCGGATGAAACCCTGGCACGGTCCTTCGATTACGTTCAGCAGATCGGCAAAATTCCTGTGGTTGTTAACGACAGTCGCGGTTTTTTCACCTCCCGCGTTTTCGGCACCTTCGTTAACGAGGGGATTTGTATGCTGGGCGAAGGTATTCATCCTTCCAGCATCGAAAACGCAGGTTTGCTGGCAGGCATGCCCGTTGGCCCTTTGACGATTTCCGATGAAGTCAGCATGACGCTGATGCAGCATGTTCGCGATCAGAGCAAAAAAGACGTGGAAGCCGCAGGGGAAACCTGGAATGCGCACCCCGCAGAGGCGATTATTGACCAGATGGTTAATACGTACGGCCGCAAAGGCAAGGCCGCCGGTGCGGGCTTCTATGAGTACCCCGCCAAAGGCAAGAAATTCCTGTGGCAAGAACTTGAAACGCTTTATGTGAACAGCGACAAAGCCCGCCACGTAAAATTGCAGGATCTGAAAGACCGCATTCTGTTCATTCAGGCGATTGAAACGGTTCGCTGCCTGGAAGAAGGCGTATTGCGCACCGTGGCAGATGCCAACGTCGGCAGTATCTTCGGTATCGGCTATGCCCCATGGACCGGCGGCGCCATACAGTTTATCAATCAGTACGGCGTGAGAGCCTTTGCCGAGCGCGCTGGAGAACTGGCTGAAGCGTATGGCGAGCGCTTTGCTCCACCTGCGCTGCTGCTTGAGCACGCAGAACAGGAAAAACGCTTCGCCTGAAATATCTGAATGGCGGAGGGAGTGCCCCTTCCCTCCGCCTCCGATTTTATTCTACGCCCGAGCTGCCCCCAGCCCTTCCATCAAGGGCATTTCCGCCAATACCGCATCCGGTTTATGGATAGATTGTCACGAACCGATACGTCATGCCTATAGCAACGGGTGTAGCCCTTGCCTACAATAAATCAATCAGCCCACGGGTGACCCAGTTCCAGATACACCGGGCAGGCCCCCAGAATCGTCAGGTAAGCCTATATGACCATCGCGGAAAAAATATCTGTCCGTCACACGCCGTTCAAGTCAGCACGGATGGGCGTTTGCCAGGCACTCACCATTGCACTGCTTCTGTCAGCGCCTTTCGGCGTTCACGCAAAAGCGGCTGAACCGGATAAGTATACACCGGTAGCCCCAACGATTGATCAGGCTCGTGCCAACATACTCATTGCCCGGCAGCTGCAGTTCACTCATTTCCGCGATCTGAGTATTAACGACAAGCTTTCCGGCGACGTATTTGATGCCTACCTGAGCTACCTCGACGGCCAGAAAATTTACCTGACCGGCAGCGACGTACAGACGCTCGGCAAAGTGCGAAGCCGACTTGGATCTGCCCTGAAAACCGGCCAGTTACAGCCTGGATTTGATATTTACAACCTGGTTCAGCAGCGCGTTATCGAGCGCCTGCACTTTGCGCTTGATACTCTGGACGATGGCATAGAGAACCTGAATTTCAATACCCATGAAAGCATTCTGCTTGATCGCTCTGATGCAGAGTGGGAGCCAGACAAAAAGGCGCTTGATGAGTTGTGGATGAAACGCATCAAAAATGCCGTGTTGGCCCAACGCCTCAGCGGTGCTGAAGACGACGCTATTACCGACACGCTGAAACGCCGCTATGAAGGCCAGCTCAAGCGGGCCTATCAAGCACGCAGCGAGGACGCATTCCAGGCTTACATGAACGCGTTTACCGGCATGTGGGACCCTCACACCTCCTACTTTTCGCCGCGCACATCCGAAAACTTCAATATCAATATGAGCCTCTCACTTGAAGGTATCGGTGCCGTTCTTCAGGCAGACAACGAGTACACCAAAGTGGTCCGGCTGGTTCCGGGCGGCCCAGCTTCAAAGCAGGGTCAGCTAAAGCCTGCCGACAGAATTGTATCGGTGGCGCAGGAAGGCGAAAAGCCGGTGAATGTGATCGGATGGCGCCTTGATGAAGTGGTCGACCTTATCCGCGGCCCGCGCAACTCTGTGGTTACCCTTGAGGTAGTCCCCGCCAGCGCGACGGACGAAACCCTGACCAAATCCATCGCCATCAGCCGTGACCAGGTCAAGCTGGAAGAGCAAAGCGCGAGCAAAGATACGATCGAATTTGAACGCAATGGCGAAAAATACACCGTTGGCGTGATTACCGTGCCTACGTTTTATGCTGATTTTCGCGCCATGCAGGCCGGCGACCCGAACTACAAGAGCACGACCCGTGACGTTCGGAAACTGATTGCGGAGCTTGAACAAGACAACGTAGACGGCCTGGTGATTGACCTGCGCAACAATGGCGGCGGCGCCCTGAATGAGGCCAATGACCTGGTTGGCCTGTTTATCGACACGGGCCCCACGGTGCAGATTCGCAACTCGAGCAACGAGGTTCAGGTTCTTAGTGACAACGATGCGTCGGTTGCCTATGGTGGGCCTTTAGTGGTGCTCACCAACCGCATGAGCGCCTCGGCATCCGAGATTTTCGCGGGCGCCATTCAGGATTACGGCCGCGGCCTGATCGTTGGTTCGCAAACGTTTGGCAAAGGCACAGTCCAGGCTGTTCGCCCGTTAAACCACGGCCAGCTCAAAATTACCCAGTCGAAGTTCTACCGCGTATCGGGCGGTTCCACCCAGCACAAGGGCGTGATCCCGGATATCGAAATCCCTTCGCGTATCGACAAAACACGGATTGGCGAGGATGCGCTGGATCACGCCCTACCCTGGGATCAGATAGACGCCGTGCCCCATGCCAGATACTTCGATTTCAGCGGCATTATCGATGAACTTCGGGCACGTCATGAGAATCGCTTTGCCCATAGCGCTGAGTTCAGCCTTCTTCAGCAAGAGATCGATTTCCTCAAGGATCAGCGCCTCAGAGATACCGTGAGCCTCAACCTGGACGAGCGCACCGTTGAACAGAAGCAGATCGAGCGCACCCAGTTGACCATCGCCAATGCGCGCAGGGAACTGCGCGGCGAAGCGCCATTCGACTCGCTGGAAGCGCTGGAAGACTGGCAGGACCAACAGGCTGCGGACCTGAGCACGAAAGACGAAGAGCTCGACTTCGTAATTCGCGAAGGCGGAGACATCATGGCCGACATGCTGGAACTGGATAAGCGGATGGCGTCCATTCTGACGCCACAACAGTTTGCTGCTCAGGCTGAAACCAAGCAGTGATTCAAAGGATCATCAGCCCAGTAGCCTGAGCATTGCGTTAACGTCAGGATTTCGCACCCAGCCCTTCTCGGTCACGATGACGTCAATCAGGGCTGCGGGGGTTACATCGAACACCGGGTTGAATACTCGCACGCCCTCCGGGGCAAGCGGGATGCCTCGAATCTCCCGAATTTCGCGACCATCACGTTCCTCAATGGGAATCTCTGCGCCCGATTTCAGCGTCATATCTACGGTGCTGGAGGGCGCCACAACCATAAATTTGACGTTGTGATGGCGTGCCAATACTGAAAGGCTATAAGTTCCTATCTTATTGGCCACATCCCCGTTGGCGGTAATGCGGTCTGCACCAACAATAACCCACCGAACATCTCCCGCTGCAAGAATAGTCGCTGCCGCACCATCGGCATTCAGTGTTACCGGAATACCATCGCGCATCAGCTCCCAGGCCGTAAGGCGACTGCCCTGAAGCCAGGGCCGGGTTTCATCCGCATAGACCTGCTTGAGCAACTTTTGCTCATGCAGCCGGCGAATAACACCCAACGCGGTGCCGTAGCCCCCCGTTGCGAGCGCGCCTGTGTTGCAGTGAGTGAGCACCGAAACCGGCGTGGCGGAGCCGGCATCTGCCGAAAACCCCATGGCGTCCAGAGCGTGATCGGCCATGGCCAGGTTGCCCGCAAGATCTTCCTGATGGATAGCAACCGCCTCATCCGCCAACCGGTTCCGGGCTTCATTGAGTGATCCACTGGCATGAAAAACCCGCTCCATTCGTTGCAAAGCCCAGAACAGATTCACCGCGGTTGGCCGCGACGCGGAAAGCTCACGGATGGCCTGATCGATTTCAGCCTCCCAGCTTTCGTTTTTGGCGTGGTGAGCCGCCAACGCAACTCCGTAGGCCGCGCTGATACCAATAGCCGGCGCGCCGCGCACGGTCATATCCTGAATGCACCACGCCACACCCGAAGCGTCTTTGAGTGTTATCCACTGTTCCTGCGCGGGCAACAGGCGCTGATCGAGCAGTTCCAGACTGCTGCCATGCCATCTGAGGGCGACCGTACCCATTGCACGGGGCGAAGGAAATTCTTTAGACTTATTCATAGCGTGGCTCTCGTTGCATAACGCTGAAAACGGTCAGTATAACGGTTATACTTCCGGTCTACATTTTACTGTTCGGCGCTCTTGTGCACGTTTGTTCGTGCTCGATTTCATTCGTGGCCGACGCTGCAAGGCAGGGTTAATGACCGCAGATACCATTACCGCAGATACCATCACCGCAGCCGATATTCGCATCAACGCCCGCTGGCTGATTCCGATTGAACCCCACGGAATCGTGCTGGAACATCAGGCGGTTATCATCCAAGGCACCCGGATTGTAGCCGTGCTACCCATGGCGGAGGCGGATCACCAATTCCGCACTCGGGAGACCATTGAACTGGCTCACCACGTGGTGATGCCCGGGTTGATCAACCTGCACGGCCATGCGGCCATGTCACTGTTTCGTGGCATGGCGGATGATCTGCCTCTAATGACCTGGCTGAACGACCATATCTGGCCCGCCGAAGGCCGGTTTATCAGTGAGCAATTTATTGCAGATGGAACACAGCTGGCCATGGCAGAAATGCTGAAAACAGGCACAACAACCTTTTCAGACATGTACTTTTTCCCCGAGATTGTGGCCCAGATGGCCCACGATGCCGGCATGCGCGCGCAAGTTTGCTTCCCGCTGCTGGATTTTCCCACGGTTTGGGGCGCCGGGCCAGACGAGTATCTGAGCAAGGGTGAGGCACTGATCAATAGCTGGAAAAATGACAGCTATATCATGCCGGCAATCGGACCTCATGCACCCTACACCGTATCTGACGGCCCGCTGACCAAAGCGGTCGCGCTCTCCCGGAAAACCGGGGCCCGCATCCAGATTCATCTGCATGAAACAGAATTCGAAGTTACAGACGGCCTCGAAAAACAGGGCAAGCGCCCTATCGAGCGGCTCGCGGAACTCGGGGTTCTAGGGGAAAAAACCCAGTGTGTTCACATGACCCAGATCAGCGACTCCGACATTGCCCTGCTTGCAAATACAGGTGCACACGTCGTTCACTGTCCTGAATCCAACCTCAAGCTCGCCAGCGGCCTCTGCCCCGCCCATAAACTTATGAAGAGCGGTATTAACCTGGCAATAGGCACGGACGGCGCCGCCAGCAATAACGATCTGGATCTGTTTGGCGAAATTCGAACCGCCGCCATGGTTGCGAAAGTTGTTGCCAACGATGCCGCAGCGCTCAGTGCCCATGAGGCACTTCAAGTGGCAACGCTCAATGGCGCCAAAGCGTTAGGCCGGGACCACGAGCTGGGCTCGCTGGTGGCAGGCAAGCTGGCCGACATTATTGCCATCGATCTTAGCGATCCGTTTACTCAGCCAGTTTACGACCCTGCTTCCCACCTTGTTTACAGCAACCACGGCCGCGCGGTAACCCATAGCTGGATTAACGGCGTACCTCAAGTACAGGATGGCAAACTGACGCGCATAGACGTACCCGATCTTATGCTTCGCGTTGAAGGCTGGGCCAGGAAAATTCGCCAGCAACAAGCTGACTAACCGAATTCCGACAGATTCATCAGGCAGAACGTAACATGACAAACCAGAACGTTGACCGTAGCGAAATTGCCAAGTTTGAAGCCCTGGCGAGCCGTTGGTGGGACCCCACCAGCGAATTTAAACCGCTGCACGATATTAACCCGCTGCGCCTGAACTATATTGACGAACGCGTATCGCTCGCTGGCAAGCGGGTTGCAGACATAGGCTGTGGCGGCGGTTTGCTGTCAGAAGGTATGGCACTGCGGGGTGCTCATGTGACCGGTATTGATATGGGTGAAGCCCCCTTGGCAGTTGCTCGATTGCACGGCCTGGAAAGCGCGATCAAGGTGGACTATCAACAAATTACCGTTGAAGAATTGGCCAGTGATCCTGAACAGGCAGGCCAGTATGACGCGGTTACCTGCCTCGAAATGCTGGAACATGTGCCAGATCCTTCGTCTGTTATCAAAGCCTGCTCTGCTTTGCTTAAACCCGGCGGGCACCTGTTTGTGTCTACCATCAATCGCAACCCGAAATCGTTCCTGTTTGCCATTGTCGGGGCTGAATACGTTCTGAACATGCTCCCCAAGGGCACGCACGAATGGAAGAAATTTATCCGTCCGTCCGAAATGTCTGATTACCTGCGCCACGCGGGGCTGGACGTGCGTGAACTGACCGGCATGACCTACAACCCCATTACCCGCTCTTACAAGCTGGGCCGGGACGTGGATGTAAACTACCTGATGCATGCACGGGATATTCGTGAAAACTGATCACCCCTCAATCGTTCTGTTCGATCTCGATGGCACGTTGATCGACACAGCACCGGATTTTATCCGTTGCCTTAACGACCTGCGCCGGCAGCACGGGCTCCCCGCGCTGCCGGCGGACCACATACGCCGCTCTGTTTCCAATGGTGCCCGTGCGATGGTCAGAGTGGGTTTCGGGCTCGAGCCAGAAGATCCGGATTACCTCGAAAAACACGGCGCTTTTCTGGATTTGTACGAGGCAGGCATTGCCGTTGAAACCCGTCTGTTTGAGGGCATGGACGCGCTGCTCCGGTCGCTGGAACACCGGGGAATTCCCTGGGGTATTGTTACCAACAAACCGCTCCGTTTTGCCGCACCTTTGGTTAAAGCGCTTGGCCTGGATACGCGCTGCGCCTCGCTGGTCTGCCCGGATCACGTCACTCACCGAAAGCCGGCTCCGGACGCGCTCTTTCTTGCCTGCGAGCAGATCGGTGCAGACCCGGCCCAAGCCGTGTACGTAGGCGACCACGAACGGGATATTGAAGCTGGCCGCAATGCCCGCATGAAAACGATTGCCGTGCGTTATGGCTACATTGAGGAGCCTGAAACCGTTGATCTATGGCGAGCGGATATCATCGCTGACACCGTAAACGATCTCGCAAAGCTGTTATAATGATTCGGATACTGACCCGTTTTAACGCACGTTGACGCACCCTAAAAATCCCCCGGCCTGATACGGAGACAGGTTATGCAAGATTACCAGGCACCCGCTGACCTTTTGAAAGATCGAATCATAATCGTAACCGGGGCTGGCAGCGGAATTGGCCGCACAGCGGCAAAAACCTACGCGGCTCACGGGGCTACGGTCGTTCTTATGGGACGCACGGTGAGCAAGCTGGAGTCGATTTACGATGAAATCGAAGCCGCCGGTTACCCTAAGCCGGCCATTGTACCGATGAATTTTGAAGGCGCGGCCGTAAAAGACTATGAAGAACTGGCCATGACCCTTGAAGACAACTTTGGGAAGCTCGACGGATTGTTGCACAACGCCGGCATTCTTGGTGATCGCAGCCCTGTGGAAATGTACGATCCGGAAACCTGGAACAAGGTCATGCACGTGAATGCGACAGCGCCGTTCCTGCTGAGCCGGGCAATGATTCCCCTGCTGCGCAAGTCAGATGCCGCGTCGGTTATTTTTACGTCGTCCGGTGTTGGCCGTCGGGCCAAGGCCTATTGGGGTGCTTATGCGGTATCCAAGTTTGCAGTCGAAGGCTTGAGCCAGCTTCTGGCCGATGAGCTGGACGACGAACGCAATAACGTGCGAGTGAACTGCCTGAATCCCGGCGCAACCCGAACCAGTATGCGCGCCCACGCCTACCCGGCAGAAAACCCTCAAAAAAATCCGACACCCGAAGAGCTGATGCCGGTTTACCTGTACCTGATGGGCAGTGACAGCAAAGGCGTAAGCGGCCAACAAGTAAACGCCCAAGCAACATAATGGAGCTGCTTTTTTACACCACGACCCAATGTCATTTGTGTGAGCTGGCAGAAGCCCTGTTGGTGAGTACGCCTATGCCCGTGCCCATTCCCGTGGACGTGGTGGATATCGCGCAATCAGAACATCTGGTGCAGCGTTACGGCACTCGAATCCCCGTGCTCCGGCGGACCGACACCGGGCATGAACTTGACTGGCCATTTAACCGGGATCAGTTACTTACGTTTCTGCAATGAGGAATTATCTGACATGTTGATGGTTATCTCTCCCGCTAAAACCCTCGATTATGAGAGCCCGCTGGCAACGGAAACCTTTACCAAACCGGACTTTCTGGAAGACGCCTGCGAGCTGATTGACCAGCTCAAGGAACTGGAACCTCACCAGGTCAGCAACCTGATGAGCATCAGCGACAAACTGGGCCAGTTGAACGCCGAGCGTTTCCAAAGCTGGCATACGCCCTTCTCCTCAAAGAATGCCCGCCAGGCGGTTCTTGCGTTCAAGGGCGATGTTTACACAGGGCTGGATGCGGAAAGCTTCAGTGAACAGGATTTCAGTTTCGCCCAGAAGCATCTGCGCATGTTGTCCGGGCTGTACGGCATTCTCAAACCTCTCGACCTGATGCAGCCGTATCGGCTGGAGATGGGCACAAAGCTTGAAAACAAGCGCGGCAAAGATTTGTACGCGTTCTGGGGCGCTCGCCTCACCCAGGCAATAAACCAGCTGTTGAAGAACGACGATGAAGTGCTGGTAAATCTGGCCTCGAACGAATACTTCAAAAGCTTGAAGCAGAAAGACCTTGAAGGCAGACTGATCACCCCCCAATTCAAGGACTGGAAGAATGGCCAGTACAAAATAATCAGCTTCTACGCCAAGAAAGCCCGCGGCCTGATGTGCCGCTACGCCGTCCTGAATCGTATTACCGATGCGAACAAGCTCAAGGGTTTTGACCTTGATGGCTATTATTTCAGCGAAGACCAGTCCGACGCCAACAACTGGGTTTTCCTGCGGGATGAACAGTAATCCGGATTGAGTTCGGAGCAAATCATGACTGAAGCCGTATTTTCCCAGATCGCCATGCTGGTGCTTCTGACCGGCCTTATTGGCTGGATGGGGTTTATCGTCTGGGATCTGGCAAAAAAATCAAAAGCCGGAAAGTTTGGCACTCTCGCGCTGTTTACGGTGCTTGGGGCCGGCGTCGTCGGTTTTATCGTTAAAACAGTGCTCGTGGAGATCATGCAAATATGAAAGACAAGGATCCAACCTGATGTGGTTTCGCAATGCCCGCGTTTTCCGTTTTACCAAACCGTTTGATATCTCTGCTGAAGAGCTGGAAGAAAAGCTCGGCGGCGATGCATTCAAGCCCTGCGGCCCACAGGAAACCGCTCGCCAAGGCTGGGTACCGCCCCTTGGCAAACACGGTGAGCAACTGGTTCACAGTGCCAATGGTTATCACCTGATCGCCCTGCGCAAGGAAGAAAAAATTCTGCCGGGACCCGTCATCAAAGATGCGGTTGAAGACAAAGCCGAGGCCATAGAAATCGAACAGGGCCGTAAAGTTCGGCGTAAGGAAAAAGACGAAATCAAAGAACAGGTGATGTTGGAAATGCTGCCCCAGGCCTTTTCAAGAAACCGCCGCTGTTTTGCGTACCTGGCACCGCAGGATGGCGTACTGGTTGTCGATGCCGGCTCCGCAAAACAAGCAGAAGACCTGGCCTCAACTCTGCGCAAAAGCCTGGGTTCTCTGCCCGTACGCCCGCCGGTTCTGGAACAGTCTCCGATCTTCACTTTCACGGGTTGGTTGAACGAAACCATCGACCTGCCCGGCACCGTGGTGCTAGGCGATGAATGTGAGCTGAAAGACCCTTCGGAAGACGGCGGCGTTGTTCGTTGCAAAGGTCTGAACTTGAAAGCGGACGAAATTCGTAACCATCTGGACGCGGGAATGGAAGTCACCAAGCTGGCCCTGACCTGGGACGACAACGTGTCTTTTGTTCTGGATGAGGAAATGGGCATCCGCCGACTGAAATTTAGCGAAACGCTTCAGGACCAACTCGACGACGTGGATGTGGACGATGCGGTTGCAAAGTTTGATGCCGCCTTCACGCTGATGACCCTGGAATTATCGAAGCTGATTCCCGGGTTGCTGGAAGCCATGGGCGGTGAAGATCGCTCGGCCATCGTCGAAGCTTAGCCATTTGTGGGAATGAGCACCCACTGGGGCCTTTTACACAAACGCCTCAGTGGGTGCTCGCGCCCAATCGCTCTTTCTGCCAGTCCTTGTCCGGCTCGTTCAGCACCAGCCGCAGATCCATCACTTCTTCCTCAAGGTTGTACTTGATCTCAAAGCCCATGTGCTCGGCCAACTGCAGCATCGGGCGATTATCGGCCAGTACGTCGCCGACCATTTCTACCGTACCTCTAGCGCGGCAGTAATCGATCATCTTCTGCATCAAGGCAACGCCCAGGCCCTCACCTTTCATTTTGTCGTGCACCATCACTGCGAATTCACACTGCAGATTGTCTGCGTCTGTCCAGGTTCTGACAGTACCGAGCGTTTCGTCCCCTTCACCGTTCTCTTTCGGCGCATTGGCAATAAACACCATTTCCCGGTCGTAGTCGATCTGTACCATTTGCGCGACGTCTTCCCGGGAAAAATGTTTGCGATACTGGAAGAACCGGTAGCGAATGGATTCCGGAGACTGCAGCTCATGGAACACCCGATGCGATGGTTCGTCTTCTGCTAACGCCGGGCGGATAACCACCCTGCGCCCCGACTTGGGCAGCATCAGCCACTCCTCAAGCTCTCTCGGATAAGGCTGAATAATTGGCCGACCGGGGGTTTCAGACAGATTGATCGCAATGTTAACGGCAACCGCACCTTGCTCGTTGAATAACAGCGGTGAAATTTCCAACCCGCGGATCTCGGGGATATCAATCACAATCTGGGACAGCGTCACCAGCGTTTCGGAGACCGCCCGGATATCCGATTCAGGCCTCAGGCTGTGTTCTTTGAGCAGCTTGTACATATAAGTGCGACGCAGCAGTTCGCGGGCAAGAACCATGTTCAATGGTGGCAGTGCAATCTGCCGATCCGTCATCACGTTAATATGAGCACCCGAGGCTCCACAGACCACTAAAGGCCCGAACTGGGCGTCTCGTGTGATACCTACGCTGAATTCAATGCCTCCTACGTGCTGATAAGACCGCTGCATGGCAAAGCCAAGAAACCCACTGTCGGGAAAATGTTTCTGATATTCATCCATCAAAAACCGACAGGTCTCAATAATCGCTGCTTCACTGCTAAGTTTCTGCACCGCGCCCTTGTAGCGGCGCTGGGAAACAGTGAGCGTTGCGAATGGGTGGCAAGCCTCCTCGTGTATAATTGTCACGTCTACCGGCCGGCGCTCTATGGAAAACGCCTCGAGAACTTCCTCTACATCGTCACAATAGACGGTTTCAATGGTGTTGATGCCGTAATCGCGCACAACCTCCCGAGCTTCCTGGCTCGACAAATGGGTGCGATTCGAGCGAAGCGCATTCACCACAACGCGCCGGATTTTGGTGTGGTCTGCAAAGTGATCGGTAAAGGATTCAGGCGTCTCCGTGAGCAGGCGCTGAACACGCTGATGCCGCACATGCTGCATAAAGGCGACAACCGCTTTCTCCGGATTAAAAAAGGATGGCAGGCCGGCACGATAAAACTCGTCCCGGGCTTCCATCACCGTGCTCTGGCCAAGCCAGCAGGTGAAGATATTCAGCCGCGTGCCTTTCGCAGCCTGCACAACGGCGTCGGCAATCTGCAGGCTGTCTTCCGTCAGGCTGGGCGCGTACATCACAAGAACATTGGCTATTTTGGGATCCTTGGCCAGAATCTTGATCGCTTTTCCATACAACGCCGGGGAGGCATCGTAATTGAGATCGATGGGGTTTTTGCGCCGCCAGTAAGGAGGCAATAACTCCGCCAGGGCCGCAATGCTGGGTTCAGACAGGCTGGCCAATTCACCGCCCAGATCGGCCAACCGATCAACCGCCAGCACCCCGGGGCCCACCCCGTTCGCCATAATCGCAAGGGATTCTCTGCGCAGCGGGCGCATGCGGGTGAGCGTTTCGAGCGCGTCAAACATCTGCCCAAGCCCGTCAACTCGCAGCACACCCGCACGCTGCAGCATGGCATCGTAAATGGGATCACTGCGCATAATGCCATCCGGCAACACATGGGTTAACCACTCGGATTCCGGCACTCGGCCGGATTTCACAACAATCACGGGTTTGGTTCTGGATGCCACTCGCACAGCGGACATGAAACGCCGGGGGTTTGGAATGTGTTCGATGTGCATGAGAATGGCGCGGGTCTGGGTGTCCTGGGCGAGGTAATCAATCAGATCGTCGTGATCTATGTCCATACCGTCGCCCAGGGTGAGGAAGTATGAGAAACCAACCCCACGGGCAAAGGCCCAGTCAATGACCGAGCTGGCGATGGTGCCCGACTGGCCCACAAACGCCACGCGCCCCGGAAGAACCCCCATGTGCGCATAGGTGGCGTTCAGGTTCCTTGCCGGAACGATGAGGCCAATGGTATTCGGGCCCAGCACCCTGATGCCTGCCGCCCTGGCCGCTTCGCGCACAGAATACATCAGGGGCTGACCGGTTTTGCTGTGGGTGCGGGACATACCCCCTGTCATCACAATCGCGGTACGGACCCCGGCTTCGCCAAGGCGCTTTATGGTTTTGGACACCGTATCCGGTGGCGTACAGATAATCGCAAGATCGGGCGAAAACGCCATTTTCGAGACTTTTTTGACACACGGCACGCCATGCACGTTGTCGTAATCATTCTGGTTGACCACCAGAAGCCGGCCCGAATAGCCGCCACTCATCAGATTTCGCAGCACCATACCGCCAAGGTTGTCGGACCGCTCCGACGCCCCTATCACCGCTATAGAAGCCGGATTGAACAGGCTTTCCAGGTATCGGGTGCTCAAGCTGACCCTCCTTAAATCTGTGTTCGCTCTATCTTAGGCATAGACGAGCCCATGTGAAATGCCTATTACCACTGTAGGACCAAAGAAACGCGGCACCATGGGAATATCCCTGATAGGATTGAAAGAAATACCAGCGTAGTCGGGGCGTTTCGAGACTTATGACCACCGCATTTTTTTCCCATGATGACTGTATGAAACACGACATGGGGCCGGAGCATCCGGAAAGCCCTGCCCGCCTGGCAGCCATCATCAGTTACATCGCCGACACCGGACTTGCTGAAAAGCTTGACTGGGTGCGGCCCGAAGAGATCACCCGCGATCAACTTCTAAGCGTGCATCCCGAGCGGTATCTGCAACAACTCGACATGATGCAGCCTACCCGTGGCCGGGTGTTCACCGATCCCGACACCGCCATGATGCCCGACACACTGCGGGCGGCGAAGCTGGCTGCCGGTGCCAATATTCAGGCAGTGGATATGGTCATGAGCAGCCAGGTTACCAACGCGTTCATCTGTGCGCGGCCCCCGGGCCATCATGCTGAGCGCAGCAAATCCATGGGGTTCTGTTTTTACAACAACATCGCCCTTGCGGCTATGCGCGCGCTCAACTTTCATCATCTTGAGCGAGTCGCCATCATTGATTTTGATGTGCATCAGGGCAATGGCACGGTGGACATTGTGAGCGGAGATGAGCGCATACTGATGTGCTCCAGCTTCCAGCATCCTTTTTATCCTCACTCGCACGTGCACCGTCAGGCCGATAACATCGTGAACATTCCCATTGAAGCGGGCTGCTCTGCGGCCGGGTTCCGTGAACGGGTCGAAGCGGAGTGGGTCAAGCGTCTGAATGCATTCAAACCCCAGCTTGTGCTGATCTCAGCCGGGTTTGACGCCCATCGTCTCGACCCGATGGGGGAACTGAA
This sequence comes from Marinobacter antarcticus, assembly GCF_011049865.1. Taxonomy (GTDB): domain Bacteria; phylum Pseudomonadota; class Gammaproteobacteria; order Pseudomonadales; family Oleiphilaceae; genus Marinobacter; species Marinobacter antarcticus_A. The sequence goes on along the minus strand of NZ_DRGY01000049.1, from coordinate 48,386 downwards.
TCTGGAAACCGAGGATTATCGTTGGCTAACCGAAATGGCGGCTGACGTGGCGCGCGAACACAGTAACGACCGGATCATTTCGACGCTGGAAGGTGGCTATAACCTCAAGGCGCTGGCACAGAGCGTGAATACCCACCTGGAGGTTCTGAGCTCGATTTATTGATCTGGTTATAAAAAACCCCGCGCTCAGGCCGTCATGTTAGCCAGCAGACACGCCGCCGTAGCCATTGGCCTGCTGCAATCCGGGGCGTTCGCCCTCGCGCTGCAATCGGATGGTTGTGCGACGGTTGTCGGCCGGTCGTTTGGATACCGGGTATCGATCTCCGTGAGCCCTCACCGTAATCAGGTCGGGATCCACTCCACGGGCTTTCAGGTAATCCGCCACCACGTTGGCACGTTCCTCAGACAATGCCCTGTTATCAATTCGGCTTCCAAGGCTGTCGCTATGCCCGTCAACAAACACTCGCTCAACCGTGGAATCGGCCATGAGATAGGCAACGATATCGTCCAGCAGATCCATATCTGCCTCAGACAGCGATTTGCTACCGCTGGCAAACGCCACTCGTGAACGCCCGATCTGATCAATGTTGACCGGCAGAAGATTCGCAGTACACAACCGGTAACGCTGGTACTGGCCACTGAAATTAACGTTGGAAACCTGCACTCGAACCGGGCTGCCATCGTACCAGGAGGCACGAGTAACCGTTGGGCGCATACCGTTCAGCAGGCTTTGCGCAATAATCACCGCCTGACGGGCCTCAAGAGATACCTGCCGGTGCCCTTCAGACACATCGACCGCACCCACGGGCTTTGGCGCGACACCCGGTCTCCACGCAGGTGCCTCGACAACCAGAGTGCCTCGCCCGGGACGCATAAGACGAGAATCGGATTCAAGAAAGAACGACAGATCTTCTCCGGCCCGACGACGAAAAACAGCCCGACCGTAACCCGGTACCTCATGCACCAGAGAACATTCAAAAACGGATTCTGCAAGATACCACTGACTGTTCGAGATTCCCGCGCCATAGTTTCCGGCCATACCAGATCCCGGCATAATGGTGCCCAGCACGAGCATTGCCAACAGGTTCAGCGTTTTTTTGGAGTAGCCGATTGCCATAAGAGCGCCATAGCCGTGATACCGAGGGTCCACGTCTGTTTCGTGGTTTCCCTGTTTAACGGCACGCATGCAGCGTTCTTTAGTCCAACACAGGAAAAACAATCACCGGCGCCTTCTGCTATAATTTCCCAAATTTTCCAGGATCAAAGCGCCTTCCACGGTGAACGCGTCTTTCACGCCTCTTTATTAGCCCTTTTGAAGGTAGTGCGGAAACCAACCAATGACCGAACAGCTAACACTTGTGCGCCCCGACGACTGGCACCTCCACGTGCGCGACGGCGATGTTCTCAAAGACGTTGTGCCGGCAACCGCGGCCTGTTTCGGGCGAGCGATCATCATGCCCAACCTCAACCCGCCGGTTACCAACGCCGCTGAAGCCTCCGCATACCGGGATCGCATATTGGCTGCGGCAACAGGTACGGGTTTCCAGCCATTAATGACGCTTTATCTCACGGAATCGACAACCCGCGCGGACATCCTTGAGGCCAGTGCCGACGGCATTGTCGCTGCGAAGCTCTATCCCGCCGGAGCCACCACCAACTCTGCCTCCGGCGTGCAGGATATCCGCAATATCTATCCGGTGCTTGAGGCCATGGCCGAATGCGGCATGCTGTTGCTCGTTCACGGCGAAGTGACCGATGCAGACATCGATATTTTCGATCGGGAAAAGGTATTCCTTGAGCGTGTTCTGGCGCCTACTCTGGACGCGTTTCCGAATCTCCGGGTTGTGCTTGAGCACATAACAACCGCCGATTCTGCCGAGTTTATACGCCATCACCAGAGTAACAATCTGGGCGCAACGCTCACGCCTCAGCACCTGATGTACAACCGCAATCACATGCTGGTAGGCGGCATACGCCCTCACCTGTACTGCCTTCCAATTCTCAAGCGCAACCGGCACCAGCAAGCCCTCAGGGATGCCATCGCGAGCGGTGATAAACGGTTTTTTCTGGGAACCGACTCCGCGCCACACTCCAGTGACAAAAAAGAGGCCGCCTGCGGCTGCGCCGGTTGTTACTCCGCCTACGGCGCAATCGGACTGTACGCGGACATTTTTGAAGAACTCGGCATTCTGGATCAACTTGAAGCCTTCGCCAGCCTGAACGGCGCGGATTTCTATGGTCTGCCGCGAAATACCGATACTATTACCCTGGTGAAGAAACCCTGGACAATGCCGGATGAATTACCGTTAGCCGGTGGTACCATCGTTCCGTTGAAAGCTGGCGAAACCATTAACTGGCGCTTGGCATAAACGTACCCACACTTCCTGACAAACGGCCACGACCGGAGCTTTAGTGACTGACGAAAACAGACAATCGCACCCAATGTCCCGCAGATTTCGCGGTTTTTTACCCGTTGTTGTCGATGTTGAGACCGGCGGGTTCAATCCAGACCGGGATGCTCTGCTGGAAATAGCCGCGGTGATGATCACCATGGATGATGACGGCAGATTGCAAAGGGGTGAAACCCATTTGCAACAGATTGATCCGTTTGAAGGCGCCAATCTGGAGCAGTCTGCGCTGGATTTTACCGGCATTGACCCGTGGAATCCGGACAGGGAAGCTGTGCCCGAACGTGAGGGCCTGAGCGAAATCTTCAGCCCCATCCGCAGGGCCGTCAAGGCACACGATTGCAAACGCGCGGTGCTGGTGGGGCACAACGCCACCTTCGATCACAACTTCGTATTTGCGGCCGCACGGCGAGCGGAGATCAATCGGAATCCGTTTCACCCCTTTTCTACGTTCGACACCGCCGCCCTCGCAGGCCTGGCCTATGGCCACACGGTTTTGGCTCAGGCCTGCAAACTGGCCGGCATTCCGTTTGATAATAAAGAAGCGCACTCTGCTGCCTACGATGCCGAAAAGACAGCCGACCTGTTCTGCGGGATCGTCAATCGCTGGCTCGACCTGGGCGGGTTTCCGCCACCTGTGATTTCGGATGAAGCCGAATAGCACCGACTTTAATCGGGTGAACGTCATCCACAAAAAAACCCGCAACGCGGGTTTTTTTGATTCAAAGCTGCAAGAACGCGGCTTACCAGTGAATGCCCCGCATAACCGCGGCAAAAGCCACCTGTTCCGTGGACACCTTCGGCCTCTCAATTGACTTGCCCCCCACTCCAGGGGATGAATCCGGGAACATACGGTAGCCCGTATTCATCACGATTTCGCCCATCTTCGGCGCAAGTGCGTGCAACACTTCTGCGAAAATACCAAGGCGCGTTGCGATACGCTTTGGGCGATCAATAATCGCATTCGTCACCATTTCCGCCGCCTCTTCCGGCGTAAGCGTTGGCACCGAATCGTAAATCTTGGTGGGTGCGATCATCGGCGTTTTCACCAGCGGCATATTGATGGTGGTGAACGTCACGTTCCGGTCTGACCACTCCGAAGCCGCGCATCGACTGAATGCATCCAACGCCGATTTAGACGCCACATAAGCAGAGAACCGCGGTGCGTTGGTAAGCACACCAATAGACGAAATATTAACCACATGGCCGCGATGACGCTCCAACATCGACGGTGCAAATCCCATGATCAACCGCACAGAGCCGAAGTAGTTCAGTTGCATGGTGCGCTCAAAATCATGGAACCGGTCAAACGACAACGACAACGAACGACGAATGGAGCGCCCGGCATTGTTGATCAACACATCCACATGGCCGTGGTTGTCCAGAACGGTTTTCACAAAGTGATCGCACGCCTCCATATCGGAGAAATCACATTGGTAGGCGTGCACACTGCCGCCCTTCGCCTCCAGAGACGCGGTCACCTCATCCAGTTTCGACTTGGTGCGGGCTCCAATCACCAGAATAGCGCCCGCTTCCGCCAGTTTTTCAGCCGTTGCCAAGCCAATACCCGACGTAGCGCCGGTTACCACACACACCTTGCCTTCCACCGTACCCTTGAGAGTGCGGTCCTTGAACAGATCAGGGTCGAGATGACGTTCCCAAAAGTCCCAGATCACCGGTGCATAATCCGCCAAACGGGGCACTTCTATGCCCGTTCCCTTCAGCACGCGCTCAGTCTCGCGGGCATCGAAACGGGTGGGGTAATTGATAAAGGACAGCACTGAGCGCGGAATGCCCATGTCCTCCAGCACAGCGCTGGTTAAACGTTTCACCGGCGGCAGGTTTTTAAGGCTCTGACGAATAAAGGGCGGAATGAAACCGAACATGCGGGAGTCGATGCGCATGCCCATTTTAGGCGCGTGGCCGGCTTCACAGAAAATGTTAAGAATCTCACCCACCTTGTAAGGGTCAGAATCCACCAAATGGAAACACTTGCCATCTTCGCTGTCCAGGTGCGCTATGTGATCCAACGCATTGACCACAAAATCTACGGGAACAACATTCAGGCGGCCCCCTTCTATACCCACAGTCGGCATCCACTGAGGCAGGGTCCGGCGGATTTTCTGAATCATTTTGAAGAAATAGTAAGGGCCGTCAACCTTGTCCATTTCCCCGGTTTTCGAGTGGCCGATAACCATGCCCGGACGATAAATGCGAAATGGCACTTTGCACTGTTCACGCACAACTTTTTCCGATTCGTGCTTGGTCATCAGATACGGATGGTCCAGCTTTTCCGCTTCCTCAAACATATCCTCACGGAAAATACCCTTGAACAGGCCAGCAGCCGCGATAGACGAAACATGGTGAAAGTGCTTTGCCTTCATTGCTTCAGCGGCATTCACTGCCGCCTTGGTGCCATCAATGTTCGTGGCCTGTTGGGCGTCTTCGTCAGCGCCCATATCGTAGACAGCGGCCAGGTGGAAAAAATGATCAATCTTTCCTGTCAGGGCTTTAAGGGTTTTGGTATCAATACCCAGATTTTCGCTCGTCAAATCGCCAACTACCGCCTTAACACGGGATTCGTCTACGCCCCACCGCTGTATGAGTGCGTCAAGCTTGTCCAGAGATTGCTCACGCACCAGCAGATGCACGGTGCCGCCCCGTGCTAAAAGTTTTTCCACAAGAAAACGGCCAATAAACCCGGTACCACCGGTCAGGAAATAGTTCATTGATAATCCACCCTGCCTGTTGCTCTGTTGTTGTCTGTTCAATATTTACGTCGGCCTTATTCGACCAAAGTCTAATAACGGCCTTGATTGGCCGGCATTGTACTTAAATGCAACTTTCATGTATCGGTCTTTTTTAGAGTTTTTACTCTGTAACCCGTTGTTTTAAATAGAGCCTTTACTCTAAAAAAATCCGTCGCGCCTGTATTTTTCGCCGACACAACGCTTTTGAGACTAGCACAGTAATTGGCGCCCGCCTTCCCTGACGATGAATTACTGCAATGCAATGAAACAGCCTGCCAGCAATGCGATAATCCGGAACTTGTTGCCTCTTTAGGCGTCAGTCCTTTTCACAGACCCAGCGATACCCGGAAACCCGATAATGCCGAACGACAATCCCAATACTGAACGTTACATCACCATTGCCCGTGCGTGCCTCAAAGCGATCAACGACACGGCGAAAAATTCCGGTGACCGTGAACAGAAAATCCAGGCGGTTTACCAGGCAATCGACAGTGCATTTCAGGAAGAGTTTGCCGATTACCGCCAATCCGTTGCCATTATGGCAACCGTGCTCGAACGGATTGCGTCAGGCCAGCTTGATGGAGAGAAAGCCGCGGACCTGGCCCGCAAAACTCTGGATCAACAGCCAGAAAACACCCGCAAAACAATGATGCACTGAAACCTTTCAGACGCTCCCTAACAAATAGCAGAGGCCTTATGCGTATTGGTACCCAATTAAACGCCAGAATACCGGTGCTGACGGCAAATGCGTTTGCACTGCTTTTGCTATTATTTGTCAGTTCGTTTGCAACCGCCGCACAAACGCCACAAAAAAGCCCGAACGACAACAACGAATACCGCTTCATTGAACTGGATAACGGTTTGCGAGCCATTCTGATATCCGACAAGAACGCAGACAAAGCCGCGGCGTCCATGAACGTGGCGGTTGGCAGTGGCGATGATCCAAAAGAACGGGAGGGCATTGCACACTTCCTCGAGCACATGCTGTTTTTGGGCACGGAAAAGTACCCTGAGCCCGGAGAGTACCAACAGTTCATCAAAAGCCACGGGGGCAGTCATAACGCCTTTACCGCGTTTCGCAACACCAACTATTTTTTCGATATTCAGGCCAATTACCTGGAATCTGCGCTGGATCGGTTCTCGCAGCAGTTTGCGGCGCCTCTGTTTACCGCCGAGCTTGTAGACCGCGAACGTAACGCTGTGAACTCTGAGTTCAGCTCCAAACAAAAAGAAGATGGCCGCCGCCTCTACTCCGTCAAAAAGGCCGCCAGCAACCCGCAAGGCGCTTTTCATCAGTTCGCGGTCGGTAATCTGACCACGCTGGAAAACACCGACACCCATCCGCTTCGGCCTGACCTGATTGAGTTCTGGAAAGCCCGTTACTCCGCCAACCTGATGACCCTTGCGGTTTACGGCCCGCAGCCGCTGGACCAGCTGGAAGCTATGGTACGGGCGCGTTTTGGTGCCATTGAGAACCGCAATCTGAAATCAAGGGTTCATAGCGCCAAATTGCTTGAAGCCGATGCGCTGCCTGCAGAGGTGACGGTGCAAGCCATCAAGGATGTGCGCAGCCTGTCGTTGTCATTCCCGATTCCATCACAGCAGGAAAACTACCGCACAAAGCCCGTCAGTTACATTGCCAACCTGCTTGGCCACGAAGGACCAGGCAGCCTCTTGGAGGTGCTGAAGAAGAACGGCCTGGCAGATAACCTGTCCGCCGGTATTGGCATGGATACGGGCGAAGCGGCCACATTGGACATCAGCATTGCGCTTACACCTGAGGGCCTGAATCGGCAAGAAGACATTCTGTCACTGGTTTTTCGGTACATCGACATCATTCGCGAGCAAGGCATTAGCGAGCAGCGTTTTGAAGAAATGCAGCGACTGGCAAGAATCGATTTTCGCTTTCGCGAGCAAGGTGAACCCCTTCAAGAGGCAATGCGACTGTCGAGCCAGCTCCAGGACTACCCGGCAGAAGATATTCTCAGTGCGCCCTGGCTAATGGAGCGTTACGCGCCGGATCAGTATCGGGATATTCTTTCAATGCTGACACCGGATAACGTGATGGCCTATTTGCTGGCGCCACAGCTCGAGCTCAAAAACCCCAACTTTACCAAGTGGTACGAAACACCCTGGCAGATTGAACCACTGGATACCGAAGCACTCAAAACCAAGGCACCCATCGCATTGGCCGAGGCGCTTCATCTTCCTGCGCCCAACCCGTTTGTGCCTGAGAATCTGACCATGGTGCCTGGTAAAACCATGGACAAACCCGAATGGTTGGGCAATAACGACGGCATGGCAATCTGGTTTGCCCGGGACACGCGTTTTGACACACCCAAGGCCAACGTATTTTTGAGCTTACGCACACCCGCTGTGCGCGCATCGGCCCGCAGCCATGTACTGACAGGTCTTCTGGTTGACAGCATCAACAACAACTTGAACGCCTGGGCCTATTCCGCGCGTCTTGCCGGGCTGGATTACAGCATCTATCCGCACTTGCGCGGCATCACTGTGCGGGTTGGCGGCTACAGCGACAAACTGAACACCCTGATGAACCGCATCCTCATGCAGGTTGCAGCACCGCAGATTACCCGACAGCGCTTTGATATCGCCCGGCAAAACCTGATGGACAGTTTGCAGAACAAAGCCAAAGACCGGCCAGTTGCACAGACGTCCGAGTTCATTCAATCCACGCTGCTCGAAGACACCTGGAGCACGGACGAACAGCTGCAGGCTGCAAAAACCGTAACCCTCGAAGAACTCAGATCATTCGCAGGGACGTTGCTCTCGAAAATTGACCCGGTACTGCTGGTTCATGGCAACCTGACCGAAGCTTACGCACTTAACCTGGCCCAGCAGATTGATGCGATTGTGTTGAACAAAAGCGATTTTGCAACGGTTGCGCGCAGTCAGGTGCGCAAGCTGCCGCCGGAAGAAATCGTCGTCTCTTTGAACGTAGAACATCCGGATACCGGGTACACGCTTTACACCCAGGGCAAGAACACCAGCTTTGAAGAGCGCGCGCGGTTCCGCCTGCTGGCGCAGATTATAAGCAGCCCGTTTTATGAAGATATCCGCACCACGCGCCAGCTTGGCTACATTGTGTACGCAACACCCTTCGAAATGCTTGAAACCCCGGCCCTTGGCTTTGTGGTTCAATCCCCTACCGCCAGTCCGAACGCCATCGACCAGGCCATTCGCGAGTTCGCCAAAGGCTACAATGAGACCCTTGCCAACTTGGATGACGAGCGCCTGGCCCAGGAAAAGCGGGCAGTGATCAGCAGCATTATGGAGCAGGATCGTCAATTGGGAGAGATTTCAGGGCGCTATTGGCGCGAGATTGATCGTGGCGAAGAGGGGTTTGACTCACGAGAAAGGCTCGCAAAAGCCGTTAAAGCCGTCAGTCTCGATGAGCTGAAAACCACCTTCAGGGACTCCGTATTGAACAGAGACCGGGCGCTGCTCGTGAACACGGGTGGCGAAGGGTTGAGCGCAAAGGACGCCCGCGACCTTATTCTGCAACAACCACCCGTTACCGATAAGTAAAAACGGCCGCTACGTGTCGACAGGGAGGCGCTGAAAGCGCGCCCAGTCCTCCGGCTCATCCACATCCCATCGGGGCTCCAGCAAACCAACGCTGAGCCCCAGTTCCTTCAGTCGCGCACAGGTTTGCTCAAGGACAGCTTCCGTGCCCCACTCAATACCGTCGAGCATGCCCGGAAGCACCCGGCGCGAGCCAATCAACACGTAACCACCGTCATCAGACGGCCCTAAAACAACATCGTATTCCTGCAGGCAGGTCACGGCCAGATGCACATACGCGGGTTCAACTGACGGGCAATCGCTGCCCACGATCATAGCGGCAGCGTGAGACTCAAGACCACTTTCAAGCGCATCCAGCATTCTGTCGCCCAGATTCGCCCCCCGCTGTATATGCTGCGCCAAGCCTCTGTGCTCAAGAGTACGGACAATTGCCTGCGCATCCACCGGCACAGATTCAACCTCCCTGTCCCACCAGAACTGCACAGAAAAACCGGCGCCACACAGATTATCCAGCACAGCCAGGGTAAGCGTTAAGTGCGCATCCAGCGCCCCGGACACACCCAGCGCAGGAATAAGACGAGTTTTTACCCGGCCCGCTTCCGGCCACTTGGCGAACTGCATCACCAGCGCATTGAGAAATTCAGTCTGAGCCATTACGAACATCCATACGGTAGGAATGAGCAAGCGTTGCCGGGGATTCACCACGCCAGTAGCGCCAGCGTAAACGCCACATCAGAAAAATCGTGCGCCACACACCTCGCTGTTCCCAGCGCCGGCTGTCGGTAACAACCGGTTCGTCAATACAGAAGGGGCGGGAAACCAGGCGCAGCCTGTTGGAAAACTCAATATCTTCCATGATCGGCAGGCTATCAAATCCGCGCAGAGCCTCAAAAACTTCCCTGCGCACAAACAGAGCCTGATCGCCTGTGCAAATACCCGTTAACCGCGAGCGCTGATTCATAAACCAGGCAACAACCCTGAACATCACGCCCCGGCCACTCAGGCGCACATCAAAACGGCCCCAGGCTTTGTCACTGTTAAAAAACTCACTCAGGCAATTCAGTGCATTTTCAGGAAGACGGGTGTCCGCGTGCAAAAACACCAGAACACTGCCGTTAGCAACAGAGGCGCCCGCATTCATTTGAACGGCCCTTCCCTTTCCCGACTGAACCACCCGATCCGCAAGCGGGATTGCCAACCTGGTTGTGCCATCCGTGCTGTCCGCGTCCACCACAATCACCTCATACCCCTCTGCGCGCAGCGGTGACAGAGCTTCAAGCGCCGCCACAATGCCCGCCGCTTCCATCCAGACTGGCACAATAACGCTTAGCGAGAACGAATCAGACAAAGCACACTCCCAGCACGGCAGAAAACACGGTAACACCTTGAGCCATAAGCCTCAGGCCGTTATCATACCGACCTTCTGAAAGAAGCGCCTTCGTAGCTCATCTGGATAGAGCGTCCCCCTCCTAAGGGGAAGGTAGCAGGTTCGAGTCCTGCCGAGGGCACCAGTAACCATTTCGTATCAATACATATCAAGACTTAACCATCTGTTTTAGATCATCTTTAACGAATTCCGGCATCCTTGTCGATCCACAATATTCCGCCCCAATCTCCACATTCTGACCGACAAAAAAGCGGAAAACCCCGTAGAGCAACAGGAATAAGCCGGACGTTGTGCCATTCCCGCGAGGATGGCCTGAGAACCACCACAGCACAACACAGCACAACACCTTCCAGCGTGAACTCATACAGTGACGACGGGTGGCGTGGCGGCCGGCCCCATATTGGGGAACACCATGGCCCCAGGCCAATTGACACCAGTGGTGTGACAAAGTCCGTGAGCCGAAAAATGGTAAGTTTTGCTTACGGGCAAAGATCAGCGTTTCGACTGCTTCGGTGCTCAACCCCAATTGATGGACGGCCCAACCACCAGGCTGCAAGAAAGCCAACAAGGTACATCAGGCCATACCAATGGATTTGCAACGGGCCCAATGAAATCGCTATCGGATCGATTTTTGGATAGTTAAGCGTTGGTTCTCAGATTCCTCTTCATAAAAATGGATCTTTGCCGAATATTCGGTCGACTTGCGCAAGCACCTCGTCATGTAATATCCGGTCGGCGAGTTTCTCACTTTTTACTGGATACACACGCTTCACCATAATCATTTTGTCTTGTGCTGAATCACCACAAAGAACACACGATCAGTAAAACGAATTTGGTCTCCATCAAGCTGGCCATCGACTTCCAGAATGCCCTGCTCAATTTCATCGGGAGTAAAGCTTGTCAGGCTTGACATAAACCGGGCCCGAAGCATTGTATACCAGCGCTCCTTCGGGATTTCGACGTGGTACTCCTCCGTGTTCGTGACAGCGCTCAGGCCAGAGGTAGATATTTCGTCGAGAAGAACTTCAAGTTCCGGCTGACTCTCTGAAAAAGCAGTCATCGCCCGCTTGAAAAGAGGAAATCCGGGTAGGCTTGGCCGAGTCACCACCAAGATACGGCCATTGGGCGTTAAACCGGAGCTTATTTCTTTCCAGAAACCCTGACGATTCCGGATGTGATGGATCGATTCCTTGATAAGGATCCGGTTCAGCGGCATCTGCCTTTGGGCGAACACTTCAGCAGACTCACAATATGTCTGGAGGCCTCTGTATTGTCCGGCGTTCAAGAGCATGGCTTCGGAGGGATCCACGCATATAGCGTCAGATTCAAGCGGTACACCCTCCTTTAGAAGGTGCGTGAATAAACCGGATCCACCTCCCAGGTCTGCGAACTTACTGTCTGTGTGAATTTTCAAATGCTCAAGAATCTTTTTCAGCATCCAGTCTCGGTAACCTTCGGTCAAGAGCCAAAGATCATCATATTCCCGGGATATTCTCGAAAAAGCCGTCGTCATTACCTCTCTCCAATGAAGCTGTTCTCCGCTGCCCCCAGGCAAACCCTATGGATCTGTACCGTGCTTGTTAGGGCGGCTGCGGAATCGATTTGAGGACACAGAAGCACTGACTTCAGCGCTTCCGCTAGGCGTGCGCCCGGGTTTTAATCAGCAGCACGCGAGGCTCAGTTGGCAGATTCTGTATTATTTCCGACCGGGTTGACGCGTAACGCGCAGATACGGCGTCTGCTCATCCCACCCATCAGGAAACCGCTCCTTGGCTTCTTCATTGGAAAGCGACGGAACGATGATCACATCATCTCCGTTTTTCCAGTCAACCGGCGTGGCAACTTTGTGGTTGTCAGTCAGTTGAAGTGAGTCAATAACTCGCATGATCTCGTCAACGTTGCGCCCTGTGCTGGGTGGATATGTCAGCGTCAGACGTATTTTCTTGGCGGCGTCGATAATGAAAACCGTACGAACGGTTAGCTTGGGGTCGGCTTTTGGATGGATCATTCCATAAAGATTCGCGACCACCCGATCCTTGTCTGCAAGGAGGGGGTAGTTAAGCCCTGTACCCTGAGTACTCTCGATGTCTTTTGCCCAGTCGTTATGGGAATCGAGTGGGTCGACGGATACGCCGATCAGCTTGACGCCGCGCTTGGCGAATTCGTCCTTGCGCTTGGCAAAGGCACCCAGCTCAGTAGTACAGACCGGTGTGTAGTCGGCGGGATGTGAAAATAAGACGGCCCAACTGTCGCCAAGCCATTCATGAAACTTAATGTTTCCTTCGGTGGATTCCACGGTGAAATCGGGAGCGGTTTCTCCAAGTTGCAATGTCATCAGTTCATTCTCCTTTGCTTTCGCTGTTGTTCAAGGTTCAGCACAGACGGTATCTTTAAAGTCAACTTTAAGGTCAAGGCTTTTATTGAGGACTTTCATTAAGTTTGGGTTACGTTCAATGTGAAACCTCGACGATGGTACGAGTGATAAAATCAACCATGGCCGGGCGGTCCCATTCCGTAGCTCCAACCAGGCGGCCGATCTCACGGCCTTCGCGATCAAGGAGCAACGTCGTTGGAACGCCCTCTATACCAAGAGTTGAAGCAGCCAGTGTAGACGGATCGATATACATGCGAAGATGCTTGATACTGGTTTCCCGATAGAATTTCTCAACAGCACCGCGCCCCGCATGGTCAATCGACAGAGCGACCACTTCGAATTGCTCGCCCCCCAACTGAGCCTGAAGTGAATCCAGCGTCGGCATTTCTTCACGACAGGGCGCACACCAGGTCGCCCAAATATTGAGCAACACCACTTTGCCGTGCAAATCTGCCAGCGTTAAAGGCTTGCCTTTTTTATCTTCAAATGCGAGCTCGGGCAGATTTCGGGGTGTTTCCCAGATCAGAAAACCCTGAGGACCGACCGAACCTGGAACTTTCCCCGCAGTCGAAACGGAGGGGGTTAATGAAATAGCAAAAGCGAGCATTGCCGCCAGTACCCAGGCTACAGGTGTAGGTTGCTGCCACATCAAAGGTTGCTCCCGTTAACGGTTGTTGGTCTCCTGCTTCGTTGCTGCCCACAGGGACTACTTGCTCTGCATCAGGCCTTCAATACGCGTGTGCAGTCGGCTCCAGAACCCCTCATCAGTTGCAGCATTGGGGCCTATGGCGATGGCCTTGAGATAGGCCATCAGATGTTCAGGCTGGAATTTTAAACCGTGAAAACGGGCACGCATCCGTCCTTCTGGATCGATCACGTGAGTGACTACACCATGTACCTGGACTCCGTCTCCCGTGTCCGTGAATCGAACGCCGTAAGCTTGGGCAAGCTCCGACGTCAACCCGGGCGGTTCGTCGCTGGCCCGGTAGAGAAAGTGCCAGTTGCCGGGGTTGAGGCCGAAATTTTTGCCATAAGCGCGCATGTTATCCCGGGTCCCGGCGACGTCCTCGCGATCCGTGGCGATGGTGATGAAGACCACCTCTTTGATCAGCCCCTCGTCTTCTACCCCGGTCTGCAACTGCCGGATCAGGTTCATGTGCAAAGGGCAGGCCTCCGTACAGCGCGTGTAGAGAAAATTGAGCACAACGGTTTTGCCTTTTAAATCCGCCAGGGAGAGGGCTTTTCCGTCGCTTTCGGTCAGCTTAAACGGAGGGGCTGGTTGATCGACAAACTGAGCATACCGTTCTTTTTCATTTAGCGCCGCTTCAACATCCTCCATGGAGTGGGCATAAGCCTTGAGGCTCCCCAAGGCAACCACGGAAATCAGGAATACTCTTATTATGTTATTCACAGTTGTTCTCCGTTTGATTCCATTTTGGAAGAAAACCCTGGGGTCATTGTGTGTTGGTATCGTTCAGATTCAGGGTAAGAGGCAGGTCAGCCGGTGCCAGGCACACGCCCTCGTCACTGCAGGCCTGTACTCGTACCGTCATGTCGAGCTTACCTGCTTCTTTCAACATGGCTGTCTGTTTTTCGTCGGGCAACAGCCGAATGTTCGCGTCGTCGTCGTATACTTCGAGAGCAATGTCACCAAGCGTAATGTCGCTGACCCGACCGCGTGGATACCGGGTCTGAATCTCAAGCAACTCGCCGTTGACTGAAGAGCTGGCGACGGTGGGAATCAGGAATTCCATGGACGCCGGATTGGCGTTCACATGCCAACCCGGCTGAATGTCCAGTGTCAGAAGAATTTCCCCGGTATCATCAGCCAATGCTTTATTCCCTTCAACAACTTTCAGGCGCACCTTATCGGAAGAACTCGCCAGCCCCGTACGGGCAGCCGGAACCGGGACTGAAGAACTGCCCGGTGCAGTCTGGATAGTGCTGGTGGCACTTCCAGGATTGGTATCGATCAACATGAATGCGGCCCCGGTTGCGATCAGTAGAACCGCTACGCTGGCTAGCAATGCTTTGGGTCGGGTCACCATGATTCATCTCCAGTGTCTAACGTTGTGATTTTTCGGTGCGTTTGATGGCTGCGACCAGGCTGTCGGTGTCAAAGAGACCCGTGAAACGCGCGATAACGACGCCATCACCGTCGATGACCGCTGCGAAAGGCAAAGCCTGCCCCGACATCGCAGTCAACAATGCGTCCTTTTCAGAATCACTCGCTGTCACATCGACCTGTATGGGCACCATGTTGGCGCGCCGCACGGCTTCGGCTACAGCGGGCTCCTGATACACCGTGCGTTCCAGTACTTTGCAGTTAATGCACCAGTCCGCGGTGAACTCCAGCAAGTGGGGATCGCCCCGGGCTTGTGTTTCTTTCAGGAGTTGCGCTGAGTAGGGTTGCCAGGCCAGCCCGCCCTCATCATTATCTGCAGGCCCTGCGAAAACCACCACTGTCGTAAGCGCGAGGCCTGATGCCGTCGCGGCGATCACACGCACGGCTCCGCTACCCTGGATGAAGCGGCGGATACCCCAGATGAGGACAAAAGCCAGCCAGGCTGACCATAGCCATGGGTAAACCGCCTTGGGGACGAGGCTCGCGCTGAAAAAGACGGCAGCAGCCAGCAAAACCAGCGCAAGCGATTCACGAATAGCCAGAGTCCAGGGACCGGTCCTGGGTATTCGACTCAGCCACTCGGGTTTGAGCATCAGCACGGCGTAGGGTAGAGACAGTCCCAGCCCGATACTGACAAATATTCCCATGATCACTGGTGCCGGTTGTGTAACGGCAAAGGCCAGAACGCCACCCAGGAAAGGCCCGGCGCAAGGTGCAGCCAGAATGGCACTCAACAGACCCGACACGAAAGCTTCAAAGTAACGCCTGCCGTGCATCGTAGCGGCAAACGTGGGAATCGGAATCGGCAGGTCCAGCCAGGTGACCATCGCAAACCCGACCAGCAGCGCAACCAGGATGGCGACGAAGACCGTCGACTGGAACAAGGTACCCCAATTCCACTGCAGCAGTGCGGTCAGGCCGCCCAGCGTCAGGAAAAAGGTCAGTGTTCCGGCTGTGAATGCCAGTGCAGCCAGTATACGGTGTGACCGCTGACTGCCAGCCTCCCGCAGAATGGTCCGGATCTTGATGGGAATCGCGGGCAGAACGCAGGGCGTCAAGTTCAGCAGCAAACCTGCCACAATCGCCATAAGGATCTGGCCGGCGATGAGCAAAAAGGGAAGCTGATCCATTACTCAGTGATTCCCAGCATCCTGCCCAGCGCTTCCTGCTTGGGCACACCTGTCTGGCCTCGCCATTGGCCGCTCGTGTTCTTGAACAGTAGCCCTGGTGTTCCATTGAAACCCAATTCGACCATCCACTGGCTGTGTTGTCCGAGCGCCTCCTGGAGGTCAGCCGGGATGGGGGTGAGTTCAGAAACTCCGCTGCCGTTACCGCTCTTGCCGAAATTCTCTTCAAACGCCTGCAGCGCGCCGGCTCGGTCCTCTGCGCTCATGATTGCCGCAGACAGGCCCTGGCTGGAGGGCTTGAGAAAACCAACCATGACCCAGTGCAACCTGACTTTCCCCTCCGATACCCAGTTCCGGGTCTGCTGCCAGAACTTGTGACAGAAAATGCAATTGGGATCCGCGAATACGTATACCTCGGGGGCACCCTTCCCGCCCTCGCTCACCAAGTGGGTATCCCGCGAAAGCTGCTCTGCAACCGAGGCATACGCCGGCTTCGGAATATAGCGTGCGGCATATTGGCGGGTCAGATCGTTGCCGTTACTCTCCAAAAGCGCGCCGGACAGAATGTAGTCACCGAGGCCATAGACTATTCCGGCTTTTCCATCCCGACCCTTTACAACATACCCGGTTACGCCGTCCGCTGGCGTGGAGAAGCGTTCGATCACCGTAAAACCGACTTTTTCCTGGAGAGCGCTGATTCCCGGATCCATCGTTGGTGCCGCAGTTACCAAGGTCGCAATCAAACTCAAAAATAGTGTCATCGAAAGCCTACGGCAAAGCATGGCAATGCGCTGCGCGGGGTGTTCCAAATAGAATGACATCACAAGTAGGTTCCCATTTTTAGGTATTCATCAGGCAATAAAACCGTCAGGGGTGACTGACTACGTGGCGGTATACCGCTCAAGGTCGAACGACAGTCGCTCGACGCGGGAACCCCAGGCGATCAACGGTTCAAAAGGTTGATGAATACTTCGGAGGAAAGGGGTCTGGCCCTGAAAGTACACGGCCGGAATGAGAAGAATAGGCCTTGGGGTATGGAGAGAGCGATAATAGTGGCAAATCCGGAATTACAGATCTGGTGACATAGGAAGAAAGGCACGTGCCGCTACAGCTACCCTGAACCTGCAGCATGGCGCAGTCAGACATCGCCGGGCCATCTAGCAAAAGAACACAAGTCTCAGCCATGGGCTCCACCTCAAAAGAGGTCGCAGCAGTTCCCTGTGAAAAAAGGAAAGAAGCTACGAGCAGCATTGCTGCTAATCCCAAAAACCGCTTCTTCATCGTGTCAATATCCCGATTTCAGAACAACTGAATGAAGTGTCTTTCACATGTAGAGAAACACGTAGCACCCTAACCCAAATCAGTGGGCATCGCCAAGCAGACAGAAACGACTCGTCCTCGTCTTTCCACTCTGGCCCGTCGGTCAATTGAGACTGGACATGCGCGCATAAGTTCCTCAAAACTTTATTGTTCGAGCACGCTCTTACGCCCTATGCGTCGAGAAAAAAACAGCTTCGCAACAACCGGCAACAGGGTAATGCCGCTGACGAGAATCAGCACTATCGTCACCAGCCCTGACTCGGACGCCATGAGCAATCCGCCAAATGCTGTAATCAAATAGGCCGCCGGAATAACACCGGCCAGCGTTGCGACTACGAAGCGCCAGAAAGCGAGCGGTGTCAGGCCCGCTGCATAGCTAACCGCATCGAAGGAGATAAAGGGCACCAGCCTTGATGCAAAAATAATTAGCATCAAAGTACCCTGAGAGCGGTCCTTGCCTAGCCAGTTCAACACCGGGCGCACCCGACTCCAGCGATGTATAACGTCGTAACCCAGGGATCGGGCAATGGCGAAAGCTATCAGCGCACCGGCCTCAGCCCCGACAACCACGAACACCGTCCCCCAGAAGGAACCATAAACCGCCCCGGCGACCATGGCGACCGGGGCGCTGGGAATCGGGCTCAGGACGATGGCCATGATCATCAGGCCGATGATGCCCACCGGCCCCCAATAGCCGAGTTGATCGATCCATTCCCGCAACGCAACTTTGTTGGTCACTGTGGCAAGCGCTCCCGTCTCCAGCAGTATCCAGTAGATCGCTGCAAAGACGATCAGCAGGAGCAGGACCCCGGCCACCTTTGTTTTTACGCTCAACCTGATTCCCTCATTTGCCGGTGGTTCCCAATGGCTGTTACGTTTCAGAGTGGTGTTCATGATCCCCTCTGGCGTTCTTCCTCGCACTTCCAGAATAATTTTTCTTACTGAAGAACAGGTACTTGACGAGGGCAGCAACGCCAAGCACAAGGGCGACGATGAGCAAAAGGGATATCAATCCCATTCCCGCCATTCCAAACACGCATGCATCACTTGTCATCATGTTAATCTCCTGGTGCTGTGTGCCAGGTCTGTCATGAAACGTTGGCTTGTGCTGCCGAGACACCGAGCTGAGTCGTGAGAGCCCGCTCAATGCGACTTACGCACGACGCGCAGGACATTCCTTCAATACCAATCTCTATTTTTTGCATCCTGACCTTGCTCCTCCGCGCAACCAATCCAGCATCTCGTGGATCAGTTCATCCCAACGATAAACGGGCGCACTACCTTTCCTGGGCAATGGCCTCGACGATCGGGCAACCGTCCATAGGACCCTCCCCTGAACATTCCTCCAGCGTTTTCGACAGAACCGCCTCGATACGGGAGAGACTCTGGATCTGGTGCCGGATCTTTTCCAGTTGCTCGCTCGCAATGCGCTTGGCCTCTGCACGGTCACCATTGGCATCCTGGAGCATCAGGAGTTCACGAATCTCCTCAAGAGTGAAACCCCATTGCTTGGCATGGATGATGAACTGCAGCCTGGCGATCGCATCCTCGGGGTAACGGCGATAATTGGATTGGGTTCGCGCAGGATCGGGCATGAGATTTTCCCGCTCGTAGAAGCGAATCGCATGACTGGCCACGCCACTTTGGGCAGAGAGTTCGCCGATATTGAACGTTTTCATTCATTCACCTTAAGCTGAGTCATCAATCACTGCCGTAACCATAACCTTAAAGTTAACTTTAAGGTCAATAGCTTTTGAACGACTCGTAATTGAAAAATCATAAACGCCAGAATGAATTTGCCTCACTAATTCAGACACCGAAGTAGTCGTGTCATTGAAATAAAAAACTGCTAGGATTTGGTGAACTCAAAGACGAGCTGTGTGTCACAGCCTCGAACCTTCACTGCTTGGTGCTTGAGATCAGGATGACCGCAACGACCCGCCAATTCATTTCTGCGCTGCTATCACTGCTTATGGTGATAAGCGGGCCGGCGTTAGCTATGGCCAACATAGCGGACAGCCAAGTGAGTGCTGAGAGGACAGATTGTGGTTCCATGATGATAGCCCAGGTTGAAAACGCCAACTCCTCATCAGACACTGAAGATAGTTGTGCCTCAGTCCCGGATATGGTCTGTCCGAGCGTCAGCGGGCTGAGCAAATGTGGCGTCAACGTCAGCTTCGCTCTCTTACCTGAGAAATCCATAGGCTTAACCGATACCGGCTCCCAGCCGGTATTGACCGCCCGAGCGGCCCTTTATCAGGATCCGTTCCTGGCCTCTACTACGCCCCCTCCAGAACACCACTCCTGAGTTGTAACTCGTATTTTTGCCCATTGAGGCAAAGTCATTGACGTTATTTCTTACAACGATTTTGTAAAAAGATCCGTGCTTTCGTTCGTCACGGGCCTTGTGCTGATCATGACCAAACCAATCGAGGATTTACTATGAAGACCAAAAAGCTTGCCCTGTATACCGGTGTGGCCGCCATCGTTCTCGCCGCCGGCGCCACCACTCTGGCGATGCAGGCTGATGAACCCACCGAATCATCGACCTCTATGGCCGCCGCTGACACATCTGGTCCGGCCATCACAATCTATAAGAGCCCCAGTTGCAGCTGCTGCCAGTCCTGGGCTGAACATCTTAAGGCCAATGGCTTTGAGACCACCATTATAGAAACCGACAATATTAACGAGATCAAGCAGCAATATGGCGTGCCGCGTGAAATGGCTTCCTGCCACACCGCGTTGATCGGTGACGTGGTGATTGAGGGGCATGTGCCAGCAGATGATATTGTCGCTTACCTGGAAAACCCCCAGTTCAATACATTAGGGCTTTCGGTGCCCGGCATGGTTCAGGGCAGCCCCGGCATGGAAACCGGCAAGAAGGAGGATTACCAGGTCATCGCCTTCCGTGCCAACGGCCAGCAAAGCGTGTTCCGCGAACACAACGATTATTGAGGCTGGACCCATGAGAGCGATTGTTCATTCTACGACCAGGGCGGCCTGGAGGTTGTGCTTGCTCACGCTGGCAATCTTGCTGCCAGCGCTGGCTCAAGCCCAATCTGCAGACGACGCCCAACCAGTGACTTCTCTGACGATCAGCTCATCAGGCGCCCTCCTGGTGCTGCAGGGCAGTGATCTCTTTGCCATTGAAGACGGAACTTTGACCGAGATCGCGCTACCGGCAACCGACCAGGGGGCTCAACCCACCTCCATGGCCAGAGGTGCGGATGGAAGCATCTACGTAGCCGGTCCGGGGCTGGGCGTGTGGCGGTACGACAGTGCCGGTGAGAGCTGGCAGTCCCTCAACGATACTTTGCCCGATCTCGGGGTCACTGCCATGGCCGCTCACGCCACACAACCCGGAACGCTCTACGCATACCTTGGGAAGGATGGCATGTTCCGGTCCAGGGACGGTGGCGCCAAGTGGGTTAGAGTGGACAGCGGTCCCCCGGAACCGGTGCTGGCATTCCTGCACTCGGACATGCCCGGCAGCATGGAAAGTGGCTGGCTATTTGCAGCTACTACCCGTGGTGTCTCAAGGTCCATGGACTGTTTTTGCTTCTGGGGCGATGCGGGAGACCTGCGTGGCACTGTTTCCGCAATTGGCTATGACCCGGCTGCCCCGGAAAACGTTTACGCGGTGATCGAGGGCCAGCTTCATCACAGCGCAGATGGTGGCGAAACCTGGATAAGCCTGAAGACTCCCCAATCCGTAACAGCCCTTGCCTTCTCGCCGTCACAAGGACTTGTGGTGGGCACGGCAAACGGGAGCCTGCTTGCCCGTGGTGGCGCTGACCAGTGGACGCCTGTCCATGAATAAGTGGGTCTACTCGCTAGTCCTGCTCGCCGCGCCGGTCTTTGCCGACGCCTCGGGCGGGCCTGGGAGTTCGGAAAGTGCACCGACGGGAGTCGCCCAGGGCAGACAGATTTATGAGCAATACTGCGCTGCTTGCCATGGACGGCAGGGTGAAGGCGCTGCCAACTGGAAAAAACCGGATGAGAAGGGGGAAATTCCCCCGCCGCCTCATGATGAAACCGGCCACACCTGGCGCCACAGCGATGCCATGCTATTTAAGATGATTGCGAACGGGTGGCGACACCCGTTTAATAAATCCGATCGGTTGACGATGCCGGCCTTCGGGAAGCAGATGACCGCTCAGGAGATCCAGTCAGTCATTGATTACCTGAAAACACTCTGGACGGAGGAACAACGGGATTACCAAAAGACAGAAAGCCAGTAGCCCTACCCGGAAAACCACCGATTTTGGAGTTCTTGAATGCCAGATCTTGCAACCTGGGGCATCCTGGCCGCATTTTTGGGCGGCCTGGTGTCCTTCTTTTCACCTTGCACACTGCCCCTCGTACCCGGCTACTTGTCCGTCGTTACCGGCGGAGCGGTGAATGAAACCTCCAATCGTCTGAAAGCATTGTGGCTGAGCTTTTGTTTTGTGCTCGGGTTCAGCGTGATTTTCGTCGCGCTGGGCGCAAGCGCCAGTCTCCTGGGGCAGTGGCTGATGGCCTACCGACGGGAAGCCAACGTAGTTGCAGGGGCACTGATTGTGCTGATGGGCCTGTTCATGCTTGGCTGGTGGAGCATGCCTTCGCTGCAACGGGATTGGCGCCTGGGGCAAACACTGCAAGGTGGTCGCCCCACGGCAGCCTTTTTGCTGGGCGTGGCGTTCGCCGTCGGCTGGACGCCCTGCATCGGCCCCATACTCGGAGCCATACTAGCCCTAAGCTCCACCCACGCCAACGCCGAAACGGGCATGTTATATCTTGCGGTGTATTCGCTGGGCCTGGCACTGCCGTTCCTCGGAACAGCGCTGTTCATTGAGCACTTTCGGGAGCGAGTGCGCTGGCTCAGTCGTTGGAGCCGGCTGTTGAGAGCGCTGGCAGGCTTGGTGCTAATTTTCATGGGCGTGATGGTGTTAACCGGCCAGATGACCCGATTAACCCTCTGGATGATTGACCTGTTTCCGGCACTCGCTCGTCTGGGATGACCGACTTACTCTGTGGCCCGACAAACGCAAGCGGTGTTTCACGCAGTGTGATGCCAAAGCCGATCAGCCGTCCGATTGAGCGACTTCGCGAGCCACTCAATAATGACCGATCGTCCCAAGACAAGCTCGCGCAACAACGGCACCAACGCACGCCAAGCCCCGAAAACACTGACATTAGCCTAAATCACATCCGCAATGGTCCGCGCCACCCAGACCAGAGCATAATTGCCAGCCATCGAGAGTGTCAGATAAATATACACATGCCTCCTCACAGCCGCGGCTTGAAACTTTCAGAACGTTGAAATAAAAGAATAAAATTTTTCTGGCATTAAGTTTGCATTTTTTAAGCATCCTGTAAAACAACGTAGTTAAGGAAGAACTTATGTCTTTATTCAACCGCATCGCCGCGCTCAGTGCTTTAAGCCTCTCTCTTGTCCTTGCCGCACCTGCCAGTGCCAATCTTATTCAGAATGGCAGTTTTGAAGATGACGTTATCTCTGCGAACAGCTGGCAATCGTTTACTGACATAGCAGGATGGGAAGCCGATGCCAATAATGAAAGATTCGAAATCTGGAACGACTATAACGGCGTAACCGCCGCCGAGGGCGACCAGTTTGCCGAGCTGAATGCTCATCCTGGCTCAGGTATTGCGTTCAGCATTTACCAGGAATTTGTGACCGTTACCAACCAGTCCTACGACATCAGCTTTGCCTATCGAGCGCGCGCTAACGACCAAGAGACGTTCTCTTTCGATGTCATTTCGGGTGCAAATTCGCTGGACTGGCTCCTAGACGACCACACGACCGATGGTTGGAGCATATTTTCAAATTCGTTCGTAGCCGCAGACACAACTACGACTATCAGGTTCACCTCTGTGAATCCTTTGACTGGCACGATTGGTAACTTTCTGGATGATGTAAAAGTGACCGCAACAGTGCCTGAGCCGGGCACCCTTGGCCTGCTTGGCGCTGGCCTGCTTGGCTTGATGGCTGCCCGTCGCCGCCGCGCCTGATTGCACTACCTGAACTACGTTTTTAAAAGGGCAGCATTCGCTGCCCTTTTTCATGTTCGTGTTTTGAGTACCAATACTTTCCGAACACCAGGCTCGGCGCAAGCTGGCGAAAAAACCATTTATTATCTTTTCTGATTTTTCTGCGTTCTAGTATGAACACTCTAATTTTTCACCGTACTGTAGATCCATAGCTTGAAGTCAGACGGATTCCCGCAAATACATTCGCGTGGTGAATTCTTCTTCAACCAAAGCGATCACCAGCAAACCAGGAGAATCAAAATGGGTAAACTTAAAACGTATCAGCAACAGATTCAGGAAATTGTCGAAAAAGGCATCAATGCCGCAGAAGAGCAACAGAAGAAGCTATCTGCCAAGCCTTTCGCGTACGCTGAGAAGTTGGAATCTGGCGCTCGTGAATACAGCGTCAAATCCTTGCGCACACGTTACTACGGCTACAGTGAGACACTGTTCGAGCAGCTTCGTAGCCTCAACCTGCGCATGGGCAGCTTTGCAGCTGACATCGCTTCAAAACTCGAGAAAGAAGCGGCTGACGGCGCCGACGCGGTTTCAGAAGCTGTATCTGACGCAGCCGATGACGTAACCAGCGTAGCGCAGTCTTCCAAGCACAAAGTAGCTAAGGGATCGGACACAGTGTCTGAAGCCGCAGCTGACGCCGCTGATGAAGTGACCAGTGTTGCGCAGTCTACCAAGCACAAGGTCAACACCAAGAAGCCGACTGCAAGTAAGAGCTCTACGAAGAAGACACCCGCTTCTGCCTGATAGCAGAACGGGTGAATAAAAAGGTCGCCGGGTGGCGACCTTTTTTTGTGCCTGGGGAAAAGATACTCCGTTAGTTGAATGACAGCGCTTGCTCTACGACAAAAACCTGCTTGGCAAACGAAACGAGATTACGGTTTAGAAACAACCACCTCAATGCCGTAAAGAGTCGTGGTGCCACTCACTTCATTACCCACTACCAGCACAGGTTTGCCGTTAGGGCTGTCCTCTGCCGGGATAAACGCCATTCCTTCCGGCCCCAGATCCCCCGCCATTCCATTTTCCAGATCGGCTTGTGATACCGAAAAATTCCGGTTGTTGAGATATTGCACAAACTCCGGCTTCCGGGGATCCGTCACGTTGTACACCATGATGCCGCCGGCGCGCTCAAGGCCAATGAAGGCAAATGTCTGGTCGCCAATCTGCCCTGTGGTGATGGCTTCCGGCTCCGGACCTTTGTCGTCGGAACGGTTATCAAAGGAATTTTCGTCGTTGTTTCCGTTGAAGTTGTCCGGAATCCGATTAGCGGTTATGCGCTCGAACTCGCTGCCGCTGTCGAAAACCTGGGTGCCGTCCGCCGACCAGATCGAGAAGGAGCGTGCACCGTAGGCGTATAGCTTCTCGTAAACGCAGGTCGTCTCCACGTACGCGGTGTCGTACTTACCACCGATGAGAGCCACGTTTGCAGGATTGCTCGGGTCGCACGAGCTTCCGTAGCCAAGGGTAGATGTGACGTTCAGGCGCCCGAGGTTGGCGTCTTTTTGAAGCTCAGCGGCGTTCGGGAACGCAGTTGCATCCAGAGTCAGATCGGCAACTCGGAATTCCTCGCTGAAACCGTCGTAATCTCGTGAGTCGCCTTCGTTGGCGGTAACATAATAGGTCTCGCTGTTATAGCCGTAGCTGGCGATAGAGTCCGGGCTGTAAATGCCAAGCACCGGCCAGTTGCGGACGTTAATTCCGTCGTCTTTGTTGCTGGCATCCAGTTCATTGCCGGGAATGCTGTGGTCTTTGAACCCGAGTGGCAGGATGGCGGTAATTTCACCTGCGGCAATGTCCAGTTCGGCCACCGCGTTGTTCTCCTGAAGCGTGATCCAGGCGGTTTTGTTGTCCAGGGATACGGCGATGTATTCCGGCTCCAGGTCCTGAGCCAGGGTAGACCCCGGCCCGAACACTCGCACGCCCTTCGCCATCAAGTCTGCCCGCTGGGCGTTAAACGTTGTGAAGTCTGCAGTGGTTACCGTCGCTGCGCCAGCACCACTGGAAAGATCGATGATGCTGACGGAGCCTTCCGGGTCGTTCCCGTAGTCACCACTGGGTTCGCCTTCGTTGGCGACCAGCAAGGCCTTGCCGTCACGAGTAAAGGTGACCATATCTGGCAGCGCCCCAACGGTCACCTCTCCTACCTTGTTCAGATCGGTGGTGTTGTAGAACACGACTTTTCCGTTGTCCTGTTTCACCGTCGCTTCAATAGCCACGGCGACAAGGGCGCCGTATACCGCAACGCTGTTAGCCGATGCGCCTTCTGCACTGGCATCGATGGTGCCAAGCTTGGTTGGCATTTTCGGATCGTTGATATCCAGCACGTCTACGCTCGAATCGTTAGCGTTAATCACGAACACGCGCTGATTGATCGCGTCATGGGCAACGATTTCTGCAGCGCTCTGGTCGAACGCGCCGCTGGCATAGGTGCCCAATACACTCAGCTCAATCAGCTTATTGCTGTTACCGGCTGCGCCGTCGGTAGCCGTAGTGCTGTCGCCGTTGTTTTTGCAGCCTGCCAGCGCGATGATTGAGCCCGTGATAGCCAAAGCAAGAAGAGATTTTCGAAAGTCCATAGCCGCCTCAGAGTGTCCGATGTGATTGTATTTTCAACACACCTTAAAGCGGCACTATGACGATTCGGAGTCAATCCCAAGACAATTTGACATCGAGCTGAGAGACGCATTACTTCAACCCTGAATAGCCTCCAAAGCCACCCGCAGATTCTTCACCGTTCGATCCACGTTATTCAGCTTCTCAAGACCAAACAACCCGATCCGGAACGTTCGAAAGCCCTCTGGCTCGTCGCACATCAGTGGCACGCCAGCGGCGGCTTGCACGCCCTGCTCGCGGAAGAGGCTGGTGTTGTGAATGTTTATGTTGTCGGTGTGCAGAACCACCACGCTGGATGACTCAAAACCAGGCGCCGCAACGCTGTTGAAGCCGGCGCTGTAAAACAGCTCGCGCACCTGTTTGCCAAGCTCCGTTTGGCGCTGGTAGAGCAATTCCGGGCCGGTTTTCAGAGTCTCAAGCATGGCGTCACGCAGTATCACCAAGGTGTCTGTAGGCATGGTTGCGTGATAGCCATGACTGCCAGACTCGTAGGTTTGCATTATCTGGGACCATTTACGCAAATCAGCCGCAAAACTGCTGCTGGTGGTTTCTTCCATGCGGGCAACGGCCCGTTCGCTCAATGTAATCAGCGCGGCACACGGCGAGGCGCTCCAGCCTTTCTGGGGCGCTGTGATCAGAACGTCCACGCCGCAGGCTTTGGTATCAACCCACAGGGCGCCAGAGGCTACGCAATCCAGCACAAACAGCCCGTTGACGTCTTTTACCGCGTCACCAATGGTTTTCAGGTAGGCGTCTGGCAATACAATGCCGGCAGCGGTTTCAACGTGGGGAACGAATACAACGGCGGGCTTTTCTGCCCTGATGCGTTCTGCCACTGTCTCGGCGGGAACTGGCGCATAGGCCGCCTGGGGCGTTTCGTCCAAAGCCTTGGCCTTGAGCACGGTTATCTTGTCGGTAATTCGGCCGGCTTCCAGTATCTGCGACCAGCGATAGCTGAACCAACCGTTGCGAACCACCAGACAA
Source organism: Marinobacter antarcticus (assembly GCF_011049865.1). Taxonomy (GTDB): domain Bacteria; phylum Pseudomonadota; class Gammaproteobacteria; order Pseudomonadales; family Oleiphilaceae; genus Marinobacter; species Marinobacter antarcticus_A. Next base: position 21,704 of record NZ_DRGY01000049.1, on the reverse strand, counting down.
TGTTCATCATTGGCAAACTGGCGAGCAACGGCTTCCATGCCAAAACTACCACCACCGGGAACAATCACGGCGCCTTTGGCGTTGTATACTTGCCGCAGTGTGGAGGAGATATCCCGCATTACCTGCTGGAAGGGTGCTGACATATGGTTTAGCGAACGGTCGTTGAAAACGACCGAATATTCCAGCAACCCGTCGGGATCAACAGAAGGAAATAATTTGGACATGGTACGAAATTCCTTGCCTGGGGCGGGCTGTGAGTGAAATGTCTAGGGTGTCAGTCTAACAAATTTGGCGTTATACGCTTTATTTCTTACGTTTTCCGCTGGTTCGCTTGTGGAACCCGGCAAAAGCTTATAAATTGACCGAAGTGGCCATATTGCTGCTTCTCCTTTATTTATTCAGAAACGACGCATCAGGTGAGCCTGTGAGAACACTTTTCTCAGAGTCCGTTCCTTTTTATCAATACAGTGCCCGCCAACAAGCAGGTACTGCTGGTGTGTTGTCTGCCTTTCTCGTTTCTCGCTGAATCCGCTTTTAAAACGCCGGATTCGGCGCCTAAATCCTGAAATTCCAAATTATTTATTTATGCCTTGGAGGTTAGTATGGCTGATATGCCGGCAATACTGGTTGCTGAAGAAGATTTTAATCGGTTAACAACCCTGATCGAAAAACAGAAAGATTCCGATATTGCAGACGGTCTGGACGATGAGTTGAGCCGCGCCACACTTTTGCCACTCGCGGAAATGCCCGAACACGTGGTAACGATGAATTCGAGTGTCCGCTTCAAGAATGAAGATAGCGGCCAGGAACAGGAACTGACCCTGGTGTATCCACACGAAATGGGCACCGGAGAAGGTAAAATCTCAATTCTTGCACCCGCAGGGTCTGCACTGCTCGGGCTTTCGGTGGGCGAATCCATCGAGTGGCCAATTCGTGGTCGTAACAATATCCATCTCAAAATCATTAACGTTACCCGAAACGTCTGATCAGCCGTCTCTATCCTGATGGCCCGGAATATGCTTATTAACTTGTTAACAAGCATATTCTGGCACGCGCGCCGCGAGCCAATGGAGGATAAAACGATATGTCACTGCTGACATCTCTGATTCAGGCCAGCACCCGCTTCCAGCAAACTCTGGAGAACCGGCCCGCCACGGGGGCAGAAGACCAGAAGGCCAAAGGTGCCGGCAGCGTGGAAGCAACGCCTCCCGCAAGCCCCGGCGATGACCGCTTCACGTCGTCGGGAGGCTCGGCGAGTGATGCCGGCCGCCTGAAATCGCAGACGTTGCCGCTGGCAGATTACAAGCAAACTGTAGGGCAGGATCTTGCCTTTATAAGAGAAACGCTGCGGCACAAACTTGCCGAGTACAACCTGAACCCGGCCACAGCAATAAGCGTCAGTAAAAGTGATGCCGGTAAAATTGAGGTGGGCGGCACGCTGGCAGACGACACCCGCACGCGCATCGAGAATGATCTGAACGTCAATAAAAACTTTGCAGACGCCTTCAGTCGGCTGAGCGTCAACGAGCCAACGCTGGACTTCATGGATAACGCCCTGAAGCTCAACCAGGCCTATGGCGTTAACAATTCACTGCTGGACACACTGATCAGTGAAAACCAACAGTTCAACGGCCTGCAGGATCTCGTGCATCGCTACGATACCCTGCGCCGCTCAGCGCCTACCGATCCGTTTGAAGCTGCGGCAAATCGGGGCGCTTACGCCTTCAACCTGAACACCCGGGCGTGAACATCAAACATCAAACGGAGCCGGGTCGCCCTTTCCAACGCGGGTAACAGAGGGTACGGCCCCTGTGAAGTCCACCACCGTGGTGGGTTCCGTGCCGCAGAAGCCGCCGTCGATAATCAGATCCAGGTCGTGCCCCAGAATCTCCCGAATCTTCTCTGGATCGGTCATAGGATCCGTCTCACCCGGCAATATCAGCGTGCTGCTCATAATAGGCTCGCCCAACTCACCCAACAAAGCCTGAACAATCGCATTATCCGGCACCCGAACACCGATAGAACGCCGTTTCGGGTGCAGCAATCGCCGTGGCACCTCGCCGGTTGCATCCAGAATGAACGTATAGGGGCCTGGCGTGAACGTTTTTAAAAGCCGGTACTGAGTGTTATCAACCTTCGCATAAACCCCGATATCAGAGAGATCACGACACACCAACGTGAAGTTATGCTTGTCATCCAGCCTTCGGATTCGCTTGATGCGATCCTGTGCCTGCTTTTCCCCCAAGTGACAACCAATGGCATAACCCGAGTCTGTCGGGTAAACCGCGACACCACCGCGGCGAAGAATCTCAACCGCCTGATTGATCAATCGCTTTTGCGGGTTCTCGGGATGAATCTGAAAAAACTGACTCATGAATGCCCTCCACTGTGACCTTGAACGCCTGACGCCGCTGGCTGCGGATCGGCTTTGGACCCACCCAGACAATTGGGCGACGCCGGCACCACCTGTCCAGACGCCTCCCACTCGTCAGGAGCGTATAGATGCAACGCCAGCGCGTGCACCCCGCCTACCCTTTCCAACTCTTCCGCAAGCAGCTTGTAAATAGCCTGATGCCGCTTCACTTTCATCTGTCCGGCAAACGCCGGTGACACCATGGTCACCTTGAAGTGCGTTTCGGAATTTGGCGGCACACTGTGCTTGTGGCTTTCGTTTTCCACCTGAAGAACCTTGGCGTCAAACGCTTCGTTCAGTTTGGCTTCAATCGTGTTCTGAATTTTCATGGCTTATAAACTCCCACATCCGCGTTAACTATGACAAACAGTCTACTACAGAAGACACGAGCTACCCGAACCTTGACACCCAACTACCAAACCGCCACATTCCCATCCCGTCCCAAGCCAACCCACACAAAACCATACCGGAACCATGCTCCTCTACATCGCCGAAAAACCCAGTCTCGGCAGAGCAATTGCCGCCGCCCTCCCTGGCCCCTATCAAAAAGGCCAAGGCTGGATCCGCTGCGGCGAGGGTAATGAAGCCGCCACCGTAAGCTGGTGCATTGGCCACCTGCTGGAACCCGCAGAACCCGCCAGCTACAACCCGGCCTGGAAAGCCTGGTCCCAGCAAGATCTTCCGATGTTTCCGGATAAATGGCAGGTAACCCCTAAAGACAGCGTACGCCAGCAACTCAACGCTTTGGAATCGTTGATCAGACAGGCGACAACGATTGTTCACGCCGGCGATCCAGACAGAGAAGGCCAACTGCTGGTTGATGAAGTAATACGGTATTTCGGAAGCGAAGCCCCCGTAAAGCGAATACTCATCAACGACCTGACCCCGGCGGCGGTCGCCAAAGCCATTCAGCAACCCAGGGACAACCTGGAGTTTCGCAGGCTGTCGCATTCGGCGCTCGCCCGACAGCGGGCTGACTGGCTTTATGGCATCAACCTCACCCGCTTTTATACCTTGCATTATCAGCAGCAAGGGCAAAAGGGTGTGTATTCGGTTGGGCGCGTTCAAACCCCGGTGCTGGGGCTGGTGGTGGAGCGCGACAACACCATAGGAAACTTCGATCCCAAGCCCTACTTCCGTATCGAAGCCCGCTTCAAGGCGCAGGAAGAAGAGGCAGATCAGCAGTCGTTCATCGCCCGCTGGCTTCCGGACGAACAGTTTCAGGAACATCTGGACGAAGAGAACCGCTTGCTGGATCGCGCAACAGCCGATCAGATTGCGGCCAGCATTCATAGCCGGCCCGGCTCGGTTGCAGGCTCCCGCTTTCGTGACCGGCCCGAAGCGCCGCCTTTACCCTTGTCGCTTTCAGCCTTGCAGATAGAAGCTGGCCGACTGTTCCGCATGGGGGCAAAAGATGTGCTGGATACCGCCCAGAATCTGTACGAGCGGCACCAGCTCATTACCTACCCTCGCTCTGACTGTCGGTACCTGCCCGAGGGGCATTATGCGCAGCGCGAACAGGTCACCGGGGCTATTGGTCGTGTTTCTTCCGAACTGGCCGAAGCTTGCGCCAACGCTGATTTCAGCCGCAAAACGTCGGCCTGGAACGACAAGAAAGTGGATGCCCACCACGCCATCATCCCGACCAGTCGCACGGCGCCTAATGGCAAACTCAGCGAAGCCGAACAGAAAATTTACGGCCTGGTCAGTCGCTATTATCTGATGCAGTTTTCAGCAGACGCCATCCATCGTGAAGGCCGGCTTACCGTGCAGGTAGGCGCACACCGATTTCGCGCCACAGAAACCGCCGTGCTCGAGCCTGGCTGGAAAGCCCTTGAGCTAAAATTGCGGGACAGCAAAAAGGAGGCAGACAAGCCCCCGTTGCCGCACCTGGATACGGGTGAGCCCGTGTTCTGCGAAGAGGCCACCGTAAAGGAGCGCAAAACCCAGCCGCCCCAGCACTTCACCGATGCCACGTTGCTATCGGCAATGACCAACATTGCCCGTTTTGTAATCGACCCAGAGCTGCGAAAAACCCTTCGGGAGACAGACGGCCTTGGCACTGAAGCCACCCGTGCAAACATCATCGATACCCTGTTCAAACGGGACTACCTGTTCCGCGACAGCCGTTACATTCGCGCTACCGACAAAGGTAAAGCACTGATCAGCGCGCTCCCGGAATCTGTTAGCAAACCAGACAGAACCGCGGTTTGGGAGGCAACCCTGGAAGGTATTCGCAGGGGTGAGGACGATCCCCGGGAATTCCTCAAAACCCTGAAAGCGGAAATCCGTCGCTTTATCGGCCCTGCCGCTGATGTGCCTGACTCCGAGCCGAAAATAGACGCGCCCAACTGCCCGAAATGCCGCTCTCCGATGACGGAGAGAGATGGCAAGTTTGGTCGCTTTTTCGCCTGCATTCGTTACCCCGACTGCCGCGGAACACGCCCGCTTGAGGATGCCTCGCCGCAAGACGGCACCGGACAAAAGCCCATCCCCTGCCCCCACTGCTTTTCACCGCTGGTGAGACGAAAAGGTAAAAAAGGCTGGTTCTGGGGCTGCAGTAATTTCCCAGCCTGCCGACAAACACTGGATGACGATGACGGAAAGCCTTCCATTCGTTTACGCAAATCTACATAACGACACTGAATGCTCTGCGGCAATTTGTGATAATCATCTGATATGAAAGAACATCCTATATCGCACACCGCGACACAGACTCGCAACACAACACCCAAGACTCCAGGAGAGGCGCAATGCGCATCGCTCTGCTTGAAGATCAACACGAACAGGCGCAGCACATACAGTCCATTCTGACTGAGCGTGGCCATCACTGCGATAGCTTTCCAACGGGCCAGAGTTTTCTCAGCGCTGCATTGCACCGCAGTTACGACCTGATGATTCTTGATTGGCAGATTCCTGACATGACCGGCATTGACGTGCTCAAAAGCGTAAGGGCTCAGATCAACTGGCCAATTCCCGTGGTGTTTCTTACCCAGCGCGACAGCGAATCCGATATTGTTCATGCCCTGGACGCAGGCGCGGACGACTTTCTCGCGAAGCCTGCTCGAGCTGCGGAACTGGTAGCTCGCATTAACGCCTTGGCCCGCCGCGCCAATCCGGACAATGAAAAAGAAGTGCTTAAATACGGTCCTTTTGACATCAATACCCAGCACAGAACCGTGTCGCTCCACGGTGAAGCGCTTACATTGACCGACAAAGACTTTGATCTGACCCTGTTCCTATTTCAAAACCAGGGCCGCCTGCTTACCCGCGAGGTGCTTCTTGAAAGAGTGTGGGGGCTGGCAAAGGACATAAACACCCGAACCGTAGACACTCACATGAGCCGGCTAAGACGTCGCTTGGGTTTGAATCCGGAAAACGGGTTCCGCATCAAAACAATCTACCAGCGCGGCTATCGTCTCGAAGCCATGAAAGCCGATATGGAAGCGCAAACGCCGCATGACTGAACACCGCATGCCTGCTTTTATCAACGCAGTCCTTTTGCTGGCTCTTTTGGCGCTGGGCACGCCAGTGTGTGCTGATCTGCCTATAACCCGGGGGTCTGCGCCAACATTAACAAGCGTCGCCAGCAACGCCGCACCCGAGTGGATTTACACGCTGACACCGGGTGAGAGCTTTCCGGAAGTCGCCAACGATCTTCTGCTAAAAAGCTACAGCTCGAGCCAACTGCTTCAATACAACGCCATTGAAAATCACGCGACTCTGGGAGAGGGTGATCGTATTCGTATCCCTCTATCCTGGCTGAAGAGACAACCCAACCCTGCACGGGCTGCCTCTGTCTCTGGCAATGTTCAACTGATATCCGGTATTGACGGCCGAAAAAGGCCTCTGACCAACGGCACGCTAATACGCGTGAGCGATGAGGTGTTCTCCAGCGCGGGTGCTGCGACCATTGTACTGGCTGACGGCTCGGAAGTTCGTCTCTCACCGAATTCACGGCTCATATTCAACCGTCTGACTCAGTACGGTAAAACCGGCATGGTGGATACGCGCCTCAGGCTCAACCGCGGAGAAGTCCACACCCGGGTCAAACCCGTTATTGAGGGCGGCGCACGCTTTGAAATTGAAACGCCGTCTGCGGTTGCCGCCGTTCGCGGTACGGCATTCTCATTGCAAACCGGGCAGGAGGGCACCCGTTTACAGGTGACCGAAGGCGTGGTTGATTTCGGCGCACCCAACCAGACTCAGCGGATTCCCGCCGGTTACAGCGCAACGGTTGCCAGCAATAGCAGCGGCGGCAACAACAAATTGAGCATTCACAGAATGCCGCCGGCACCGGACATCAGCCCGCTTCCTCCGATACTCACCCGGCTCCCCGCAGAGATGACCTGGCAACAAAGCGCTGCAACTGACTATCGCCTGGACATCTTCGAAACAGACAGCGGACGCTGGGTTGAAAGCCGCGAAGTCAAAGGAAGCCGCTTCGACATCAGTCGTCTGGATAACGGCAAGTATGAAATTCATCTGGCGGCGCTTGATCCGCAAGGTACCGCAGGCATGCCAGGCATATTACCGATAGAAGTGAACCTTAAGGCCCGCACAGCCAGCTTGCTGACGCCGGAAAACGACGGCAGCGTAAATGACGACATGCCGGAGTTTCGCTGGACTCTCAACGGTGAAAACGAAGTAGCCCGAGTTGAAATTGCAGAAGACGACGCCTTCGGGAATCTGGTTGCGACCAGCGAGTGGGCACCGGAAACAACGGCTTTGCCTTCACGCCCCCTGAGCCCTGGCCAGTATTACTGGCGCGTTGTGACGGAAGCGGGTGGCAACTCGGTGGCAACAACACAGCCCCGTAAACTGATCGTAAACGGAACGCTGCCGCCGGTGCGCATTATCAGCATTAATTATGTCGACAGCCAGGTTCGTGTGTTCTGGCAGAAGGTTGATACGGCCGCCAATTATCGAATGCAGCTTGCGGAAGAACCGGGTTTCAACAACATTATCAAAGAAGCCACGTTGCCAGATACCACAGCGGCCTTGCGTCTTATTCCCGGAAGGCGGTATTTTGTTCGCTTGAAAGCGCTTTCTGACGGCCCGTTACAAAGCCGCTGGGGACCAGGGAGGGAGTTGTACCTGGAATAACATCGTTAACGACAAACACCTACAGCAGGACTCATGACCCGGGATTGGCTGCCAATAAAAACGACTCCATGGACCCTCGGCTTGGCATTCCTGTTGATATTTCTGCTAGCAGAAGCGACGGCCCTGCCACAACGGATTGATTACTGGCTTCTTGATTCTGCCATGCTTGCCAGCCCCGCCGCCCCGTCACCGAACGTCGTGATCGTCGCTATTGACGATCTCAGCCTGTCTCAGCAGGGTCGTTGGCCTTGGCCGCGGAAAACCCATGCTGCCCTGGTTGAAAAGCTCCACAAAGCGGGGGCCGAAACCATTGTATTTGACGTGCTGTTCACCGAACCGTCTCGGGATGATGCCGGGCTGAAGCGCGCCATGGAGGCTCACGGCAAGGTTATTCTGCCGGTGCACCTGTCGCCCCCAAGTTCGCACTTGTTGCTGAGTGAGCAGTTCCCCACTAGTGACCTGATCACGGCGGCTGCCGGCCTTGGCCATGTGCACGTCGAACTCGATCACGATGGTATTGCCAGAGGGCTCTATCTCTTTAACGGCATGGCGCGTCAGCTTTGGCCTGCGCTTGGACTCGCAGCCTCGGGGGTCAAACCCAGGCAACACGACCCGCACGATTTGCCCTCCTTTGTAAACGTGCGCGACCACTATCGTATCGTTCCGTTTGTGGGCGGTGCCGGCACACTGCCCACGTATTCCTACAGCGACGTACTGAACACCCCGCCAGCACCGGACGTGTTTGGTGGCAAAACCGTTTTCGTTGGTGCGACTGCTGCGGGATTGGGGGACAGTGTACCAACGCCCTTTTCCGGCTTGAGCCGGCCGATGTCCGGCGTGGAGTTCCACGCCAACACCTTTTCAGCGAACCAGCAGGGGCGCCTGATCAAACCGGCGCCTGAGTGGGCCGGTATCGTGCTGGCGATCGTCACACTGGCCGCATTGGCGGTTCTGCTGCCTCGCATGCGCCCTGCCCGCACGTTAACGGCCTGCGTAACCACCAGCGCCGCTATCCTTGGCGTGTGTATTGTGTTGCTAACCGCATTCCAGGTTTGGCTGCCCATCGCCCACGCTTTGATCATTCCACTTATTGCGTTCCCGATCGCCAGCGGTTTGCGCCTGGCTATGACCAATCAGTTCCTCAATCGACAACTGGACGTACTGGTTCGCAGCCCGCGAGTGGCACTGCCAGATACGTCAAAACGGCCGCTAACACAGCTTCTCGAGCACTTTCAGGCGCTCTTCCAACCGCAGGGCTGGCTGCTGATGGAGAACGAGAACATCCTTTCCGCCCAGAATATGGAACTGGCCGACGTTCCGGATTACCTGGAGCCAGGGCACTGGCGAAATGACGGAAACCAAAGCTGGATTCAGTTGATCCGGGGTAAGAGCCGCTACACGCTGGGCCTGACGCTGCCCAACGATCTGAGCAGAGACGCCATTCAACGCTATTTGCAGCGGCTAAAACTCTCAAGCTCAGGCAAGACAACAAGAATGTTCAGGCCCAGTGAAAATATTTCGGCGCGTATTGAGCGCGTCAAAGTGGCCACTGACCGGCTGAACCAAACTCAGGAGTTTATCCGCCGCAGCTTTGAGCGCATGCCAGATGGCATCATCGTAACCGATGAATTAGGCATCATACGCTTTGCAAACGGTCACATAGAAGAGTGGTTCAAGGAACCCATGCCCAGCCTGGCGGGGCTTCCTTTGACACGACTCCTGGCGGGCCACGACCCCCGTGAAACCCCACCCTGGCATGAAACCGTATCGGAAACGCTCACGCTGCTGCAGAGCCGAACGGTGGATCTGCAACTCCGGGACAAAGACTTTCTCATTCATTTCGCGCCCTTTGCTCTTCCAGACCGAGGGCAACACGGCATCATTGCCAACATTTCTGATATTTCCGAACTGCGGGCACAGCAACGTCAGCACCGAGAAGCCATTGACTTCATTTCTCACGATGTCCGCTCGCCGCTTGTGTCGCAATTGGCACTGATCGAACAGTTAAAGCGCGACCCTACGCATATCGATAAAAACCAGCTGGAACAGCTGGGGCGGCTTGCAAGGCGAAGCTATCATTTGGCCGAGGAGTTTGTTCAGTTGGCCCGGGCCGAGCAACTGACGGAAACCCGCTTTTATGAGTGCGAGTTTTTGGCCATTGTTGAAAACGCCCGCGACAGCGTGAGCGAGCAGGCACTGGAAAAACGCATTTCATTGCAACTGCAAGGTACCGAAGATCTATGGCTGAAAGGCAACGCAGAGCTGCTTGAGCGGGCGGTCATTAACCTGTTAACCAACGCTGTGCAATACAGCCCTGGAGGCTCAGCGGTGAGCCTCCAGGTATTTCGTGCCGGGCATCAGGCGTGCCTGACCATCGCGGACGAAGGTACTGGCATAGATGCAGACGAACTGCCCCACCTGTTTGACCGTTACCGTCGGCAGAAAAGCAGTGAGATGTCCGGCATTCACGGGGCCGGACTGGGGCTTTCGTTTGTGAAAACCGTCGTGGAAAAACACCGGGGTGAAATCTCTGTTGTCTCCAGCCCCGGAGAAGGCTCCTCTTTCACACTTAAACTTCCAATTGCAGATCCGATGATCAGGATCTGATTTGTTTGTCAACAACGGCGGAGGGCGCACTCACCAAACCGTTGTTGTCCCGAACCAGGATCGTAAAGTACCAGGTTCCGCTGCCCAGCCCACTCACCTTGTGCGTCATGTGAGCATCCACTTGCGCATCCGAGATCACAATCTCCCGGTCCAGATTATCGGCGTCCTGGCCGTAGCGAATGATGTACTCATCCAGCTCCGCCATTTTGATCCCCTCACCATTTACCCGGCTTTCGGGTGCGTTCCAACTCAGGATCGCGGACCTTTCTGTTCCCGGAAGAGCCGGTCTGCTGACCACGCCCGCGGTGCCCGGGCTATAAAGCCCGGAACTTGTACTGGTATCGGCGGAATCAGAATCTCCTCCACACCCTGTGAGCAGGATCCCCAACGAAAACGCGGCTATCCATGCCTGTGACATTTTAATGACGCGTTTCATATAATATTTACACCAATATATCGTCTAAGTTTCGAAATTGTACAAAACGCAGAGGATTATCGATGTGATGCTTGTCGTTTATTTGGTTAAAAAACCGTCAATATTTCGTCAGTAGATGGAGATGAAACCCAGATTTTCTCAGAAGTTACTGATTGCTCGGAATTCTCCCCGTTCAACGATTACCGGGGAGAGTCATAGGAGGGGGTAAAGAAAAGCAGATGGTATTCGGGGCAGTACTCGAAGTAGCCATTGGGAATCTGGAACCTGTCCCAACCAAGACCCGCTAAAAACGGGTTCGCATGTGTGGTTACGGCAGACGAATTGTGACGTCTCCAAGAGCTCGGGCAAGCTCAATCATGGGTGTTGGATAGACCCCTAACAGGATCACCAAACCCGCTATCGCCAGCACTACCAACCCGCCGGCCCGCAAACCCCAATCATCGGACACGTCGCGACGTCGCATACCCGGTTGTGGCAAGAACAAGGTGATTGTAACTCTCAGGTAGTAGTAAAGCCCGATAGCACTCCCAATGAGGATACCGCCCACCAGCCACCAGCGATGGGCTTCGACGCCCAGGGCGATGACATAGAATTTGCCGATGAAGCCTACGGTCGCCGGTATACCGGCCAATGAAAGCATGGATACCGTAAGCACAGCGGTCAGGTAAGGTCGCCGCCAGAACAGACCTCGATAGTAGTGCAGCGCCGATGCGTCTTCGCCACCGGTCGTGCCGGATATCAAAACAACCACACCAAACGCTGCCAGAGTGCTCAGTATGTAGGTAATGAGATAAACACCGCCGGTTTCCGCCGCAAGGCCGTCCGCGACCACAAGCACGATCAGAAGATAGCCAAAGTGCGCAATAGATGAATAGCCGAGTATGCGCTTGAGGTTGGACTGCGTCAGCGCCAGCAGATTGCCCACCAGCATACTGGCCAGAGCCAGGCCGGTGAGCACCATGCGCAACCATTCTCCTTGCAAGACAGGCGTCGACAGCATCAAACGCATCATTAACGCAAAGACCGCTACCTTGCTGGCAGTGGCGAGAAAAGTGGCCGCCGGCCCCGGGCCACCTTCGTAAACATCCGGCGTCCAAAGATGAAAAGGCACGACTGAAAGCTTGAAACCCAACCCCACGAGCATCAGGCCGATGCCGGTCAGGCCCCATACGCCTGCGTTCTGATCCAGGCTCGCCATCAGAATATCGATCCGCAACTCCCCCGTTTGGGCGTAAAGCAAGGCCATGCCGAACAACAAAAAGGCGCTGGCGGCGGCAGAGAGAACCAGGTATTTGATCCCCGCTTCCAGGGAGCGCTTCTCATGGAACGCATAGGCGAGCATTCCGTAAAGCGGCATGGACAAGAGCTCCAGGCCGGTAAATAAACTGGCAAGATGCCGACTTGCCGCCAGCACCAGACCCCCTGCGGCTGCGCACAGGAGTAAAATATAGAACTCTTCACGGGCGCCGTGAAAAGACTCAAGGTAAACGTGAGCCAGAATCGCGCACGCGAGGGTCGACGCCAGAATCAACAACCCGGCCAATAGCGCAAGCCCATCAAAGTCGAGCAGTGGCGTGTGCACGGGAATGACCCGCCACGCAAATGCCTGAGCAATCAAGGCCAGCGCCAAACCTAATACGCTGACCGCTACCGTGACGGTGTGATCGCGGCGCCAGGCGATGCCAAGCATCACCGTGATCGCCGTCGCGGCCACCAGAATCATGGGCAGATAAGCGATAGCAGCAGCAAAAGGCATCAGCGGGTCTCCGACATCAGCGTGATGGGCATTCCGGGCCCGTTAGGCGCTTCCCGCAAGGCGGTTCCCGAAGGCTCGAACACCTGTTGCACTTCGCTCATTGAAGCCTCGGTTGTATCAAGCAGCGGTTGGGGATAAATACCAAGCCATATCAACAGCACAACGATGCTGAGCATCATGGCAAATTCGCGGGCATCCAACCCCTTCAACGGCGTTTTGCTTTGTGGCGGACCATAGTGCACCCGTTGCATCAGGATAAGAGAGTAGATAGCAGCCAGCACCAGACCAACGCTGGCCAGCACTACCACCCAGGGTGCCGCGGGAAAAGTGCCGAACAGCACCATGAATTCACCGATAAAGTTGGCTGTGACCGGTATACCCAGCGACGCGGCAATAAAAAACAGCCAGAATCCCGGCAAAGTGCCAAGCCGCCCCCATAAACCGCCCATCTTGTTCATCTCCCGGGTTCGCAGGCGCTCGTATAGCTGCCCGCTGAGAATAAAGAGTCCCGCGGCGGAAAAGGCGTGAGCCAGCATCAGGACGATCACACCCTGCAAAGCCAACAGAGAACCGGAATAAATGCCAATCAGCACGAACCCCATGTGGGCGACACTGGTGTACGCCACGAAGCGCTTAACGTTCTGTTGCCCGCAGGCGAGCACCGCACCGTAGTAAATGCCGAGCAGCCCAAGCCCCATAGCAATGGGCGCAAATGCCTGGGAGGCCTCGGGAAACAGCGGCAAGGCGAAACGCAGCATACCGTAGGCGGCAGTTTTGAGCAGTATTCCAGCCAGATCAACGCTGCCGGCGGTGGGTGCCTGCGCATGGGCATCTGGCAGCCAACCGTGCAATGGCACCACAGGCAGCTTGACCGCAAAGGCAATGAAGAAGCCCAACATCAACCACGTGGCAAGTGTGGGCGACAACGTGGTCTCCAGCAGCACCTGATAGCTGAACGAATACTCTCCGGTGTTGGCGTGATGAGCGAACACCAATCCAAGGATGGAGACCAGCATCAAAAGCCCACTGGCCTGGGTATAGATGAAGAATTTGATCGCCGCACCGATGCGCGTCTGGCCCTTCGAGCCACTATGACCCCAAAGAGAAATCAGGAAATACATCGGCACCAACATCAGTTCCCAGAAGAAGAAGAACAGGAACAAGTCGATGGCCAGAAACACCCCGACAACGCCAGTGAGAATCCACAGTAAGTTAAGATGGAAAAAACCGATCCGGCGAACAATTTCGTTCCACGAACACAACACCGCCAACACGCCGAGAAAGCTGGTCAGGGCGATCAACACAAGCGACAGACCGTCCATGGCGAGGTGAAAATCAATGCCAAAACGTTCAATCCAGGGCACTCGGAATTCCAACGCCCACTGGGTGGTCGAGCCGTCCAGCGCCGGCAGGTGAAAATCGTAATGTGTCCACAACCAAAGCGAGATAAACAGCTCGATAAGCATGGTGGCAAGCGCGATCCAGCGCGTCGGCTTATCACCTAATCGTTCTGTCTGCCAACACAGGAGCCCCCCGATGAAGGGGATCACGATTAACCACACCAGTATCATAAGCGTTGCATCTCCTTATCGGGGTTGTTCACAATCCCTAGAACGTTAGCGCCAGGCTCAATAGAATCAGCGCTGCACCAACCACCATGGTGGCCGCATAGCCGCGTAACTTGCCTGTCTGGGTTCGGGAAAGCCCTAGATGCGCAACGCGCAAAACCTGGGCAACCAAACGGAAGAAAGCGTCGAAAAGATCGCCCTTCAGCAAGCGCACCAAGCCGCGATAGGGCCGTACCAACAGCCAGTCAAAAATAATATCGAAGCCCCAGGCGTTGTGCCACAACGTCCACAATCCCGCACCTATGCCCTGGCGCGTGATACGCCCAAGCCACTGGCGCCTGAACGCCAGCAGCCAGACCCCAAAACCAACGCCAATCAACGCTGTGGCAGACGCCATCAGCTCAAGTGCTGTATGCCCTGCTTCCACGCCTTCGCCTGGGCCGGCAGGCAGTACCCCGCTGAGCGGCGGTGTAATCCAGGCGCCGAGCAATGTGGATAGCAGCGCCAGGATGATCAGCGGCAACCCGTGGGCCAGGCCACGCCCGGCCTTGGCTTGGCGCGCACCGTCGCTTTTCATCTCACCGTGGAAAATGCCAATAATTAGCCGCGTGGTGTAGAGCGACGTCAGGAAAGCGCCCACCAATCCGGCGATCAGCAGGCCTTGGCGATCTGCCGCCAGTGCCTGCCAGAGAATCTCATCCTTGCTGTAGAAACCTGCGGTCACAAGCGGCAAAGCCACCAACGCCGCACCGCCAACAATAAAGCCCATATACGCCAGCGGCAGCTTGCGCCACAAACCGCCCAGGCGATTTATGTCCTGTTCGTGATGACAACTGATGATGACCGCGCCGGCAGAGAGGAACAGCAGTGCTTTAAAGAAAGCATGGATCATCAGATGGAACACAGCCGCGTCGAAAGCGCCAACGCCCAGCGCCAAAAACATGTAGCCGATCTGGCTCATGGTAGAGAAGGCGAGCACTCGTTTGATGTCGGTCTGGGCCAAGGCAGCAAAACCGGCCACCAGCAACGTAACGGCACCGATCAGACCGGTCAGGTACAGCGCGTCAGGCGCCAGCTCAAACACCCCGTGCATACGCGCAATCAGATAGACCCCGGCGGTCACCATGGTCGCGGCATGAATCAGGGCAGACACAGGCGTGGGGCCAGCCATGGCGTCTGCAAGCCAGGTATGCAGCGGCAATTGCGCAGACTTGCCCAGTGCTCCACCCAATAATAACAGGGCTGCTAACTCGACCGTCGAATCGCCGGCTTGCCATACTTGCGGCGCCAGAGAAAGAATCTCGGCAATGTTCAGGGTACCGAGCCTGGCAAACAGCAAAAACATGCCGATGGCCAGGAACACATCGCCAATACGGGTAATGATAAAGGCCTTGAAACCCGCCCAGCCGTTGGCGCTGTTCTGGTAGTAGTAACCGATCAGCAGGTAGCTGCACATGCCGACCCCTTCCCAGCCCAGAAAGAGCAGTAGGAGATTATCACCCAGCACCAGCAGCACCATGCTGAACACGAACAGGTTCATGTAGGCGTAGAAGCGCGTAACGCCCTCATCACCGCGCATGTACCAGGCGGCGAACAGATGAATCAGAAAACCCACACCGGTGATGATACTGAGCATGGTCAACGAGAGCCCATCCAGAGCCAATCCGACACTGGGCTGAAATTCCCCTACGGACATCCAGGTCCAGAGCGTAACGATCTGCGGGTCAGCCTGGGTTGGGCTATTGTGAAAGCCCAGCGCCAGCAACGCCGTAACCAGCGCGGCCAGCCCTATGCTGCCAACGCCCACAAACGTCACTGCACCGTGGCTAAACTTACCTCGGGAAAACGCCAGAATGATTGTTCCGGCCAACGGCAACAGGAACGTCAGCGGAAGCAAAAACCCGGTTGAAGGGAGTAAGGTCATGAGTTCCATCATCCGCGCATCCTGCTGACCGCATCAATATCCAGAGACTTGAAGCGCTGATGCAGCTGAATCAACAGTGCCAGGCCCACGCTGGCCTCGGCCGCCGCCAAGGTAATGACCAGCAGAAACATAACCTGACCTTCCGGCTGCTGCCAGGCTGAGCCTGCAACGATAAAGGCAAGACCGGCAGCGTTGAGCATGATCTCAAGGCTCATCAGCACGAAGATCATGTTGCGCCTGAACATAAGCCCCGCCAGCCCTAACGCAAACAGAATGGCCGCCAGCACCAGGCCGTGCTCCATGGGCACACCGTTCATGGCGCCTCCTTGTGTGTTGCGGAATCTGACCCGGATCGTATCTGGCGCAGGCGCCCTACGTGAGAGGCGGTGACCAGCGCTGCCAGCAATAGCAAACCGCTTAGCTCCACCACCAACACCCAGGGGCCAAATAGAACGATGCCAACCTGCTTGGCACTCAGCACATCCCCATGAATCATCATGCCTGCGTCGCCGCGCCACAGCGTATCAATCAGAGTCAGAAGCAAAACAACGGCAAGCAGCGATGGCCCAAGCCACGTGCGCGGCTGCAGCCAGAGACGTTCCTGAGCCACCGTCTCCTGGCCCAGGTTCAGCATCATTACCACAAATACGAACAGCACCATGATCGCCCCGGCGTAAACGATAATCTCGAGCGCCCCGGCAAAAGGCGCACCCAGGGCAAAAAACACCATGGCCACGGCCAGCAGTGATACCACCAGATACAGCACCGCGTGCACCGGGTTGGTATTGCTGATAACGCCGAACGTTGCCAGCACCGCGACCAGACCGCTCAGGTAAAATGCGTATTCCATGTTGCTTTCCTCTCTTTTTCTTCCTTGCCTTTCAGGGAAGCAGCGTGGTGACATTGATAGGCTCTTCCTCGACAACACCCTCACCCTTGCCTTTGCCAGCGATGCCCAAGCCTGCAACCTTATAGAAGTTGTAGTTGTGGTCCTTGCCGGGACCGTTGATCAGCAAGTCTTCCTTCTCGTATACCAGTTCCTGGCGATTGAATTCGCCCATCTCGAAATCTGGCGTTAGCTGGATCGCCGAGGTTGGGCAGGCCTCCTCACACATGCCGCAAAAGATACAACGCGAAAAGTTGATACGGAAAAATTCCGGGTACCAGCGGCCATCTTCTTTTTCGCCCTTCTGCAGGGAGATGCAGGCTACCGGACAGGCCACCGCGCACAGGTTACAGGCCACGCAGCGCTCTTCACCGTCGGGATCCCGCGTCAGCACGATGCGCCCGCGATAGCGCGGCGACAGATAAACCTCTTCTTCGGGGTAGTTAAGGGTTTCGCGCTTGCGAAAGCCGTGCATGAAAACCATGCCCAGTGTGCGCAATTGCGACCAGGTACCTTTTAAAAGCCCCTTGTACATGGCAGTTGCTCCTCGTTGATGATCCGTTTGAATGCGCTCAACCCGGCGCAGCCAGCAGTATCGCCGCGCCGGTTACCAGCAGGTTGATCAGCGTCAGCGGCAGGCAAACCACCCAACCGAAAGTCATCACCCGGTCGTAACGCGGTCGGGGCAGCGAGGCCCGCACCAGAATGAACAGCCCCAAAAAAACACTGGTCTTGAGCACAAACCAGACAAAAGGTGGCAGCAGCGGCCCATTCCAGCCACCGAAGAACAGTGTCACCACCAACGCCGAAATCAGCAGCATACCCACGTACTCGCCAATGAAAAACATGCCGAATTTCATGGAGGAGTATTCAATATGATAGCCGTCTGCAAGCTCTTGCTCAGCTTCCGGCTGATCAAAGGGGTGCCGGTGCACCACCGCGAAGCCCGCAATAAGAAAGTTACAAAAGCCCAGAAATTGGGGCACGATGTACCACATACCCTGCTGGGCGTTGACGATCTCACGCAGATTGAAGGATCCGGCCATGGCAACAACCCCCATCAGCGACAGGCCCATGAACACTTCGTAGGAAATGGTTTGAGCCGACGAGCGCATGGCGCCGATCAGCGCGTACTTGTTAGCGCTGGCCCAGCCCCCCAGCAGCACGGAATACACGTTGATTCCGCCCATGGCAAGGAAGAACAGCAGGCCGATATTCCAGTTCGCCACGCCCCAGCCCGGCGTAATGGGGATAATCATGAACGACAGCAACAGCGACGCCATGGCAATGGCCGGCGCCAGCACGAAGATCGTCTTATCGGCGAAGGGCGGTATCCAGTCTTCCTTGAAGAAAATCTTGATCATGTCGGCCATCACTTGCATGGAGCCAAAGGGCCCGACCCGGTTGGGGCCGTAGCGATCCTGCCACCAGCCCAGCAAACGTCGTTCCACCACCGTAAGAATTGCCCCTGCCAGCACCGCCACAAGCAAAATCGCCAGCGCCTGTAACATGGCTACGGCGACATCTATGACCATTGGCGTTAACCAGTCCGGGCGCAGGCTCTCGATCGTCCAGCTCATTGGCGAACCTCCTCATGGCCAGGCGCCGCGCCGGATACGTCGAAACGAGCCCAGTCGCCGCTGCGGAAGTCGCTGGAAACTCCTGCAGGGAGACTCACCAACCCACTCGGCAGGCCCTGATCACAACGCAGCGGCAGGGTCAGGCGCGCTGAGTCTGTCTCCAGCGTCAGCGCAGCGCCTTGTTCAAACCCCAGCCGAGCTGCATCCTCGCGGGACAACCCAATACTGGGTGTTTGACTCGGCACGTTCGCGCGTTCTTCAATAGGCGTCGCACGGGCGGAGGTTTCCTCACCCCCAAACAGTCTCGGCAACACCAGTAGCTGCCAGCTGTCCTGGCGCGGCTCGAAAGCTGCCGGAACATCATTGGCATAGTCATAGCCGCCGGGGCGTGGGGCAACCAGGCGAAAGCCAGGGTCGCCGGCACGCAGATGCCCGCCTACTTCATCGGTAAACTTGTTCCACGCCTGATGCGAGTTCCAGCCCGGGGCCCAGGCGAACGGAACTTCTTTACGAGGCTGATCAAAACCGCTGTAGCCTTCCATTGAAAAGGTGAAAGGCGTGTCCGGGTCTTGAGGCGTGCGTGGTTCGCTTACCGCGATGTTGGCGCGCATCGACGTTCGCCCGCTGGAACGGTGCGGTGCCCGGGCTAACTTGACGCCCTCAACCCGGAAATCCGCTTCCCGGGAGGCGGCAGACATGCCTGCCAGTGCCGGATAATCCCGAACGCAGGCCTCTGTGGCCTCGTCCAGAGTGATGGTGCTGTTCTCGTGGCGAACCAGGCTGGCGCGCAAGGCGTGCAGCCAGCGCCAACTTTCGTGAATGCGACACTCCGGGCGCAGATGACTCGGGTCGAAAACCTGGAAGAACCGCTGGGCGCGACCTTCCAGATTGACCAGAGTGCCGTCTGCCTCCGTAAAACTCGCCGCCGACAGGCCGAGCTTGGCTCGCTGCCAGGTTCGGGTGCGCTGGTGATCCAGAACCACCAGAGTGGTGGCAGCGTCCAACGCTGCATCAACACGCGCATCCGGAATCCGGGTGTACAAATCGTTTTCCATGACCACCAGAGCGTCCGCGCGGCCTTCAACAACCTCATCCAGAGCCCACTCCAGCGGTTGGCCGCCCAGAATGGCAAGGCCGGTGCTGTTGGCTTCCCGGCGTATTAACATAAAGCCAGCGCGCTTGGTGCGACGCGACAATGCCCGGGCAATGCTGCCCGCAGCGTCAAGTACCTGGGTAGATTCCAACGAGCCGCCGGCGATCACCAGCGGCCTGTTGGCTGCCATCAACTGTTCGGCCACCGTCTGCGCCGAAGCGGCCAGAGCCGCATCAAGCCCCGCTACCGCGGGTGCGTTACTGTCAATAATATGCGCAATGGCGAATCCCAGGCGGGCGATGTCTGCCGGAGCCAGTTGCCAATTGTCGGCGCTGATTTCGTCAAGTTCGGTAGCCTCGGGATAGGCGATGTACACCGGGTGCCGGCTGTCCTGGGCCAACGTTTTAACGGCTTCGGCGTTCCACGTCGGGATGCCCCGCTCTTCCGCCAGCGCGTCGCGCATGGCGAGCGCCGCCTGACGTACCGCTAACGCTACCCGCGCGGCACTGTGCATCAGGTCTTCGCCCAGCACCAACACGGCGTCGTGGGTTTCCACCTCCCGCAGCGTGGGAATCGGCAGGCCGCAGGTGCTTTCCAGTTCGGCCATACGCTCAAGGCACGCCTGCTCTGCGGCAGCAATACCGGTAGAGAAATTGTCCCGGCCCACGAGCTGTATCAATTGATGATTGCTTTCAAGACTTGCTCGTGGCGAGCCAATACCAATGACTCGCCGGGCGTTGCGCAACAAATCAGCGCCGCGATCCAGCGCCGGGTCCACTTCCAGAATAACGATCTCATCCGCCTCATCGGTGCGCTCGTTACGACCGCTATGCCTTTGCTCGCTGCGCCATTCTGGCTGGCGCGGCCGGTCGGTGCGATTGACGTAGCCGTAGCCGAAGCGCCCGCGATCGCACAGGAAATAGCGGTTAACATCACCGTTATAGCGATTCTCAATGCGGCGAATCTCGCCGTAGCGTTCTCCCGGGCTGATATTGCAGCCCACCGCGCACTGATGACAAACGCTGGGCGCGAACTGCATATCCCACTTGCGAACATAGCGATCAGAGTGCGTCTGATCTGTGAACACGCCGGTGGGGCACACTTCGGTCAGGTTGCCAGAGAACGGGCTCTCCAGAACGCCTTCCTGGTGGCGCCCGAAATACAGGTTGTTGCTGGAGCCGAAAACGCCAAGATCTGTGCCACCGGCGTAGTCGTTATAGAAACGCACGCAGCGATAACAGTTGATACAACGGTTCATCTCGTGAGCGATGAAGGGGCCCAGGTACTGATTGCGATGGGTGCGCTTGCGAAAGTCATATCGGCGCCGGTCGTGGCCGGTCATCACCGTCATATCCTGCAGATGGCAGTGACCGCCCTCTTCGCACACCGGACAGTCGTGGGGATGATAGGTCATCAACCACTCCACCACGCCTGCCCGAAACGTTTTGGCTTCCTCGTCGGCGATCGAAATCCAGCTGTTGTCCGTTGAAGGGGTCATGCACGACATCACCAGCTTGCCCTCGGTGTCGTCTTTGTCTTTGTATTGCTTGACCGCGCATTGACGACAGGCTCCGATGCTGTCCATCGCCGGATGCCAGCAAAAATAGGGAATGTCGAGCCCCAACGACAAACAGGCGTGCAGCAGGTTATCTGCCCCGCTCACCTCGTATGCCTTGCCGTCCACGTGGATCGTCGCCATCAGTTCACCCCTTCAAGCTGCGCTTGCGCAACGCCGGCTTCAAACTCGGCCCGGAAGTGGCGGATTGCCGATTCCAGCGGCATCATTGCCCCCGGCGCATGGGCGCAGAAGGTACGTGGCGAGTTCAGTCCTACGGTATGCTGCTCGAGGATCTCGACGTATCCTGGCTTACCCTCACCTCGCTCCAGGGCCTGGAGGATCTTCGCGGTCCAGGGCAGGCCATCGCGGCAGGGTGTGCACCAACCGCAAGACTCCCGAGCAAAAAACTGTTCAAGATTGCGCAGCAGGGCCACGATGCTCTGGCGTTCGCTGACAACGGCCATCAACCCAGTGCCCAGGCGACTGCCGTGTTTGCCAATGGCATCAAAATCCACGGGTAACTCCAGGTGCTCCGGCAGCAAGAAACCGGTACTGCCGCCACCGGGCAACCAGGCCTTAAGAGTGTGGCCCTGGCGCATGCCGCCAGCGCGCTCGAGAATTTCCCGACCGCTGGTACCAATAGGCAACTCCCAGAGCCCGGGGCGTTCAACCAATCCGGATACCCCGTAAAGCTTGGTGCCGCCATCTGTACTGAGCCCGCCAGACAGCCCCTGATACCAGTCTGCACCGTGCTGCATCTGTCTCTTATACACATCT
>NZ_DRGY01000048.1 GCF_011049865.1 Marinobacter antarcticus | reverse complement strand
GCCCCTGATACCAGTCTGCACCGTGCTGCATAACGGCTGGTGCGTTGCACAGAGTCTCCACGTTATTGACCACCGTGGGCTTGCCCCAGGCACCGGACTGGCCAGGAAACGGCGGCTTGGCCCGAGGGTTGGCGCGCTTGCCTTCCAGGGAGTTGATCAGCGCGGTTTCTTCGCCGCAGATGTATCGCCCGGCACCTGTGTGCAAGGCGATATCAAAATCAAAGCCGCTGCCCGCGACGTCATTGCCCAACAACCCGGCCTGCCGCGCCTCTTCGATAGCCAGCGCCACAGAGCGCGCCGCCTCAACGTATTCGCCGCGCAGAAAAATATAGCCGTAACGGGAGCGATTGGCGTAGCCCGCGATGATCATGCCTTCAATCAGCAGGTGCGGCTGTTGCTCCAGCAGCAAGCGATCTTTGAAGGTACCCGGTTCCATCTCATCAGCGTTACAGATCAGATAACCCCGGGGCAGATGATCGCCCACCTGAGTGAGGCTCCATTTAACCCCCGCGGAGAAGCCACCGCCGCCCCGGCCGCGCACATTGGCCTGCTTCATTGAATCGATGACATTGTCAGGCGTGCGCTGTTCAAGCGTGTGCCTTGCACTCTGATAACCGTCTTTCGCGCAATATTCCTCGAACCCCACCCGCGCGCCGTCCTCACGCAATCGCCAGGTCAACGGGTGTGTTTCAGCGCGGCGCTCATCGCTGCTCTGGCGCAGTTGGCAGTGATAACGCAGCCGCGATCCGTTAGGGATTGCCGTCATGGATAGGCCTCCAGAAGTTCATCCAGATCGTTTGCGTCGATGGGACCAAAGGTGTCATCGCCGATCATCATCGCCGGGCCTCGATCACAGGCCCCCAGACAGCAAACCGGCAGCAGGGTAAAACGCCCGTCTGCGGTGGTCTGGCCAAAGCCTATTCCCAACCGCTCACTCAGGGCCTCACTCAACGCTTCATAGCCGGTCAGAAAGCAGGAACTGCTGTCGCACAGCAAAATCACATGGCGCCCTACCTGCTGACGAAAGATAAGGCTGTAGAAGGTCGCGACACCCTCCACCGCCGCTGCTCCGACGCCCAGGGTTTCGGCGATGGCGACAATCGCCCCGTCCGGCACCCAGCCGTGGCGTTTTTGCACAATCTTAAGCGCCTCTATACAGGCCGCCTGGGGCTGTTCATAGTGATCGCGTTCGGTGAGCATGGCTTTGCGGTCATCCTCGTGCAGCGCAAAGCCATCGGTTGCGATGAGGTCTGTGGCTGTGCTGAGGGATACGAATGTTTGCGACATAATCAGCGGTCCACGTCGGCCATAACAAAATCGATACTGCCCAGGTGCGCAATCAAATCCGGAACAAAGCCGCCGCGCATCAGTACAGGAATCTGCTGCAGATGCGGAAAGCTCGGCGTGCGAATGCGCGTGCGATAGCTCATGGTGCTGCCGTCACTGGTCAGGTAATAACTGTTGATGCCCTTGGTCGCTTCAATCATCTGCATTGATTCATTGCCGGGCAACACCGGCCCCCAGGACACCTGCAAAAAGTGCGTAATCATGGTTTCGATATGCTCCAGCATGCGTTCCCGGGGCGGCGGCGTGGTCAGCGGATGATCCGCCTTGTAGTCGCCTGCGGGCATGTTGTTGATGCACTGCTGAAGAATTTTCACACTCTGGCGCATCTCTTCAATGCGAAGTTGGCCGCGGTCGAAAGCGTCGCCGTTGTGCGCCAGAGGTATTTCAAAATCAAAGTTTTCATAACCGGAATACGGGCGTTTCTTACGCAGATCAAAATCACAACCGGTGGCACGCAGATTGGGGCCGGTGACGCCCCAGGCAAAGGCGTTCTCGGTGTCGAAGGCCGCAATGTTTTTGGTGCGATCGCGAACCAGAGAGTTCTCCATCATCGCCTTTTCGTATTCCTTCAGCCGGGGTGGCATCCAGTTAACGAAGCCCTGCATGAGCCTGTCCCAGCCCTTGGGTAAATCCTGCATCACGCCACCAATCCGGAACCAGGCCGGATGCATGCGAAAGCCGGTGATCGCTTCGATCACGTCGTAGCCCTTCTGGCGGTCGGTAAAGGCATAAAACACGGGCGACATGGCGCCAAGATCCTGCAGATACGTGCCCAGAAACAGCAAGTGGCTGGTAATGCGAAACAGCTCTGCCATCATCACCCGAATCGTCTGGATGCGGGCGTTCACCTGTATGCCGGCGAGCTTCTCTACCGCCAGCACGTAGGGCAGATTGTTCATTACGCCGCCCACGTAATCGATACGGTCGGTGTAGGGAATGAAGCTATGCCAGGTCTGGCGCTCGGCCATTTTCTCCGCACCACGATGGTGGTAGCCAATATCCGGCACGCAATCAATGATCTCCTCGCCGTCGAGTTGCAATACGAGGCGAAAGGCCCCGTGAGCAGACGGGTGATTGGGCCCCAGATTGAGAAACATGAACTCGGTGTGCTCGCTGTGGCGCTTCATACCCCAGTCTTCGGGCTTGAACTTCAGCGCCTGCTGCTCTTTGTCCTGGCTCTCCACGGTCATGGTATAAGGATCAAATTCCGTGGCTCTGGCGTGATGATCCTTGCGCAGCGGATGCCCCTGCCACGTAGACGGCATCAGAATGCGATACAGATTGGGGTGTCCTTCAAAATGAACACCAAACATGTCCCAGACTTCGCGCTCGTACCAGTTGGCGTTGGGATAGACGGAGATGACCGTAGGCAACGACAGATCCTGCTCAAAAAGCGCCACCTTGAGCATAATGTCGCGATTTCCCGAGACAGACAGCAACTGATAAAACACCGTGAAATCGGCCTTCGGCAGGCCGTGCCGATGACTGCGCAAGCGCTCATCAATGGCGGAAAGATCAAACAGCATCTCGAAGGGCTCGGGAAGCCGTCGCAGTGTCGCAAGAACCTCCACCAGAACCCCGCGATTCACCCACAGCACCGGCATGCCGGTCAAGGTAGCCTGCTCGCACAGCACCTGATCTCCAAATTGCTCCCGCAGCTGCGTGACAAGGGCGTTTGCCCGCTGATCGGGAGCCGTCGCCGCGCTGGTATCTGTTTCAACAATGCTCATCTTGGCAGAGTCCCTCTCGCTCTGAGGTGCAGTAAAATGCCTGGCAGGTTCTTTGGTTAAACGCTGTCGGGTGTGCGCAGTTCTGTCACTTGAATACGGCGGTCGCGGTGCTTTTCACGCTGGGACGGCATCTCGGCGCGATAAACACCCTGGTCACCAACCACCCAGGACAAAGGCCGACGTTCTTGCTGAATGGAATCCTGCAGCAGTTGCAGCCCTTGCAAAAAGGCCTCTGGGCGAGGCGGACAACCGGGAATGTAGACATCCACCGGTAAAAACTTGTCAACGCCCTGCACCACCGAATAGATATCGTACATGCCGCCGGAATTGGCGCAGGAGCCCATGGAAATAACCCACTTGGGCTCGAGCATCTGATCGTAGAGTTGTTGAATAATGGGTGCCATTTTCATAAAACAGGTCCCGGCAATAACCATGAAATCCGCTTGGCGCGGAGAAGCGCGAATGACCTCAGCTCCAAACCGGGCGATATCGTGGGGTGACGTAAAGGCCGTGGTCATTTCCACATAGCAACAGGACAGGCCAAAGTTGTAGGGCCACAACGAGTTCTTGCGCCCCCAATTGACCGTCGAGTTAAGCACGTCTGCAAGCTTGCCGGTGAACACGCTGCGGTGCACCTGCTGTTTCATGGGATCTTCAACGCTCTGACGCTTACCCAAGGGGTAGCTTGCGTTATCCGCTGCTACTGCATCTTCGGCCCGGGTTAAGGTGTATGCCATGACGTGCCTCTCAGATAAAAACCAGTAAGTGGTTACGCTCCTCGGTGTTTCCGATCACTGCCTTTCGGGACCCAGTCCAGCGCCCCGGCACGGCGGTCATAAACCAGCCCTGCGAGAAGTATGGCAATAAACACCGTCGCACCCCAAAAGCCACTCCAGCCTACGTCGCGCAAGGAGACAGACCAGGCAAAAAGGAAAACGGCTTCTATGTCAAAAATCACGAAGAGCATCGCGACCAGATAAAACTGAATGGAAAACCGCTGACGGGCACTGCCCGTGCCAATAATGCCGCTTTCGAAGGGCAGGTTTTTGCTTCGCCCCTGGCTGCGGCCACCAAGCAGCGCGGAGACACCAATCATGAAAGCGCACAGGCCTATGACGGCCACGACAAAGAGCCCGATAGCCCAGTATTCGGCAATCAACGCAGTCGCAGTTTGTTGCATAGGTATCCTGATATTGACGTCGAGCGTGCCGCTTTAGAAAGATAGCTAACGAACGGCTTATTCAATTTAAAGGAAGCTTAAAGCCTTGTCAAACAACAACTATTGACCCGGCTCATTCGCAGCGCCGACGCACTAGCTGGACGGCAACAACCACCCACCGCTAAAACCGGCGCGTCGCAGACCCTGAACAACATGGGGGCATTGGCGCATCAATTCCCAGATCAAACCCGTTCGGTAATTTTCAATCATCAATACAATCGGCCCCTGATTAATCCCGAAGTGCCAGGGTGATACCCAGCCCAGAGCGATGTCGTTATCCAGGGTTGGTTGCTTGCCTGCCCCCTCCGAAAAAGTCGGGTTGTAGCTAGCCCTGAAGCCGTATCGATTACGATGAGTCAATTCGAGATGATTTATGCAATAGTCGATAGCCGGTAAAACGATATCGGGTGCAAACGGCAGGGACGTTGCAATGGCCCACGGGGACACAGTGCCGTCGTCGGGGCCGTATGGCACACCACGCTCAGAGTAACCCATGAACTGGCGCTGAACACCGTTGATTTTAAGCGTGGTCGAACCCGGGCCATCGCTGGCGGTGATTCCCCAACAACACGCGTCGTACCCCGCAAATCCCAGGGGGTTTTCTATGGCGTATCGCTGCTGAACATAGGTTGCGCGCCGGCTGTTCTCGAAATAATCGATACCCTTTTCGTGCATGTACGCATCTTGTATGCCGCGAAAATCAATCCAGCAATGGGACAGCTGATGCGTGAACATAGGCCCGGCATACACATAATCGTATCCGTAACGGGACTCCCATTGATACGTGCTTAGCCACGCCGCATAGCTGCTGTCAGGAATTGGATGTGTCGGAGACCCAAGCGCCAGAATGTAAAGCAAAAGTGCCTCGTTGTAGCCTTCCCAGCGATAGGGGATAAACCCGCTTTCAGGCCTCCAGCCGTGGGTCAGAGTCTGTCCATTATCCAGCGCCCACACCCAATCGACCCGTCGATACAGCGCATCGGCCAGCGTGCGCACCTCGGTTTCATCGGGCGTTTCGGCTTTGAAGTAAGAGGCGGCGGCCAATGCACCGGCCAGAAGAAAGGCGCTGTCCACAGTCGACAGCTCGCACTGCCAAGTGCGACGGCCTGTTTTCATGTCGAGGAAGTGATAAAAAAAGCCCTTGTACCCGGTCGCATCGGGTTCCGGCCCCTGCGGGCTGGTCCATAGAAAACGCAACACCATTAGCGTGCGCTCCAGAGCCCGGGAATAGGAAATAAGGCCTCGCTCAACGGCCACCGGATAAGCGGTTAAAGCCAGCCCTGTCGCCGCCACGCTGGCGGGCCAATCCGGTGCATTCTTGTCTTTGACCAAGCCGTTGGTCAAACTGGTTTCATGCCGAAAATAACTGAACGATCGCTCTTGTAATGTTTTAAGCTCGGCTTCTCCGTTTCGTTCTGCGCCACTCATTTCGACCCCTTTCGTTCGTTAGAACAACCCCGAGCTTTTGGTTGACATTTACTTTGATGAGGGCGACTTGGCCTGCAGTGCCGCATCGACCATGGTCTGGGCCTGGGTCAAAATCTGCTGCAGGTGCTCTTTGCCCTGAAAACTTTCCGCGTATATTTTATAAATATCTTCTGTTCCAGAAGGCCTTGCGGCAAACCAACCACTTTGCGCACTTACCCGCACTCCGCCAATTGGCGCGTTATTGCCGGGCGCCTTGGTCAGAACCGAGAGAATTTTTTCTCCTGCCAGTTCAGACGACTGAATTTGATCCGCCGACAGCTTCGCCAGGCAGTCTTTTTGTGCGGGCGTGGCCGCTGCCTCAAATCGCTCAGACACCGGATTGCCAAACTCACGGGCCAGCGCCTCGTAGGACTCACTGGGATCGCGGCCCGTAACCGCAGTCATCTCAGCGGAAAGCAAGGCGGCAATCATGCCGTCTTTATCCGTGGTCCAGACCGATCCGTCTGCGCGCAAAAACGATGCGCCCGCGCTCTCCTCACCGCCAAACCCCAGCGACGCATTAAACAGACCCTCCACGAACCACTTGAAGCCGACCGGAACTTCCACTAATTCACGATTCAGTCTTTGTGCAACCCGATCAATGATCTGGCTGCTGACCACCGTTTTCCCCACCGCCGCGTTCTTACCCCATTGCTCTCGATGAGAAAACAGATAATCAATCGCGACCGCCAGGTAATGATTAGGCGCAAGCAAACCCACACCTTTGGCCACAATCCCATGCCGGTCGTAATCCGTATCGCACCCGAACGCGATGTCGAACTGATCCTTCAGCTTGATCAATCTCTGCATCGCGTAAGGCGACGAAGGGTCCATGCGAATTTGCCCATCCCAATCCACCGACATGAAGCGAAACGTCGGATCAACCTCTTCGCTGACGACCGTCAGATCAAGGTTATAGCGCTCGGCTATTCGGGCCCAATAATGAACCCCCGCACCACCCAACGGGTCGACGCCCATATGGAGTTTTGCTGCGCTAATTGCCTCCATATCCAAAACGTTTTCCAAATCATTTACGTAAGCGCTGACATAATCGTGACGATGCGTGGTGTCTGCCAGCAAAGCCCGCTTGTAAGGCCACCGTTTTACGTCTTTAAGGCCGCCTTCAAGCAGTGCGTTGGCCCGCTTTTCAATCCATCCCGTAACCTTGACATCCGCCGGGCCGCCGTTGGTGGCATTGTATTTATAGCCGCCGTTATCCGGTGGATTATGCGATGGCGTAATAACGATGCCATCCGCCAAACCCGATTTGCGCCCACGGTTATAGCTCAGGATTGCATGGGAGACAGCCGGCGTTGGGGTTGTTTCATCGTCTTGTGAAATCATGGACAACACGCCGTTGGCCGCGAATACCTCGAGCGCGGTGACGGACGCAGGCGTGGACAGCGCGTGAGTGTCGATACCGATGAACAAAGGGCCATCAATGTCCTTCCGTTTACGGTAATCACAAATGGCTTGGGTAATGGCGATAACGTGGTTTTCATTAAACGTCGTTTCGAATGCCGAGCCTCGGTGGCCAGAGGTTCCAAACGCAACGCGCTGAGCGGGCACAGACATATCGGGCGTTTGAGCGTAATAGCACGTGATCAGCCGCGGAACGTTTATCAGCAACGACAGCGGCGCCGGCTTGCCCGCCAGCGGGCTTATGTTCATGGTCTCGTTACCGTCGCTCATTGTTCTCCCCTCTTTTTCGTTAACTGAGCATGCGCTGCCTTCACCACGTTTTCTGTTGTAAAACCAAAATGCTCGGCCGCTACTTTTCCCGGTGCCGATAACCCAAACGTGCGCATGCCCAATATCGCGCCGTGAAAACCGGTATAACGCTCCCACCCCAACTCAGAGGCTTGCTCGACCGCGACCCGAGCGGTAATCGACGGCGGCAAAACGCTGTCCCGATATTCCTGGCTTTGCGCATCGAACAGCTCCCAACACGGCATGCTGACCACGCGGGCATTTATTCCTTCGGCCTTTAATTCTTCATACGCCGCAATGCACAGAGCGACTTCGCTTCCCGTGGCCAGCAACAGCACCTCCGGTTTCTGATCGGGCGCATCCGCCATCACATAAGCCCCCTGCGCCAACCCGGCGGCAGGGGCATAGTTAGCGCGATCGAACGTTGGCACATCTTGGCGGGTCAGCACGAGGGAGGTGGGGCAATCCGTAACCTGCATGATGACACGCCATGCGGCGACCACCTCGTTCGCGTCGGCGGGACGAATAACAAGCATGTTCGGCATTGCGCGCAGCCCTGCCAATTGTTCAACGGGCTGGTGGGTGGGGCCGTCTTCGCCGAGGCTGATTGAATCGTGGGTCCAGATGTAAATAACGGGAATGCCCATCAAGGCGCTGATACGCAACGCGCCACGGCAATAGTCCGTAAAGACAAAAAAACTGGACGCGTAAGGACGAACGCCAGAAACACTCATGCCGCTGGCGATCGCGCACATGGCATGCTCTCGTATGCCGAAATGAAAATTACGGCCGCCGTAATCGCCTTCAAATTCGGGCGATTGAAAACTGGTGATCAACGGCCCGTCCAGATCCGTCTTGGTTGACGGCGACAAATCGGCGGCGCCGCCGATCAACCATGGCATCTTGCCCGCAATAGCGTTGAGCGCCTTGCCCGATGACACCCGAGTGGCCATACCTTTGGCGTCTGCCGGAAACTCCGGAAGGGATGCATCCCAATCCTGCGGCAAGCGACCGTCGTGAATGCAATCAAGCGCATCGGCAAGGTCGGGATACTGTGTGCGGTATCGGTCGGTCAGCGTGCGCCATTGTGCAAAACCGTCGGCGCCGCGCTCGCCCAGGTGTTTGCGAAAATGGTCCTGTACCGAATCAGGTACATCAAACTGCAAGTCGGGATCGCAGCCGTAAAACTGCTTGGCCAGACGAACCTCTTCATCCCCCAGAGGCGAGCCGTGCGCTTCGCGCGTATCGTGCTTGTGAGGGGCACCGTAGCCAATATGACTGTGCACGATGATCATCGTCGGGCGATCGGAGGTTTTTACAAACGTGTCGTAAGCTTCTGTCAGTGCTTCAAGATTATTGGCATCGTAAACGTGCAACACGCTCCAGTGATAACCCGTAAAGCGCGCCGCAACATCTTCGGTAAAGGCAAGGTTTGTAGAGCCTTCGATGGAAATGCGATTGGAATCGTAAATCCAGCACAGATTCGACAGCTTAAGGTGGCCGGCCAAAGACGCCGCCTCGTTACTGATGCCCTCCATCATGTCGCCGTCTCCGCAGAGCGCGTAAACGTTGTAATCAAACACAGTGTAATCGGGGCGATTGTAAGTGGCCGCCAGCCAGCGCTCGGCAATGGCCATACCGACACTTGTGGCGACACCCTGCCCGAGCGGGCCGGTGGTCGT
>NZ_DRGY01000047.1 GCF_011049865.1 Marinobacter antarcticus | reverse complement strand
CACCGGAGAGGAGTTTGGGGAGAGGAGTCATGAATCTGCTTACATTTCGTTCTTCAGAAACAACAAAACCCGCACGAGGCGGGTTTCATCTGAATTCTTATGGTGCCCGGAGGCGGAATCGAACCACCGACACGAGGATTTTCAATCCTCTGCTCTACCAACTGAGCTATCCGGGCAAGTTGCTTTACTGCTGTGCAACGGGGCGCTATTAAACCGGTTTCAGTGAAGTGAGTCAAGGCCAGCCCTGAAAAATTCGTGAATCTTTTCAGGGCTGCTCAGGCTTTGATCAAACCGGTGTTATTGCTCTGGTGGCACGTAGCCTTCGGCTTTATCGAAAGGCTCGTTGTTGAAGTAATGCTCCATCTGCGCCTGCAGGTATTTGCGGGTGTTGGGGTCCATCAGGCTCAGGTGTTTTTCGTTGATCAGCATGGTTTGTTCGTGTTGCCATTCTTCCCACGCCTGGCGGGATATGTTCTCGAAGATATCCTGGCCCCTTGCGCCGGGCATGGGTGGGAAATTCAGGCCTTCCAGTTCTTTCTGGTGTTTGCGGCAGAAAACGGTGCGGTTCATGTTCGCTCCTGTGTTGATGTGTGCGATAGGTGAGGGGCGGGGTGTGTGAGTAACGTGCGGATAGGCGCTGGTAATCCGAGGGACAATGCTTCGTCCCTGTGTAGCCATTTGTGCTGCGCGTTGTCTCTCACGTTGTTTTGCCCTGTCACGCCCAGCCGTGCGGGCTGAATATGCAGGTGGTAGTGAGAAAAGGTATGCCGGAAACCGCTGATCAGTTCCGGCTCTGTGCAATCAAAGCCAAGGCTCTGCTCACAGGCGTCCTGAAGCTCGTCTGCGCCGTAGGCAGGATCCAGCTCCGGCAGGCTCCAGAGACCACCCCAGATGCCGCTTGGCGGGCGCCTTTCCAGCAAGATGCGGCCTTCGCTATCTTCAAGTATGACCATCCAGGTGGTTTTTTCGGGTTTCGCTTTTTTCGGTTTGGAGCCGGGATAAAGGCTGATTTCTGCTCGGGCGTATGCCGTGCAGCCAGATTGCAGTGGGCAGTCATTGCACGCGGGGCGGCTGCGGGTGCAAACCATTGCGCCCAGATCCATGATGCCTTGGGTGTAATCCTGAGCACGCTCATCTGGAGTATGTGCCTCGGCGTGTTCCCAGAGTTGTTTCAGTACGGAAGTTTGCCCTGGCCAGCCGGGAACTGCGTGGTAGCGGGCCAAAACCCGTTTCACATTACCGTCAAGAATGGCGGCGCGCTTGCCGAATGCCTGAGCAACGATCGCTGCGGCGGTTGAGCGGCCGATACCGGTCAGGGTCTCCAGTTCTTCCTGAGTGTCGGGAAACTGGCCGCCAAAATCCGCCGTGACAGACTGTGCCGCTTTTTGCAGGTTGCGGGCGCGGGCGTAGTAGCCAAGCCCTGACCAATAGCTGAGCACGTCGTCACCCGGCGCTTCCGCGAGGGATTGCACATCGGGGAAACGTTCCATGAAGGCCTGAAAATACGGGATAACGGTCGTAACCTGGGTCTGCTGAAGCATTATTTCAGACACCCACACCCTGTAGGCGTTGCGGTTGTGGTGCCACGGCAGGTTGTGCCTGCCGTGGTTGTCGTACCAGTTCAGAAGGTTTTCAGCGAAAAAGTCTGATGTCACTTAAAAAGACCTTTCAGAGCGTCTTTCACTTTATCGCCCGAGTCCTTGCCCAGCTTTTCTTCCAGCTTTTCACGAACTTTTTCTTCAGCCTTGCCTTTCGCTTTATCGACTTCCTTATCGACTTTTTTGCGTGCAGCGTTCGCTGCAATGCTTTTCAGCGTATCGCTAAAACGTGAACCGTCGAACGAACACAGGCTGGCTGCGCCCGCCGAAAAATCGCCACGGCACTCCACTGGTATAACAACGTCTTCCACGTATTCGGTTACCCGGCAGGCTTTGTCGCGGTGAATTTCGCCAACGATTCGCAAGCCAAGTTCGTAATCGACGAGGGTTTGCTTCATGTCGACTGTGCCGTTACCTTCCAGTTTCATACCGGCCAGCGAGGCGACCAGTTCAGTGTTATCAAATATGTTGCCGTTGATGTCCAGGTTACCGCGCATATCGTTGAAAGGCGTTGTATCGCCCCAGTCGTCGGTTGTCAGTTCATCCTGGTTGACCAGAGCAATCCCCTGGCAAGCCATGCGAGTCAGGTTCATATTCCGGAACTCGCCTTTTGCCAGATTAAAACTGATCTGGCCATCGGCCTTGTCTCTCAGGGCTGAAATTCGATTGCCGGACGTGGTCGCGTTTATCTTGAGGTTGGCGCCACCGGACAACATGGTGATTTCCGCCGCGTCAGCCAACAACGGAAGGGTCTGCACATTGCTTACATCCGAATTGATTGTCCATTTCGGGTTGTCAGTACGAGCATCGATGGTCGCTTTTGCGCCGAAGCTACCCTCGTAAAGCTTGCCGCTGAATTCGTCTACTTTCAGCAGGCCTTTGCTGGCGGTTGTGCTGGCTTTGATTTCGTTGATGGTCAGGTTGCTTACGATCAGCTCGCTCAGCCCGAAATTTATGTCCAGAAGCAGGCTGCGCAGGGTTTCCAGCGGCAAAAGGTCGCCTTCCGGGCCTGCGTCTGCCGTTTGCACCGGCGCGTCTGCGTCTGTTGTGGTTTTCGCAGTGTCGCTTTTCCCGGTATCGCCTTCGGCTTTTGGTGGCAGGTAGCGATCAACATTGAGTTTGTCGCCCTGTAGGTTAAACACGATGCCGCCGTTGTCGAGGTTATAGCTGCCGGAGCCTTTGAATGTGGTGTCGTCCAGCTTGATTACCAGGTCAGTCAGCGCAGGCTTGCCCGCAGGGCCGCCGATGCCGGTAGAAAACGCAATGGCCTTGAGAACGTCCGCGTCGGATGTTGCGATGGCGGGCTGGCCCAGATTTTCGAGCAGATCCTTGAGAGAAAACTCGTTGATCGCTACGTTACCTTTCAGTGTAGGTTTGTCGCCAAAGCCCTTCACATCAAGGTTGGTGTCGAGTGACAGGTTGGCGAGGCTGGCGGTAAAGTCGCTCAGAGTCGCCGTTTCGTTTTCCAGATTGGCTTTAGCCGAACCACTCAGCTTTGCGGTAACTGACTTGTCGCCAAACGATTCGCCGTTCATTTTGAATACAGCTTCCAGGCCGGAAACGGCAAAATCATTCAGCGCTTCGTTAGCCGCAAGCTTGGCCTCTATCGTTCCATCAACGATGAACTGAGGTTTTGCGGTTTCTACACGAAAGCCTATTTCCAACGGAAACTCGGAGCCGAGGGTAATGTTGCTGGCGTTCACTTTGAAGTTTTCCAGCGTTACGTTCTGGCCGGTACTCTGATCGTCATAGTGGATCTGGGCATTGCTGATCTGAACATTGTCGACATTGAAGTTCAGCGGCTGACTGTCCCCCTGTTCGCCGTCAGTTTTCTGCTCGGTGGTGCTGGCGGTATCGGGTTTGCCCTTTTCACCCTTGCCTTCTGCCGGCTCGGGCATGATGCGGGTCCAGTTGCCCTCTCCCTGTTCGTTGACGCTCAAGCGCGCATCCAGGCCATCCAGCACGAAGGTGCTGACCTGAGGCGACATGGCAATCAGCGACCAGAAGTCGACTTGAGCAACCAGTTTTTTCAGTGCAACGAGACGTTCACCATCCAGTGTGGCTTCTACATCATTCAACTCAAGCCCGAGAGGAATAAAAGACCAGCCAATATCTCCGTCCAGAATGAGGTCAAGGTTGGTGTTTTCTTCAACCACCTTTTCGATTTGTGGCTTGTAATCGTTCGGGTTGATCACGGCCACGGCAATCGCTATCGCGATAATCGCGAGAACGATAAGTGCCACTATGGCAATCAGCGCATAACGTATGGCTTTCATGTTTCAGGCTTCCTTTCTTGTTGCGCAAGCTTTCAGGATTCGGAGCGAATGCGAGAATGAATAAGGTTAAGGATAACGCAGGGTTAACAAATTAACAGGGCAGGAGTATGACAATGCCGTAGTGTTGGGCCAAAATGCACCTGTTGTCG
Source organism: Marinobacter antarcticus (assembly GCF_011049865.1). Lineage (GTDB taxonomy): Bacteria > Pseudomonadota > Gammaproteobacteria > Pseudomonadales > Oleiphilaceae > Marinobacter > Marinobacter antarcticus_A. Next base: position 6,814 of record NZ_DRGY01000047.1, on the reverse strand, counting down.
CCTACTGTACTGATACGCACAAACAAAAAAAGGAGTTCGCTGTGGCTATTACTGTTTCAATTGAACTGAACCGGGAACTTGAGATTTCGGCCGGCTATGACGAGGTTTTTGAATTGCTGGCCGATGTACCCCGCTCTGCAAGCTACTTTCCGAAAGTGCATAAACTGACGGATCTGGGAGGCAACACCTACCGTTGGGAAATGGAAAAAGTGGGCGTCGACAAGCACGCCATCCAGTCTGTATACGCCAGCAAATACGTTGCAAACAAAGACGCGGGCAAAATTACCTGGGAGCCGGTAAAAGGAGAGGGTAACGGGCTGGTGCGTGGCTCCTGGGCGCTGACAGCGAAGGGCGACAAGGTCACAGCACTGAAATTTCAGACCAGCGCCGAGCTGACATTACCGCTGCCGGGCTTGCTGAAACTCGCTATCAGCCCCGTGATCAAACACGAGTTCAACGGTCTGGTGGATACTTATATGAAAAACTTGAAGGCGGCATTCTGATTTCCCGGCTGCCAGAAGGTATAATGCTTGAATAAAGTTTGTCGGCGTTGTGCCACCTAAATTTGCTACGGAGTCCCCATGGCCGAACGTAAGGCTCGGGTAGAAAGAAATACCCTTGAAACCCAGATCAGCGTTGAAATCAATCTCGACGGCACTGGTAAATCCAGTTTTGATACCGGAGTGCCGTTTCTCGAGCACATGATGGAGCAAATTTCCCGTCATGGATTGATCGATCTCACCATCGTGTCCAAGGGCGACTTGCACATTGATGACCACCACACGGTAGAAGACGTTGGTATCACCCTGGGCCAGGCGTTCAAGCAGGCGGTGGGTGATAAAAAAGGCATCCGCCGTTACGGCCACGCTTATGTGCCGCTTGATGAGGCGCTTTCCCGCGTGGTGATTGATCTCTCCGGCCGCCCGGGCCTGATTATGGAAGTGCCTTTTACCCGCAGCTCTGTGGGTGGATTTGATGTGGATTTGTTTGAAGAATTCTTCCGCGGTTTTATCAACCACGCGCTGGTGACAATGCACATCGACAACCTTAGGGGCAAGAACACCCACCACCAGATCGAAACCGTGTTCAAAGCATTCGGCCGGGCCCTGCGCATGGCTATAGAAATGGATGAGCGCATGGCGGGTATTACACCGTCGACCAAAGGCTTGCTGTAAACCGTTGCGCTTGGCCGCCCCTAGTCAATTAAGGACACCGCACCAACCATGAAAACCGTTGCCATCATCGACTACGGCATGGGGAACCTTCACTCTGCCCGCAAGGCGGTAGAGCATGTCGCCCCGGATACCAGGGTTCTGGTAACCGACAACGCAGACCAGATTCGTGAAGCAGACCGGGTGATTCTGCCCGGCGTTGGCGCTATACGTGATTGCATGGCGGAGATTCGCCGGTTGGGCGTCGACAAGCTGGTGCGGGAAGTGTCCCGCGACCGGCCGTTTCTGGGAATTTGCGTTGGCATGCAGGCGCTTATGTCGCGCAGTGAGGAAAACGGTGGCGTTGACTGTATCAATCTGTTTCCTTCCAGGGTGCGCTTTTTCGGTGAGAACCTGGTGGAAAACGGCGTGCGCCTGAAGGTCCCTCATATGGGGTGGAATCAGGTTTATCATACTGTGCAGCATCCGCTGTGGCAGGGCATTCCCGACGGTGACCGCTTCTATTTCGTGCACAGCTATTACGCTGAGGCCGAAGATAACGCCGATATAGCCGGGCGCAGTCATTACGGCGTTGATCTGGCGGCGGCTGTGGCCCGCAACAATATTTTCGCCGTGCAGTTTCACCCGGAGAAAAGTGCCGGCGCAGGGCTGCAGTTACTCAGGAACTTTACTGACTGGAACGGAACATGCTGATTATTCCCGCCATTGATCTCAAAGACGGCCGATGCGTGCGGTTACGCCAGGGCCGGATGGACGATTCCACCGTGTTCGGCGGCGACCCGGTTGATATGGCTACCCGTTGGGTGGAAGCCGGCGCCCGGCGCCTGCACCTTGTGGATCTGAACGGCGCGTTTGCAGGCGAGCCGGTTAATGGAGAAATCGTTCAGGCGATTGCCCGCAAGTACCCGGATTTGCCGATACAGATCGGCGGCGGCATTCGTTCCGCTGAAACCATTGAAGCGTATCTAAAAGCCGGCGTGCAGTGGGTCATTATCGGAACTAAGGCGGTGAAAGAACCGGAATTTGTGACCGATATGTGCAAGCGCTTTCCCGGGCACATCATTGTCGGACTGGATGCGAAAGACGGCCGTGTAGCCACCGACGGCTGGGCGGAAGTGACGGAGGTGATGGCGACGGATCTGGCCAAGCGCTTTGCCAACGATGGCGTTGAGGCGATTGTTTACACGGATATCAATCGCGACGGCATGATGCAGGGCGTTAATGTGGAAGCCACCGCGGCTCTGGCAGAAGAAGGTGGTATTCCGGTTATCGCATCCGGAGGTGTGACCAACATGGACGACCTCAAGCGCCTGGCGCCGTTCGCTCACAAGGGCATCATCGGCGCCATCACCGGCCGCGCTATCTACGAGGGCACTCTGGATGTTGCCCAAGCCCAAGCGTTCTGTGACACCCTGAAAGGCTGATCAAGGTAGATTTTATGACACTGGCGAAACGTATTATTCCCTGCCTGGATGTGGACAGAGGGCGTGTGGTAAAAGGCGTCAACTTTGTGGACATCCGGGATGCCGGCGACCCGGTGGAAGTGGCTCGTCGTTACAACGAGCAGGGTGCCGACGAGATTACTTTTCTGGACATTACGGCAAGTCACGAAAGCCGGGATACAACCTACGAAACCGTTGAGCGGATGGCGGCAGAGGTGTTCATTCCGCTGACGGTTGGCGGCGGTGTGCGCACCGTAGACGATATCCGCAAGTTGCTGAACGCCGGCGCCGATAAAGTGGCTATTAACACAGCCGCGGTCTTCAACCCGGAGTTTGTGCGCGAGGCGGCAGAGCGTTTTGGTAGCCAGTGCATTGTGGTGGCTATTGATGCCAAGCAAGTCAGCGCCGAAGGCGAAGCGCTGCGCTGGGAGATCTTTACCCACGGCGGCCGCAAGCCAACCGGGCTGAATGCGGTGGACTGGGCGCGCAAAATGGTTGAAATGGGTGCCGGCGAGCTGTTGCTCACAAGTATGGACAGAGACGGAACCAAAATCGGTTTTGATCTTGGCCTGACCCGTGCGGTCAGCGATGCGGTGGTTGTTCCGGTGATTGCCTCAGGCGGTGTGGGCGAGCTGCAGCATCTGGCAGATGGCGTTACCAAAGGGCGCGCAGATGCCGTATTGGCGGCGTCTATATTTCACTTTGGCGAGCACACAATTCCCGAGGCCAAGGCATTTATGAAGGTTCAAGGAATCGAAGTTCGGGACTAGTCTTTTTTAGCGAAAGCAGGCCGAATGGTCTGCTTTTCTCCCTCTGCAAACATGCTCCGGTTGTTGTTACGAATCGCCCAGAGCCCGCTCACCGTTGCGATGCCAATTCCCTGCTCATCCAGTAATGGCAGATGTTTTTCCAGATAGTCCACCGTCACCTTGTGTGGGTGCGCTATCGCAATGGCGCTGCCGTTTTCCCTCGCCCGCTTGATCAGTTCTTTGAACTGTTTATCCAGGAATTCTTCCGTCTGTTCGTGATCCAGAAATATATCCCGTGACAAGGTAGGAATTTGGTAAGCCTGTGCCACATCGGCTGCGATGGACGAGGCAATTGTTCGGCTATCGACAAAATAAACCGGATAGTGATACAGCTCTTTCATCACCCAGTCCATGGGTTTGAGCTGCTGTGTTAACAGACTGCCCATATGGTTATTCACCCCTTGCACATAGGGGATGGATTGCAGGGCGCGGCGCAAAGTGGCCGTGATGCTTTTCTCGTCCATATTCGGAGTTAACCCGCCGGGCCCGAGGCCAAAATGCCTGGTATTGGCCATGGGAGAATGCAGCATGATCTCTTTATTATGGCTATGTGCCAGGCGGACAAGAGCGTCTGTATGCGGGCGGTAGGGCAGAAACGACAGCGTCAGTGGCTGATCGAGCCTGGACAGACGCTCGCCTTCGTAAAGGTTGTGCCCCATGTCATCGATAATAATGGCAATGGTGGGCGGCACGTCGCCTTTCGCCGGTTCAGCCGTCGCCGGGCTGGCAGCCAAAGTGATAAAGGCCCCCAGGGCCAGGGTGTGGAGCAACTTCACTTTGCGACGTGTGCTCCCTCGGAATTGAGAATATTCATCCCTTTGAGCAGATTTAGCGCCGATCGAAGCTGAAAATCACGATCCGTCATGGCCTCGATTTGCTCCTTGTTTGCCGACTGCTTTTCATCACCTTTGGCTTTTTCATCCTGGCCAATCAGATGGCCGCTCAGGTCTGCCTCGGTAAAGAATGGCCGGCTATCCAGTTCTTTGAGTTCCGCCGGCCGCACTTCGATATCCGGCTTGATACCGGTGGCTTGGATAGAGCGCCCATTGGGCGTGTAATAACGCGCCGTTGTCATTTTAATGGCGTGGGTTTCATCCAGCGGTATAACCGTCTGGACGCTGCCCTTGCCAAAGGATTGAGTGCCCATGATGACGGCACGCCTTTGGTCCTGCAGGGCGCCCGCAACGATTTCGGACGCAGACGCTGAACCACCGTTGATCAGAACAACGATCGGAGTGCCGTCCATGACATCACCGTCTTTGGCGCTGAACCGAAGGCGCGAACTCTGGATTCTGCCTTCGGTATACACAATAAGCCCGTCGTTCAGCAATGCGTCTGCTGTGGCAACCGCCGCTTGTAATATACCGCCCGGATTATTGCGCAGATCAAGCACCAAGCCGTCGAGATCGCCGCCATTTTCCTTTTTGAGCTTATTCAGAGTCTTGGTGAATTCTTCACCGGTCTCCGCCTGAAACTGGGTCAGGCGTACGTAACCGTAGCCGTTTTCAATCATGCGGCTTTTTACGCTGGTAACCTTGATGACATCCCGCTCAACGTCAATCTCAACGGGCGCGGTTTCACCTTCACGCATGATGGTCAGGGTCAGAATGGTGCCAGGTTTGCCGCGCATGAGCTGAACAGCTTCTTCAAGGCCCATGCCTTTTACGGGCTTTTTATCAAGTTTGATGATCAGATCGCCTGCCAGAACGCCGGCTTGCTGTGCAGGTGTATCATCAATCGGCGAGATAACCTTTATGAAACCGTTCTCCAGGCCTACTTCAATACCCAGGCCGCCAAACTCGCCCGAAGTGCTTTCTTCAAGCTTTTCATAGTCTTTCGGGGCAAGATAGGTAGAGTGCGGGTCGAGATCCGAGAGCATGCCCTTAATGGCGCTTTCCAGTAATTGCCTGTCGCCTACTTCCTCAACATAGGCTGCCTTGATGCGACTGAAGACCTCGGTAAATTTGCGCAGGTCGTCCAGTGGCAATTGTTTTTCTGGGTCGGGCAGGGTGATTTCAACACTCTCGCCGTCCTGAATGCCGTTCAGAACCTGCGTATTGCCCTGAGGGCTATCCTGGGCGAACGCCATTCCGGGAATGGTGATGAAACATGCCGCAAGGATGGCAGAGCGCAAAGGTAAGGCTTGGAGTGTGCTTTGGACCCGTTTCATTCACATATCCCGTGGTTATTCCGATAGTTGGACACAGAGTTGAGCAGAATAATGGGCAGAGTTCCCTGTTTTCGACAGTATGGCGCCCACGAGAGCATTTGTCAGCCCTGCCGCGGAAGTTCAGTTGCCTAACCAGCGCCCCGGGTTGTCTGGCTTTCCGTTATGGCGCACCTCAAAGTAGAGCGCCGGGTTTTCTGTGCCACCCGTTCGCCCGGTCAAGGCGATGGCTTGCCCTGCCGCAACCCAGTCGCCGGGGCTGGTAAACAAGCTGCTGCTGTGACCATAGAGTGTCATGTAGCCGTCACCGTGATCAATAATTGTTATCAGGCCGAAGCCGCGAAGCCAGTTGGCGAAAACAACCCGACCATAGTGAATGGCTTTTACTTCGGCTTCTTCTTTTGTCTGGATGAGCAAGCCGTTTCTGCGCAGTTTGCCCTCTGCGTACTCATCGCCAAACCGGCTCACAACCTTGCCTTGTGCGGGCCAGGGCAGTTTGTTTCGGAGCGATGAAAAGGGCTCTGATTCGTTAGGTGACGGGATGGTGGCAATGGCTTGCTGCACTTCGGACAGCAGATTCTCCAACCGCTTGCGATCGGATTCCAGCTCGTCTTTTTCGTTGCGTCGGCTGCGGATATCCTGATTGAGCGACGCCAGTGTTTTCTTGCGATCCTGGCGGGACGATTCCAGTTCTTTTTGCCGCTGAGCCACGCCTTTTTCAGTTTTCGCTAGCTCGGCCCGGGTGCTCTGTACGGAGGCACGGGTCACTTGGAGGTCTTTCAGGTTTTTATGGAATGCTTCCAGCCGGGTAATGGTGTTCTGGCTCAGGTATTCATAGTAGGTCATGGTCCGGGCAATGTTGTCTGGATCGATTTCATTAAGCAGCACTTTCAAAGCTGGCGCGTCGCCTTCCATCCAGGCGGTGCGGATCTGTTTTTTCAAGCTCTCGCGCTGACGCTCCAGGGTTTGCGTCAGTTTCTGTTCTTCACCTTGCAGTTCAACAAGACGCTGCTGCTGCTCTTTCACCTGCTCACGCAAAGATCTCCGTTCCCGGGTCAGTCGGCTAATAGTGCGTTCAACATCGGCAAGCTGTCGCTCCGCAGCGGAGCGATCCTTCTCGGCGTCTGCCAGCCAGTCATCAATACCCTCAATGCGGTCCTTGAGGGCTTCAATCTGGGCGGGTGTGACCTCTTGTCCGAACGCTGCCGGCGCGGCACTCAGCAT
>NZ_DRGY01000046.1 GCF_011049865.1 Marinobacter antarcticus | reverse complement strand
GCCTGCGTCTGCGCCCGCCAATGACCGTGTCCCTTCTTCCCCGGAAGCCATGGCCCGGGAAGTAAAACGATTGATTTCGGAGGCACGCCGCAGTGGCGATCCCCGTTTTCTGGGCTATGCCGAACGACTCTTCAAGCAACAGGCAGGGCAGGACTTAACAGATTCATTGCGGGTGCTAAGGGGAACGCTGGCCCAGAGCCTTCATCAGTTTGATGCGGCACGCCAAGACTTCAAAACCGTGCTCAGCCGCTCTGATGTGCCGACGCAAAGAGCTCAGGCGCTGTTAACCTTGGCCAACATCGAGATTGTTCAGGGAAATTATAACGAGGCACAGGCATTCTGTGAGCAGTTAACGGCAGAACGCCCAGGCTTGATCGCGGCGAGCTGTCACGCCCAGGTGGCCGCCCGCACCGGAGCCGCCGAATCCGCGTACAACAAGCTGGCCGCCGTAACCCGGTTCGGAAACGGCGCAAACAACCAGGGTTACCTCTGGGCCCAGGGCACGCTGGGCGACATTGCCGCACAACTCGGCTACGCCTCTGCCGCCGGGCACTGGCAGCAGGTGCTGAGCCAGGATCCGGATGATTTGTACATTCGGGCACAGTTGGCGGACTGGTACGTTCAGAATGACAATCCCGAACAGGCTCTGGTTCTCACTGAAGGTTATGAGGCCGTAGACAATCTGGCGGTTATTCGCGCCATCGCCATGCGACGCGTGAACGATCCAGGCGAACAGGCCCTGGCTTCCCGGTTGCGAGAGCGGTTTGAAGAAGCTATATGGCGCGGCTCCATGTTGCATCAACGTGATCTGGCCCGCTTCGAGCTGGATATCGACCAGCGACCAGAGGATGCCGCCGCGCATGCGATATCCAATTGGGCAACACAACGCGAACCCCTGGATACCCGCCTGGCACTCAGAGCCGCTATTGCGGCGCAAGACAGCGCAGCGCTCAGCCAGCTACGTGCCTGGCTTAAACAGCACAATCAAGCGGACGCCCGCTATCCGGAGGAGTCGTGATGTCCGCCAAACAGCTTTTGGCCATGGTAGCCATGTTGGCTTTCGCAGGCTCGGCCCTGGCCCACAAGGCGAGTGACAGCTTTCTTTACGTGGACATGGATGCCTCCGAGGTAAGAATTGATGTGGCCCTGCGAGACCTGGCGTTGCTGGTTCCCCTGGACGCAAACGGTGACCAGAACGTAACGGGCCAGGAACTTCGTGCCCAGCGGAACCTCGCCACGCAAACGGTTGAAAACGCCATTACTCTGACCACCGAGCAGGGCGCCTGTCAGCTCAGGGGGCAGGACTGGGGTTTGAGCTCACACAGCGACGGTCCTTATCTGGCCGCCCGGTACCGGGTTGAGTGCCCTGACGGCGAGCTTCCGGAACAGATCAAGTACACGCTGCTGTTCGATCGGGACAGCCTGCACCGGGGGCTGGTCGAGATCACCTCGGGAGACACCCGGTCTCTCACGGTGTTGTCTCCCGAGCAGCAGATTGTTGACCTCACCGCGGGTCCGATTGGGGCGTGGAGCACCTTCAAAACGTTTCTCTATGAGGGCATTGTTCACTTGCTGGCGGGGCTCGATCACATATTGTTTCTGTTAGTGCTGATATTGCCGGCTACGTTGATCACCCGCGAACAGCAAGACCAGGGCAAAGATCGATCATTAAAATCACGGTTGCTGCAGTTAACAGGCATCGTGACGGCCTTTACGGTGGCCCACTCGATTACTCTGGCACTGTCTGCATTGAATATAATCAGGCTGCCGATAGCTTGGGTAGAAATCGTGATTGCGCTCTCCATCGCCGCAGCCGCGCTCAATGTAGTCTGGCCCTTTCTGGGCCGGAAAACCTGGAAGCTGGCGTTCGCGTTCGGGCTGGTGCACGGCTTCGGCTTTGCCAGCGTGTTGGCCGACCTGACCGGCGGTATTTCCAACCTGGCGGTTGCCCTCGCTGGCTTCAATCTGGGCGTGGAGTTTGGGCAGCTAGGCTTGCTGATCATTGGCTTCCCACTGCTGTATGCCCTGGCACACGTTAAGGTGTATCAACGGATTGTGGTGCCGCTGATTCTTCTGGGCGTAGGCGCCGTAAGCTTGATGTGGGTGGCAGAGCGGGCGAGCTCTATTTAGAGACGTTACGGTTAAAACCCGAAAAGCCGGGCTGTTAATAAGCCCGGCTTTTGCTTTACGACTTCACAGTGTCAGATCAGTGCAGCGCTCGCAGCTGCCGTGGATAAAGCGCCGCGCTTACTTCGGGCTCTTCCAGAAGGTCAGACAACTCAAGGTCCAAATCACTTTCTTCGCCGTGCTCGGGCAGAGGCTCAAACAAAGTGCTGAGCCAGGATGCAACCGAAGGTTCCTCATCACGCTTGTAATCCGTAGACAACGCCTTGATTCGGCGAAAGCCGATGATGCGTTGATGCTTCGGATCACGGATCTGTTCAAACCCTCTCCAGTACACGTGATCCCGGGTATGGAGCTGCACGAACAACGTGTCTATTGGCTCGCTTGACTCGTCCTCGGTGCGGTCTTGAGAGCTGTCCACCACGGCCTCAGCCGAGGTTTCAATGCCTTCCTCCTGTGCCGGTTTTGTTTTTTTGTGGCGGATGGTTGTCCATGCGGGGTAGAGAACCGCCACGGCGTCTGCCTCAACATGTTCGCGGGCAGCGCGGAGAATCAGTCCCCAGCGTGCCTTGTCGGCATCGGTTTCCAGTGAGTTAATGGGCAAGTCATAGCTTTGTTCGCTGGCCAGAACAATCGCCATCATGGGAGCGTCAAGCTCCCCCATGGCTTCTGCCTGTGCTACGGATACCAGATCGTCGATTGCCATCGGTTGGTTCATAATACGCTCGCCTCCTCGATGCCATCAGGGTATTTCAGGAAGAAGATCTCCCTGATGTACAGCATAGCCTGTTAGGCATACAAAGATAAACGTGGGCTTTACGTCAACGGATCACAACCCGCAAGGTCGCAACGTTAAAAGTATCAACCCGCAGCCGGGAACGCATTTTCAAGTCGCTCGTAATAACCAAGCCAGGGCGCAGCCTCTTCAAGCTCGGCCGCCAATTGCAGCAATACGTCCTCACCACCATGGGATGCGCCAAACTGCACGCCAACCGGAAGGCCCTCGGCTGTCCAGTGCATGGGCACCGACATGGCGGGGGTTCCGGTGAGATTGGCAAACTGTGTAAACGGCGTTCGAGCGAGACTTTCCATCGCCATCTGATCTACCTGGCCGCTGCGATGCAGCGTTTTCCCGGCTTTGAGCGCCAACATCAGCTTTGCCGCCAGCTTCAGGTGTGCCGGTGTTTCCAACTCACCGATGCGGGCGGGCAATTGGCCGGTGGTGGGGCACAGGTAGAGATCATAACGGCCAAAAAAGACCGCCAGGGCACGGGCGAACTCGTTCCATTGCTGGCGGCGAAGCACGTAATCTGACAGCGGCATGGTGTTGCCCAGCATTCCAATCAGCCGGGTATCCAGCTCAAAATCGCTGTCCCTGGCGCCAAACTGGTCCTTGGCCTTCGCCATCATGGCGGCAACCTCACCAAAATAAAGACCCAGATAGCAGCGTGCCAGTGCCATACCATCAAACTCCGGCCGGGCGTATTCAACCTTGTGCCCCAGGCCTTCCAGAATTCGCGCCGTTTCCTCAACCGCCGCCATGCATTCCGGCGCAACCGACGTGTTGTAGGGAGACGACGTGAACACGCCAATCTTCAGATTGCCCGGTGATTTTCGCATCAAATCCCCATAAGCGGAGCCCGGGGCCGGGATAACAAATGGATCGCCGGGCGCCGCGCCACGCAGCACGTCCAGCATGGCTGCGCTGTCGCGCACGGTGCGGGTAACCACATGGTCCGTGGAGGCGCCGGTCCAGGATTCGCCTGCAAGGGGGCCACTGGAAATGCGACCACGAGAGGGTTTGAGCCCGAACAGTCCGTTATAGGCTGCGGGTATCCGGATGGAGCCGCCACCGTCGTTGGCCCCGGCCATGGGCACAATGCCGGCCGCAACGGAGGCGCCGGAGCCGCCGCTTGAGCCACCGGGAGTTAGCTGAGTGTTCCAGGGGTTGCGCGATGGCCCCCACAGTTCCGATTCAGTAATCGCCTTGAGACCGAACTCCGGCGTTGCCGTTCGCCCTAAAAAAACCAGCCCGCCTGCGCGGGCCCGGCGCACAAACTCGGAATCCTGTGACGCAATATTATTTTTAAAGCTGCGACTGCCATAGGTGCAGGGTTGACCAGCCTGTTCCTGCGCCAGATCCTTGAGTAACAGAGGAACACCAGCAAACACGCCTTGCTCAGGAAAATCCTGCTTCAGCGCATCGGTAAACTGGGGCGAGCAGATCGCATTAAGAGAACCGTTCACAGAGGTTGCCCGTTGCACTGCAGCCTCGCATACTTCACCGGAGGTCACTTCACCACGGCGTATCAGATCCGCCAATGCAGTGGCATCGTAACGAAGATATTCAGACTGCTTCATAGTAGCGCCCATTTGTTATTGTGGTGCTCGGGTTATCACGGACCTATCGTTTATGAACTCACTATTCGCAAGCTTACGTCAGCTTGTCCTGATTTTCATCCTGACCACGCTCGTGCAAGTGCCTGCGCTGGCCGAAGAGGATCAGGCCAGGGATGAACCTGCTGCCCCCGCCGGCTGGAAAGCTATTGTGAGGAATTCGCCTTACTGGGTGAGCCAGGGCGTTTACAAGAACATTCTCACCATCCGTCGCTGGGTACTGGAAGAGTCGGGATATTGCTCAAACCCGGATCGCCACATTCTGTTCGACATGCGGGGGGAGTTTCTGGGCTGGATCAGTAATGGTGACGACAGTGCAACAACGCAAAAATACTTGAACGATATCCGCCAGTCGCTGCACGACGACGGGCGGACCGACGAATGGATTGCCGGTGATGCTGACACAAGGGGTTATCCGTTTGCCCTGGCCTGTGACCAGCCCCATGTTGATCTGGACGCCTCCGTTAACCGGTATCTGGGCTCACAGGCAACAGATCGCGTGTGGGGCGCCTGGGATGACCTCTCGTTCGCCACCCGCGAACAGCCCGGCTCTTTGCACGATGCGCTCATGTACATTATTCAGCGCCGGAGCGAGCAAAATCGTTTTAAGCTGCCCGAGGTTCTGACCCGATATCTGGCCGGGCAAATTCTGATTGAAAGCGGGGGGCAGGTGCGCGCGCACTCCAGCGCCAACGCCAAGGGCATTCTTCAGCTTTCACCGTCCGCACTGAACGACTGCCAGATCAAACCACAAAACTATTGGCATCGTCTGGCGCAAATCGATTGTGCGCTGCGCCTGATGCACCAGAACGCCCGCAATCTTCAGCCGGCGTTCGACATGCGTTTTGGCCACCTGCCGCAAAGCAAACGCAATGAACTGTTCATGCTGTTATTGGTTCAGGCCTACCACGGGGGCGCAAGCCGTGTTCAGGCGCTTCTTGATGACGAGATCCTGGCCAAACCTGCTGAGTACTTTGCAGCCCATCACGAGCGTTTTACCGCCGGCGATATCGCGTTTGGTATGGTGTTCCACAACCTGGGTCGGGACAGGCTGGGGTTGGCGTCATTGTATTACGTTGCGGATGTGCAATTGGCAACCGAAACGCTGTGCCAGACCCCCAAGCTCAGATCCGCAGAGTTCTGCGCATGGCGCCCGTGATAACGCAGGCATGCGCACGCTGATTATTGCCCTGGCGCGGGCGTTATTGCTACCCGGTTGCGGCCCTGGGATTTCGCAAGATAAGCGCCTTCATCTGCCCGTGCGATCACGTCTTTGGGGTCGCGATCTGCAGCCACCAGTTCGGTCATACCAATACTGGCGGTGACTCCGAACCGGCGCCCGTCCTGCTCCACCTCAAGGGCCTCAACCCCGGCACAAATACGCTCGGCAAGCGCTTGTGCCCTGGCCAAACCGCACGCCGGCAGAATAATACCAAACTCGTCACCGCCAAGCCGGGCAACCGTATCCGCGCGGCGTACCGTCTCCTGGAACAGATCCGCGAGGCGCCGGAGCAGCTCATCACCGAGCAAATGCCCACCTTCATCGTTCACGGGTTTGAAGTGGTCGAGATCAATCAGCAACAGCACCGAACTCGCGCTTTGACGCGCCGCTTCACCAAGACATTTATTCAGCGACACCATGAAGGCGCGACGGTTCAACAGGTGAGTAAGGCTGTCGTGCGTCGCTTCCCAGGACAATCGTTCTTCTTCACGCCGGCGCTCCGTATCATCCCGCAGCACAAATACCAGCCGTTCATCCTTCCGCCCCTGACGAATGTGAATCATGCTGAGATCCACATCAAAAATACCCTCGCTGCAATTGCGCAAGGTAACGTAGAGGCTGTCAAGATCGTCGCGCTCAAGAAACCACTCATGGCTGAGCGCCTGGTCTTCGTGATCAATGCTAACCAGTTCAAACACGTTTTTGCCCACGTATTCTCCGTCAGCGTCCAGGAAACGACCTACCGCGTGATTTGCGTAGCGAATAACCCCGCCCGTGTCTGCCATCAGCACGCCGTCCTGCATCACTCCCAGTATGTTTTCCGCTCGTTGTTGCTCGTCCCGCAGCGCTTCCTCTACTTCAAGCTCATGAGAAATATCCCGCACAACCGTGATGGTACCCATCACCTTTTCCGATGTTTCAAGCGTGGCCGTCATCACCTCGCACCAAACCGGGCGGCCAGCGTTCAGCTCCTGCAGCCGGAAGCGCTCACTGAACACGGCCTGCTGGTGCAGGGCCTGGTGCCAGCCATCTGTAACGGCCTTGCGATCACCTTCCAGGATGCAGTCGAACAAGGGCGTGCCGCCAAGCTCGGCCAACGTCCTGCCAACAATGCTTTCAAATACCGGATTCACAAACTCGATACGACCAAGAACATCGGCCTGCACAATGCCGATGGGCGCGCCACGGGTCAGTGAACGGAAAAACGCCTCCCGCTCGGCCAGAGAGCTCAGAACATCGTCGCGCTCATCCATCACCATGTTAAATATATCGGCCACCTGGCGAATTTCCGAGCCCCCAACGCCACCGACAGGTTTGGTTCGCACGCCCAGATGGCGCTCATGCACCTGTTGCCCCAGGTCCTGTAACGGCGCCATGAGGCGACGAAAACGCCACATGGCAAGCGGAACAACCAACAGGATCACGGCCAGCAACATCCACAAAAAGGCATCCTTAATACGCGTGGCAGGTGCATAGGCTTCCCGGGCCGGCCACGCGGCTGCCACAAACCAGGGCACTTCAAGCATCTGCTGTACCGACAGGATAATATTCTCGCCCTCGCTGTTACGCGTGTTGGCCGTTCCCTCAAGACCATCCATGGCGCCCTGGAGTATCGGGTTGGTGCTTTTTAGCAACTGCATGACATCACCGGTGCGGCCATTTGCCAGAGCCGTCCCACTGCGCGTCACTATGGCCAGGTAACCGGTTTTGCCAATGCGAATATCGGACAAATCTTTAATCAGATGCTCCCCGGCAAGCGAAATTGCGCCCCCGAGCATGCCAATAAAACGCTGCTGATGGTCGAACACAGGAGCCGCCACCATAACGGCGGGCTTTCCCTGATAGTACGAACGGTATGGCTGGCTAACCAACGGAGTCAGTTGCCCCGAGACCTGGCGAAAGTATGGGCGGCTGCTGACGTCCATCCCGATCATATTCAGCGCCTCAGGGTACTCGGCAAGTATTTTACCCTGGGCATCGATCAGGTAGAGACCATCGAAAAGGTGCTTTAGTGCGGCCTGCCGACGCATCAGTATTTTCGCGCGCGCCTCAAAAGCGATTCCACTCATGGTGAATCCCTGGGCCACGTGTGTGAGTGCTTCCCGACGCTTTGACAGCTTGTCATCCAGCTCGCCTGCAACCAATTGTGCAATGGTGGCCACCTGCTTTGTGGCTTGCTGCTCAAGTTCGGCCCGGCTGAGGAGCGAACCGGTGAGCGCAACCAACAACGCTGTCAGAACCACAACACCGACAACCAGAAGCACTGCCCGATTCACCAGACTGTTTAACCAACGGCTGATCAGCACCGCAGAATGGCTCTGTTATGAAGGGATTGTGTGCAGATAGTACGGCCTCCGGTTTCAAATCAAATCGTTCGCAAGAGTGCGTTCAACAGCGACATGAATTCTAACAGAGGCCCGGAACCTGGAAGATTACATACTTGCAAATTCAACGATAATCGTTATGATTTGCATCAAGCTTACGAAAAGGCACTAAAAGCCATGAATAATCTCCTGGGTCCACTCAGTTCCACTGCGGCGGATGGCCCGCTCAACCAACTGTTAGCCATGGGTGGCCCGGTGATGCTGGTGCTGCTTGGGATGGCCGTGCTGGGCCTCGTCACGTTTATCTATCTGATACTTTTGGGCGCACTTTACGCGCCCAGATTGTCCAAAAAACTTAAAACCACTATTACGCTTTGGCAACAGGACCCTGCCAGAGTGAACCCTCAGGCCATTCGTGAGCAAACAAGCCGCTGGGCGAAACTGAACCCCCTGCAAAATCTGATAACCAATACCATTGAGGCGCTTCAGAAAAACAAGGATGGCCAGCAGGTACGCGAAACTTCTGCGCGAGATGCACAGCAGTCACTTGAACCTTTTGAAGCGCCACTGAAAATTATTGAGGTCATCGCCGCCCTTGCGCCCTTGCTTGGTCTGCTGGGAACCGTTCTGGGCATGATGGACGCCTTCAGCGCCATGGCTGCAACAGAAGGCCGCGCCAATGCGTCGCAGCTAAGTGGCGGCATCTATGAGGCCCTGACCACAACCGCCGCCGGCCTTATTGTCGCCATACCGTTCTCAGCGCTCGCGGCCTGGATAGAATTCCGGCTGAAGCGCATTCACAAAGTGATCAACGGTTCTTTGGTTTCTGTGCTGAGCGTGACGCCCAAAGTTTTTTCCGGCCAACCTGAACCTGTCAACGAGCAGGCGTTCGAGAATCGCGACCGACCACGCTTCGCCCATGCAACTGATTGAACCCAGGCCCAATCGGCCTCTCCCGATTCGCATTACGCCCTTGATTGATGTGGTGTTCATTCTGCTGGTGTTTTTTATGCTAACCAGCCGGCTGCTGCCGGTGGATCATCTGGAGCTTGCCAACAGCACTGACAATCGCAGCACCGTCACAGGCGAACCACTGCCATTACTGACCGTCACTCAGGCGGGCGAGGTACAGTGGCAGGAACTGACACTCCCCATAGCGCAGTTGCTGCCTGAATTGCGCCACGCCGGCATTTCCGAAGTCAATCTTACAACCGCGCCCAACGCTCAGCTGAGCCTGTTCACCGCCACCCTGGGCGAGCTGTCACGTGATGGTATCCAAACCCACTGGAAACGGGCGACCGAAGAAACACCATGACCGAACTGGCACCTCCGCCCTCCACCTCCGGCACGTCGCTAATGGACCGGGTGGAGAGAGCGCTTTTACCGCTCATCAACCTGGTTTTTCTGCTGCTGATGTTTTTTATCGTAGCCGGCCAACTCGCCGATGACGCTTTGCCCGATCTGCCGGCCACACCACCAGGCACCCAGCAGCACTCACCCCGTGCCGACTTGCTGGTGGACGCCAAAGGTAACTGGCGCATCCGTGGAGAAACACTGGATGAACAAGCGCTGCTTCAGCAACTGCCAAAGCCGGACGCACAGAACCCCCTGAAAATAGCCGCCGCCGGCACCATCGCCATGGCTGACCTGGAACGCCTTTTTCGCACCCTGGAGCAGGGCGGCTATAAAGAAATTCTGCTGTTGACGGAGCCTGAAACGTGAACGGAACGGGAAGGGCGGTTCGCTTGAGCCTGGTGGCCATCTCCGTTGTGCTGAGCGCGGGGATTCTCATGGCCGCTATGCCCAAGACGCCCATCGAGATAAACCAGCTCGGCAATGCGACCGTCAATACAGCCCCCGCTATCAAGATTTCTCTCGCTGGCAAAACAACCCCGGCACCTGCGGAAGAAGCAAAGCCCGAACCTGAGCAAAAATCCAAGCCAAAACCAAAACCAAAACCAAAACCAAAACCTGAAGCAAAACCTGAAGCAAAACAGGCGCCCATCCCAGAGCCAGAGCCAGAGCCAGAGCCAGAGCCAGAAAAGGTAACGCACCTTGAAACCTCGGACATCAGCACCCCTGAGCCAACGGATACTGCGCCAAAAGAGGCGCCAGAAGGCGAACGCTCTGACCTGTCGCCCGAGACTGGCGATTCCGAGTCGCAATCCCGAGTCCCGTTACAGAACGCTGGCAATCCCTCAGCCGTCAATGACTACCTGTCAAGATTGAGCCGGCACCTTTCCCGGTTTTATGAATACCCCCGGCGGGCACGCCGTCTGGGCCAGGAAGGTGCGCCGGTTATCACCTTTGAATTCCGCCGGGACGGCTCGCTTATCGGGCGCAGCTTACGCACTAAATCTGGCCACCCGCTGCTGGATAAAGCCGCTCTTTCCATGCTGGAGCAAGCGGCACCCCTGCCTCCCGTGCCGGATGACATGTCTGGCCGAACGTTCAGCTACGCATTGCCCGTCAGGTTCAGCCTGCGCTGACATTCGCACCAAGGCGGTACAAATCGCACTGAGCCGGTGCAGGAAATTTCGGTTGTTTGCAACCAACCCTGGCCGCACTTCATCGCATTAACCATTGAATAAAAAGGCTTTTATTAAAACTTTTCAAGACTGGCACGGCATCTGCTGAGGCTTGTTCAGCAGATCTTGGTTATCTGCCCAAACTCAAAACGGTTTCAGACAACGGCGTCTGCTCACACCGGCCAATCAACGGCGGCCTGAGAGCAATGCCGTTTTTTTACGCCTGTCGAAAAGACGGCCAGAAAAGCCCAGGGGATCACTCTATGTCTTACATCATGCCTTCGGAATTCGTCACCAAAATGGTGGACGCCGGCGAATCCAAAATTTACATGGCCACCCGGGATGTGCTGATCCGGGCGTTCATGGCCGGCGCCATTCTGGCTTTGGCGGCGGTATTTGCCATTACCGTGGCCGTTCAGACCGGCAGCCCGCTGGCCGGCGCCATTCTGTTCCCGGTCGGATTCTGCATGCTTTACTTAATGGGCTTCGACCTGCTCACCGGTGTATTCATGCTGACGCCATTGGCCCTGCTGGACAAACGGCCCGGGGTCGACGCCAAAGGCATACTACGCCACTGGGGCTGGGTGTTTCTGGGCAATTTCGGCGGCGCACTGACCGTCGCGTTGATCATGGCCTTTGTCTTCACCTACGGCTTTAACACCGACCCAGGCGCCGTTGGCGACAAGATTGCCAGCGTAGGCAAAACCCGCACTCTGGGCTATGCCGAATACGGAACGGCCGGCTGGGTAACGATTTTTCTGCGCGGCATGCTGTGCAACTGGATGGTTTCTCTGGGTGTGGTGGGCGCAATGATTTCCACAACGGTGCCGGGCAAGGTGCTGGCCATGTGGATGCCGGTCATGCTGTTCTTTTACATGGGCTTTGAGCACTCAATCGTCAACATGTTCCTGTTCCCGTTCGCCCTGATGATGGGCGGCGAGTTCTCCATCCTGGACTACTTCGTCTGGAACGAGATCCCGACTGTGCTGGGCAATCTGGTGGGCGGCCTGTCCTTTACCGGTCTTACTCTCTATGCCACGCACATTCGCACTGCGCCCAAGCGTAACTTCCCTGGCAGCTACGAGGGTGTGAAAACCCGCGCCAACTAAACCACTGCAGAGCGCACGAAGCCCGAAGCTGCATCTTCCGGGCTTTGTGCCGTTGTCTGAGGCAAAATTACCCATGATCTCCCAGCTTTCGGTTACCACTGGCCAGCACTCGGACAAAGGCCACAAGCCGGTTAACCAGGACTTCCATGGCCTGATTATTCCAGGCAATCAACAACTGCAGTCCAAAGGCATCGCGGTGGCCATCGCCGACGGCATCAGCTCCAGCAACGTCAGCCAGATTGCCAGTGAGTCTGCGGTCGCGGGGTTTTTGAGTGACTACTACTCGACTCCGGAGAGCTGGTCGGTCAAACAGTCCGCTCAACGGGTATTGCGAGCAAGCAACGCCTGGCTGCATGCCCAGACCCGGCAAAGCCGGTACCGGTATGATCAGGATCGCGGTTATGTGTGCACCCTCAGTGTGCTGATCCTGAAATCCGCCACAGCCCACCTCTTCCATGTGGGCGACGCTCGCATTTATCGATTACAGGGTAAGGTTCTGGAACAACTGACAACCGATCACCGGGTCTGGCTGTCTCGGGACGAAAGCTGCCTGAATCGGGCCATGGGCCTGAGCTCGCAACTGGACATTGACTACCTGACCGTACCTGTGTGGCCCGGTGACACCTTTGTGCTGGCAACCGATGGCGTGTACGAGCACTTGTCGGAAGGCGACATGGCCGGAATCATCCGGGAATCCGGCGACGATCCGGACGCTGCAGCCAGGCAGTTGATCGCAGCGGCACTCGCTCACGGCAGCGACGATAATCTGAGTGCGCAGATTGTGCGAGTGGACTCGATACCCACTCAAAAGAGCAATGAAGACATTACTCTGGATGCCCACCAACTGCCGTTCGCTCCCGAGCTGTTGCCGGGGCAGTTGTTGGACGGCTACCGGGCCCTGCGGCTGATTCATGCCAGCAGCCGCAGCCATGTCTACCTGGCGGTGGACGAGGCCAGCAATCGACAAGTGGCCATCAAAGTACCGGCCATGGACATGCAGCAAGACCCCAGAGCGCTGGAACACTTCAACACGGAGCAATGGGTGGCCCAGCGCATCAACAGCCCCCATGTGGTGCGACCCTTTGCGCCACAACGGCAACGCAGTTGTCTGTACCTGGCCACCGAATACGTGCAGGGAACCAGTCTCAAGCAATGGTTGCTGGACAACCCGAACCCACCCCTGGAGACCGTGCGCCAGTTGGTGGAACAAATAGCCCGGGGGCTGCGGGCTTTTCACCGGTTGGAAATGGTGCACCAGGACCTGAAGCCGGACAATATTCTGATCGACGACCAGGGCACCTTAGTGCTGATCGACTTTGGCGCAACCCGCATCGCCGGCCTGCAGGAACTCCGGGAGCATAACGAACCCACCTGGCCCCGGGGCGCAGCACTTTACAGCGCACCGGAAACCTTTCTGGGCGAACCCACCAACTGGCAGGCCGACCAGTTTTCCCTTGGTGTGATTACCTACCAGCTGCTAACCGGCCAATTGCCCTACGGCACCCGCGTGCCAGGCATCCGCAATCAGAACCAGTTGCGCCGGCTTACCTACCACCCCGCCCGCCTGTACCGCGACGACCTGCCAGGCTGGGTGGATGAGGCCCTCGCGCGGGCCCTGCATCCGGAACCCCACAAACGTTATCCGGCACTGTCTGAATTTATGTTCGATCTGCGCCAGCCCGGTCATCACTGGCAAAAACAACATCGTAAACCTCTGATCGAGCGCCATCCGCTGGGCTTCTGGCAAGGGCTGTCGGTCCTGTTGCTGCTCGCCCTCGTGCTGTCGTTCGTCTATCGACTGTAATCCGGGCAACTTGTTGCCCGACCAGCAAAAGCTCGCCCGATCGCCAGGCAAGGGTTTGCTCATCACTCTGAAGCCTCGGCCGGAAATATTTTTATCTCTTTGTTTTTAAAGATTTTTATTATGTTGGCATACACATTGTAATGAGAAAGCCCGTCCAGGGAACACCCCGGGGACGAACATTCACTTAAATGTCACGGAGCAGACAATGCCAACTCCTTGTTATATCTCTATCGAAGGCCAAACTCAGGGCAACATCACCGCCGGTGCCTTCACATCCGATTCGGTCGGTAACATCTACGTTGAAGGGCACGAAGACGAAGTGCTGGTTCAGGAATTCAGCCACGTTGTTACCGTTCCCACAGATCCCCAGTCTGGCCAGCCTTCCGGCCAGCGCGTGCACAAGCCGTTCAAATTCACATCCGCACTGAACAAAGCCACACCGCTGATGTACAACGCTCTGGCGTCTGGCGAAATGTTGCCGAAGGTAGAATTGAAGTGGTACCGCACCTCTGTAGAGGGCAAGCAGGAGCACTTCTTCTCCACCATTCTGGAAGACGCCACCATCATCGACGTTAACTGCAACATGCCACACTGCCAGGACACCGCCAGCGCTGATTTCACACAGCTGGTCACCGTTTCCCTGTCCTACCGCAAGGTAACCTGGGAACACGCCGTTGCCGGCACGTCCGGTGCAGACGACTGGCGTTCGCCAATCGAGGCGTAATACCTACCCGCTTATAAAAGAGAGCTGCAGCCTTGCTGCGGCTCTCTTTTTTGTTCCACAAAAACACCGAAATCCAAAAAAAGCGGGCGAAAATACGCGGGGGAAATAGTTTTTAGCACGTAAACATGACATCGTTGATCTTTATGATCATATCCACGATACACGCGCAGAATCTTGGCAATGTGATGTGCGAGGTCACGCACAGCATACTCTGGCAACCCGCCGCAGCCAGCGTCCAGCAACGGGCACCTGGCAGCACTCTGGCGTGCCGTGTGGGTTCCGGGCAGGCGACCTACCATCGTTTTGACCCGCAATTACAACAGCATCAGATTACCTACGGCCTCCGCATGATTCAGGCCAAACATCAGCCTGACACCGCCAGTGGCTGGCTCTCGGCTCGGGAAATCCATAAACAAGACTATTTCGGCGGCGAGTTGAGCACGCTCAATCTTTTGGCGCACACCTGCTGTCATGAGTTTGCGCATCTGCTGCAACACAGCGCCGGCAAGCGTTATCGCGGTTCGGTCCACAACCGGCACTTCTACGCCATTCTTGATGAGTTGCGTGAAAGTGGTCGTTCTGACGCGGTTCGGGAAGCACTGGCAAAGCGGGCGGTTGAGCGCCAGATTCCTTTATCCAGTGAACCTTTCGAGCTCCCCGATCCGGCGCTCCAGCCGTCGCCCTGGCAAGTAGAGGATGCGGTCGCCTTTGGCTCTGGCACTCGGGAGTTCCACGGAGTGATCATCCGGGTCAACCGGAAAACCTGTACCGTAGATGGAACGGGTAAATTCCGCGGTCGGCGCTATCGCGTTCCCATATCGATGCTGCGCAAGACACCCTGAGGCAGGGTCCAGGGTCCAGGGTTCTGGCTACCCGGCTTCTGTCAGCTCATGCTGCAACAGCTCCTGAATCTCGGGAACACAGGAGCCGCAGTTGGTGCCGCATTTCAGGGCTTTCCCCAGTGTCTCTACCGTATCCTGCCCGCCACGGATGGCGTTGATGATTTGACGGTCTCCCACCTGAAAACAGCTGCACACCAGCGCGCCGATCTCTTCTGTGTCAACCGCTCGCCCCGCCAGTAAACAGTTCCGCTGATCCTGGCTCAGCCGGTCCGCGGCAAAGCATTCATCCAGCCAGGCCAGATCCGGCAGGAGATCAACAGCGTTATCCACCAGAAGAACGGCCGCCAACCTGCCATCAACCACCCGGGCCGCCCGGAATCGGCCTTGCGCCGAATCGGCCATGACCATCTGCGGTTCTCCCGACAACAGTCCAGTCGCCTCAAACTCCCAGTTCATTCTCTGGCTGCCTGCCAGCCACCAACTATCACTGTGGGCCAAGGGCTGGCGGCACCAGTAGTCACAAAGCTCTGTTAGTCGCAGCTGCCTGTCGTCTTTAGGGCGCAGCATCAGACGGGCCTGCCACCTGCAGGGCAGCCGGCGAAGGCTGGCAACACCGTGCTTGCTTTCCGGCTGCCCGGAAATCGGGTCCGTTACGGCGGAGATCAGATTCGTTGCCACGCTTTGTGACGCAAAACATCCACTCCAGTGAATCGGTATAAACACGTCCCCGGGTCGCTGGTCTGATGTAATCCGGGCCCGACCAATAAAGGGCGCAGGCCCGGGGCCGGTGAGCTCACACAAAGCGCCTTCGCAAACATCAAGGCGAAGCGCATCGCGCGGGTGAATCTCAACGAAGGGTTCCTGGCGATGTGTCAGAAGCCGCGGTGCCAGCGCTGTCCGTGTCATGGTGTGCCATTGATCACGAATCCGACCGGTGTTGACCACGAAAGGATAATGGCGAGTTGGGGTCTGGCGGGGCAGCCCGGCAGAGATGGGCACCATCCGGGCCCGTCGGTCATCTGTGACAAAACGCCCGTCAGCGAACAATCGGGGGGTGCCGGTTGCAACACCGGCCTCATCCACCGTTACAGGCCACTGGATCGGCTTCAGTTGGTTGTACCGGGCCTCTGTCAGGTGGGCCAACGCTCCGATATCAAACATCTGACGGCCATCACTGACCTTGCAAGCGAGGCTTGAAAGCGCCGCGTGCTCCCGGAAAACATCCC
Source organism: Marinobacter antarcticus (assembly GCF_011049865.1). Lineage (GTDB taxonomy): Bacteria > Pseudomonadota > Gammaproteobacteria > Pseudomonadales > Oleiphilaceae > Marinobacter > Marinobacter antarcticus_A. The sequence goes on along the minus strand of NZ_DRGY01000046.1, from coordinate 59,104 downwards.
CAGGGCTCTGATACGGGAAGGCCTTGGCATGCCCAAGCCCGCGCGCCACCGAAGCCAGTATGCGCCAGTCTGGCCAAACCTCGGCGGGCAAAGGCAGGAAGGCGCGCTGGCGGGAAATACAACGCTCCGAATTGGTTACGGTGCCGTCTTTTTCGCCCCAGCCAGCCGCCGGTAGCAAAATATCGGCAAACGCCGTGGTGTCCGTATTCGCCATACAATCGGACACGATTACCGTCGGACAACGTTCCAGCGCTTCACAAACCCGCGCCGAATCCGGCAGGCTAACCGCCGGATTCGTACCCATAATCCAGAGTACCTTGATGTCGCCGCGATGCACGGCCTCAAACAGATCAACGGCCTTCAACCCGGGGCCCTCCGGAAGGCGATCTGTACCCCAGAATCCGGCCAGCTGTTCGCGAGCCCCTACCGTGTCGTATTCCATATGAGCGGCCAGAGTATTGGCCAGGCCCCCGACTTCCCGGCCACCCATGGCGTTGGGCTGGCCGGTCAGCGAGAAGGGGCTGGCGCCCGGCCGGCCCACACGACCCGTAGCCAGATGGCAGTTAATAATGGCGTTGCACTTGTCAGTGCCGGTTACCGCCTGATTAACCCCCTGGGAAAACGCTGTCACAGTAAGAGGGGTTTCGGCGTACCAGCGGTAAAATCTCTCGACGTCGTCTTCGTCAAGATCGCATTGGGCCGCAACTGACACCACCGATGGCGCAATCTCTTGTGCACAAGCCAGCGTTTGTGCAAACCCGCTGCAGTGTTCCACAATGTAGCTCTGGTCTGTGGCTTCGTGCTGCACCAGCCACACCAATAAGCCGTTAAACAGAATCGTGTCGGTACCCGGTTTCAGTTTGAGGTGCATGTCCGCAAGCTCTGCCGTTGCGGTTCGGCGGGGGTCTATAACCACCACCCGACGGCCGGCCCGTTGCGAAGCCTGCATCCGCTGGTAAAGAACGGGATGAGCCCAGACGGCGTTGCTACCCGCCAGCACCAGAAGGTCCGCGAGCTCCAGGTCTTCATAACACCCTGGCACACAGTCCTCGCCAAACGCGCGTTTGTGGGCGGCCACTGCCGAGGACATGCAAAGACGGGAGTTGGTATCCACATGGGGCGTACCAATAAAGCCCTTGGCGAGCTTGTTGGCTACGAAGTAGTCCTCCGTCAACAACTGACCCGACAAGTAAAAAGCCACCGACCCCGGGCCGAACCGGGAGACTGCATCACGAATAGCGCTGGATACCTGGTCCAGGGCCTCTGACCAGCTCCGGTCCTCACCCGCAATTCGGGGCCTCAACAGCCTTCCCCGGGGCACCAGTGTTTCATGCAACGCCGAACCTTTCACACACAGCCGCCCCCGATTGGCCGGGTGGCTTTCGTCGCCGGTTACGCCTGATGGCGTCGCCGTAACGCCGCAACCCACGCCACAATAAGGGCAAGTGGTTTGCGTGCTGACAGTCGGTTTAACCATGGGATCCACGTCTTGCCCTCTTTGTCTGTGTTGGGTGGTTGTTCCGTTCATACCCGGGGCCGGCTGCAATAACAGGGCCAGCAGCGGCCTGCGGACAAGAAAATGGCTTTAAACGCGGTGCATGGCGCTCGTGGCCCGGCGACCAGGCTTTGACAACCGCTAAACCGATGTGCGGGGTTCGTTTCACAATGGTGCAAAAGACCGCCCGCCTGCACTAAAGCAATCCGGCAAGACCTGTAAAAACACCTTCTGGAACGGTGCATTTCCCCTTACGTGTTGTTTTAAAATGTTTTTTTATCACTGGCACACACTGTGCAATAGCTCAACCGAACATTCGGGACCATACAAATCAAACGGGCAAAGACGCCTGCCCTCCAACAGCGGAGGGCAGGCTTTTTTTTTGCACGAAGGAATGTCACGAGGTAAGAATTCATGAAAACACCCCTGAACATCATCACCGGAACATTCCACCAACTGGTTGGGCTGACCGCCGCGGTTTCCCTGATAACCGTCGCCGGCATCGCCCAGGCGGAGATCGGAGCGCCTGAAAAGCCGGATCTGAAACTTGGCTTTATCAAACTCACAGACATGGCGCCGCTGGCCGTCGCCTGGGAGCGCGGCTTCTTTCTGGATGAAGGTTTGTTCGTGGAGCTGGAAGCCCAGGCCAACTGGAAGGTCCTGCTGAACCGGGTTATTACCGGCGAGCTGGATGGCGCCCACATGCTGGCGGGCCAGCCCCTGGGTGCCTCCATCGGGTACGGCACCCAGGCCGATATCATTACTGCATTCAGCATGGACCTGAACGGCAACGGCATCACCGTCTCCAACGATGTCTGGGAGATCATGAGCCAACACATCCCGACGCAGAACGGCAAACCCGTGCACCCAATCAGCGCCAAATCGCTGAAACCGGCGGTTGAAGCGTCCCTTGCGAGGGGCGAACGCTTTCGCATGGGCATGGTCTTTCCGGTTTCGACCCACAATTACGAGTTGCGCTACTGGCTGGCGGCAGGTGGGCTGAACCCCGGCTATTACGCGCCCCAGCGAGGTGACACCAGCGGCACCCTGAAAGCGGACGTGCACCTGTCTGTCACACCGCCACCGCAGATGCCCGCCACCCTGGAAGCAGGCACCATTCAGGGCTACTGCGTGGGCGAACCCTGGAACCAGCAAGCCGTGTTCAAAGGTATAGGCGTTCCGGTCATCACCGACTACGAAATCTGGCCCAACAACCCGGAAAAAGTGTTCGGTGTCAGCCAGGCCTGGGCCGAGGAGAACCCCAATACCCATCTGCACCTCCTGCGCGCCCTGATCCGCGCCGCCCATTGGCTGGATGAGGACAACAATGCAAACCGGGAAGAGGCCGTCGAAATCCTCGCTCGCCCGAGCTACGTGGGGGCCGATACAGAAGTCATCGCCAACTCCATGACCGGCACCTTCGAGTATGAGAAAGGTGATATCCGCGAAGTGCCCGACTTCAATGTATTTTTCCGTTACCACGCCACTTATCCGTACCCGTCCGACGCCATCTGGTACCTCTCGCAAATGCGTCGATGGGGCCAGATCCCCGAGGCCAAGCCGGACGACTGGTATATGAAAACGGCCGCGCAGGTTTACCGCGGAGATATCTATGCCCAGGCCGCCAGATCCCTGATCGACGATGGCTTGATGGCGGCGGCGGATTTCCCCGACTTCAGCCAGGAAAATTTTACCCGCCCGCATCAAGGTGAGCTGATTGACGGCGTCGCGTTCACGCCACGCCAGCCCAACGCTTATATCGACCGTTTTGATATCGGCCTGAAAGGCGCCGACACACCGTAACCGGCAGTATCCAGGAGAACGACATGAGTACGCTAACCACCCCAAGAGCCGAAGCCGGCATTCGCGGCTGGTTGAAAGCCCTGACAGACCGATTGACGGGCATCGAACTGGCTCAGGCCGGAAAGCAGCTTTTGCTGCCAATGGTCGGCATCCTGATTTTCGTTGGCTTTTGGCACCTGGCCGCGCCCCAGGTGAACACCTCGCTGGGCACCTTTCCTGGCCCGGCGCAGGTTTGGGAGCAAAGTGGACAACTCTGGCAAGAACACGCCAACCAGCGGGAGCGGGCAGACAAGTTCGTGACCATGCAGGAGGAGCGGAACGCCGGCATTCTGGCGGACAACCCGGACGCCAAGGTGAAGATTCGCGGCTATCCCGGTGCCCCGACCTTTCCGGACCAGGTTGTCACCAGCCTGATCACTGTGCTGGCCGGCTTCGTTCTGGCGACGGTCATTGCCGTGCCGCTGGGCATCGTATTTGGCCTTAACCACTATTTTCAGGCGGCGGTTAACCCGCTGATCCAGATCTTCAAGCCGGTGTCGCCGCTGGCCTGGTTGCCGCTGGTCACCATGGTGGTTTCCGCCACTTACGTCAGTGACGATCCCATGTTCGAGAAATCGTTCCTCACGTCCATGATCACCGTCACTTTGTGCAGCCTGTGGCCTACGCTGATCAACACCAGCGTTGGCGTGGCGGCGGTGAACCCCGATCTGCTGAACGTATCCCGGGTTCTGCGATTGTCGTTCTGGACTCATGTGAGAAAGGTCGTGCTGCCATCATCCATACCCATGATATTTACCGGGCTTCGGGTTTCGCTGGGCATTGCCTGGATGGTGTTGATCGCCGCCGAAATGCTGGCTCAGAGCCCGGGGCTTGGCAAGTTTGTCTGGGATGAGTTCCAGAACGGCAGCAGCGAGTCACTCAGCCGGATCATGGTGGCCGTGCTGGCCATCGGTTTTATCGGCTTTCTGTTGGATCGCATCATGCTGATGATTCAGAAAAAAGTTGCGTGGAACGAATAAAAGGAGACGATCATGACGAAACCCCATTTGGAACTGACCGGCGTGGAAATGGCCTTTGAAACACCCAAAGGCTCCTTTGTCGCGTTGGACAACCTCAACCTGAAAATCAGAAAGGGCGAGTTTGTCTCCCTGATCGGCCATTCCGGTTGCGGCAAATCAACGGTCCTGAACATTGTCGCCGGTTTGCTACAGGCAACCAAAGGCGGCTGCATACTGGATGGCCACGAGATCAATTCTCCGGGCCCGGAACGGGCAGTGGTGTTCCAGAACCACGCCCTGATGCCCTGGCTGACGGTTTACGAGAACGTAGAACTGGCGGTACAGCAGGTATTTCGCAAAACCATGGCAAGGCAGGAACGCCGGGACTGGATTCAGCACAACCTGGAACTGGTGAACATGGCCCACGCCGCCAACAAACGGCCGGGCGAAATCTCGGGAGGTATGGCGCAGAGGGTGGGTATTGCGAGGGCACTGGCAATGAAGCCCAGCGTGTTGCTGATGGACGAGCCGTTCGGCGCCCTGGACGCACTGACCCGGGCCCAGCTGCAGGATTCTCTGATGGATATTCAGCAGGACCTGAACAACACCGTAATCATGATTACCCACGATGTGGATGAAGCCGTGCTGCTGTCTGACCGCATCATCATGATGACCAACGGACCCGCTGCTGCCGTTGGGGAAGACGTGCATATCGACCTGCAAAGGCCTCGTAACCGGGTCACTCTGGCCGACGATCCCGTGTATGTGTGCTACCGACAGAACGTTCTCAGGTTTCTCTACGAGAAACAACGCAAGCTGGAAAGCATCGCACCACGCCGGGTTGAAAAACCGGCTGAGACAAGCGCCGGGAAGAGCGCACGCCTCACCGCAGAGCGTTAACAGGTCGGTTACCTCAGCAAATCCGCCATGGACAACAGCGCCCGGGCAACCTCGGGCAGCTTTTTGCCCTGGTCCATGGCCAGCTTTCGCAAAACCCGGTGGGCTTCGTCGTTGTCAATTTTGCGGTGGCGCATCAGCAACAAGACCGCTTTTTCCTGGGTTTTTCGTTCTTCCAACGCTTCCTTGGCGCCCTGCAAATCCTCGTTCATTTGTTGAAGCCGACGTGACTGTGCCTGAACCAGGTCAAAAATCGATCGCCCGGACCGCTGCCCGATGCCATCACTGCCCCAGGCCTCCAAAGGCCGAGGCTCTTCACTACTGGCGAACTCACACAGAATCAGTTGGGGCCGGGCGGGATTCTCTGGTTGATCCAGTGAGGCAATCAGCGTCCCATGATGTGCCAATGAATTCCGTGCCTCGGCAAACCGTTCCACACAGCGCTCGTGAAATCGGCCCTCTACCGACTCTTCCACCTTTTTGAGTTCGTCCATACGTTCGCTCATCAACTTGAACCAGTGGTCGGGAAGCTCCGGGGCCAACCCCTTGTATCGGCCAACGGAGCATCCGAGTTCCCGCAGGCGCTGTATTTCCCGTTCGCGCTCATGGGCACGCAGATCCTCTAAAAGCCCGCGGCTCTGCGCGTCTGCAAACCCGAGAAACACCTCAAAACACCGCTCCTGTGCGTCAACAAGGTGCGTTATGCGCCGGGTCAGTGCGATATCAAAGCGCCCTTTGGCAAAGCCGGCGGAGCCTGCTGCTCGTTCCTGTCCGCAGAACTCTTTGCCATTCATCAGGTGCACCATGGCCACCAGCAAACGCGCAAGCGAGGGGTCAACGGCGGTGTCCGCCGCCTCAAACACCACGGTAATCAGGCGGTGAATGCGCGCGCTGTAGGCTGCGGTTGCATCAGACAAGGGTAATGCGCGGGTTTTTACCTCCTCGCGCAGGGCTGGCAGGCTCGAAAGTCCGTGGAGTGCGCTGGCGATGTGGGCCAGCAAGTGGCTGCTGACGGGGTGCGTCGTCAGCTCTTCGTGAATTTCGGCCAGAGCCCGCTCAAAAACGGTATACAGACACGCCGATTCCGCGATCATTGTCTGTCGCTCCAAGCCAAACCGTTCACCGTCCGATCCCAGAAAAATAGTGGACGCGCCGCGTTCCCGCTGCAGCCCGTGCACAAGATTGCTGATGCTTTGTATCAGTTTACCCATCTGCAAAAAATGCTGGAGGTTCATCAGTTCGCAGCGTCGGGATGCGATCAGGTACTGCTCAGCCGAGGGCTGACCCGGGTTGCGTTGACGTTTACGGCTATTCATTTCAAAGCTCCGAATGTGGTGACACGTTTGCGCTACCAAAACCGGAGCAATTACCGCGCCAGCGAAAGGCCTCAAAGTCGTGCAAGCCGCCCCGACAAAGGGCGTAAAATCCGTGCCTTTATGCAAAAAACGCATCAAAAAAATATAAAATACTGATATTAAAACACTTTTTAAGTTGGCACGAACATCGCTTATACAACTGCAAGGATGTGAATAGCGGCCAGGGACTCGGCCGGTTGACCAGAACACTGTATTGGCATTGGCGCCGGACATTGATTTCCCTCGGGAATGAGATGCTCCGGCTTTTTTTGGTTTGAAGAGGCAGAGGTGCTGAGATGATCCGGAAAATGCAACCTGCGCAACCTACGCTGATTGTCTGTGGCCACGGAATGGTGGCTCAGCGATTTCTGGAAGAGTTGGTGGGCAAGGCCCCGATACCCTACCGGAATATCATTGTCTTCAACGGCGAGACGTCTGCGGCCTATAACCGGATCCAGCTTTCCGCCCTTCTCAGCGGCGACACCGACGAACAGAGCCTGGCCCTGAAGCCTGATTCCTGGTTTGCCCGTCATGGGATTAAGATTCACCACGGCGAATCCGTCCGGGCTATTGCTCCAGCCAGTAAAACCGTGACAACGAGCACGGGCGAGGTTTACAGGTACGACGCACTGGTTATGGCAACCGGGGCCAACCCGACACGCCTTGGAATCCCGGGGGAAACCCTGAATGGCGTTATGAACTTCCGGGATTTGAACGATACCCGCTCCCTGATTGAACTGAGCCGGCGCCGGCAACGGGCCGTTGTGGTCGGTGGTGGTTTTCTGGGGCTTGAAGCCGCCGAGGGCCTGAAACGCCGGGGCATGGAAGTCACCGTTCTGCACCGCAGTGGCCACCTTCTGAACCGACAGCTGGATGCGGACAGCGGCAAGCTTCTGTGCGATGCACTGACCGCCCGCGGCATCAACATTCGAACATCGACGTCGCCAACCCGGTTGCTGGGGCGGGACAGTGTTCGCGCCGTCCAGCTCGATGACCAGACCCTGATCAGCACCGATCTGGTCATTATTGCCACGGGTATCACACCCAACCGCGAACTGGCACAAACCGCCGGGCTGGCCTGCGGCCGGGGCATTCAAGTCAACGCGCAACTGCAAACCAGCGCGCCGGGCATATTTGCCCTTGGCGAGTGCTGTGAGTTCAACGGCGAAACCTTCGGACTTGTGGAGCCGGGCTATCAGCACGCGAAAACTCTGGCAACCGTGCTTGCCGGGGCAACCGAGGGTGCCGCATACGAGCCATCCGTCACTGCCACAAGACTGAAAATCAGCGGCATACCCGTTTTTTCCTGTGGCCAGCAAGCACCCGATCAACACACCGAATCCCTGGTCTGGCAGGACTTTGCCACAGGCAGCTACAGCCACCTGCTGGTTCGTGATAACCAGCTCGTCGGCGCCATCCTGGTGGGCAACACCAGCCAGGGTCCCTGGTATCAAGAGCTGATTATCGGCAAAGCGAACATCGACCCGTTCCGGGCCCAACTGCCTTTTGGCAAGCCGTTTTGTCAGGCGGCGGCGTGAACCGTTGTCTACAAGAGTGGAGGACACTGCAATGAGCAAGAAAACCCTGATCGTGATTGGCAACGGCATGGTCGGCCATCACTTCCTGGAACAGTTCGTCGCCAGCCCCGGCGCCGCTGAATACGACATACTCGTTTTCGGGGAAGAAAAACAGCTGGCCTACGACCGGGTGCACCTGTCGGAATATTTCACCGGCTCCACGCACGCAGATCTCGCCATGGGCACGGCCGATTGGTACTCCGCCCAGGGCGTTGAGCTGCGGTTGGATGAGTCGGTAACCACCCTGAATCGTGACCGGAAAAGGGTGACCACACCAAAAGGCGAATACGGCTACGACGAGCTGGTGCTGGCCACCGGCTCCTTTCCGTTCGTGCCGCCGATCGAGGGTCGCGAGCACCCCCACTGTTTTGTGTATCGCACCCTGGACGACCTCGACGCCATTCGCGCCAGCGCCCGGGAAGGCAAATCCGGCGTTGTTGTGGGCGGTGGCCTGCTGGGCCTGGAGGCCGCCAACGCGCTAACAAATCTTGGCCTGCAGGCGCACGTGGTGGAATTCGCGCCCCGCCTGATGCCGGTGCAGCTGGATACCGACGGCGGCGCTCTGTTGCGCCACAAGATCGAAGAACTGGGTGTTCAGGTGCACACCGAAAAAGCCACGACCGCTATCGTTGAAGGCGAAAACGCGCGCCTGCGCATGAACTTCAGCGATGACAGCCACCTGGAAACCGATCTGATCGTGTTTTCGGCCGGTATTCGCCCGCAGGATGCTCTGGCTCGTTCCAGCGACCTTGAGATAGGTGAGCGCGGTGGCGTCGTGGTCAACGACCAGTGCACCACCTCAGACCCGCACATTCATGCCATTGGCGAGTGCGCGCTTTGGGACCAACGGATTTTCGGGCTGGTGGCCCCCGGCTATACCATGGCCCGCACTTTGTCGGCGGTTCTGAACCGTGATCGCGACGCCGCTTTTACCGGCGCGGATATGAGCACCAAGCTGAAACTGCTGGGCGTGGACGTCGGCTCGATCGGCGATGCCCACGGCCAAACCCCCGGCGCCCGCAACATACGTTTTAACGATGAGCAGGCCGGTCATTACCGTCGCATGGTGATCAGCGAAGACGGCAAGACGTTACTGGGCGCCATTCTGGTGGGCGACAACAGTCATTACGACACCTTGCTGCAATACGCCCTGAACGGCATCGCCCTGCCAACCAACCCGGAAACCCTGATCCTGCCGGAAGGCCAGGGTGGCGCTCCGGCCCTGGGCCCGGATGCGCTGCCGGAAACGGCGTCTATCTGTTCTTGCCACAACGTTACCAAAGGCGATATTTGCAACGTGATCGACGCAGGCTGCGGCGATCTTGCCAGCGTCAAGGCCGAGACCAAGGCCAGCACCGGCTGCGGTGGTTGTACGGCTCTGCTCAAGAACGTGGTCGACAGTGAGCTTGAAAAGCGTGGCGTCGAGGTCAACACCGATCTGTGCGAGCACTTTCCGTACAGCCGACAGGACCTGTTCCATCTGGTGAAGGTTAATGGCATTCGCACCTTCCGCACGCTGATCAGCCAGCACGGCAGGGGCCAGGGTTGCGATATCTGCAAGCCGGCCGTCGGCTCCATTCTGGCGACCTGCTGGAACGAACACATTCTGGCCACCGATCACGTGCCGCTGCAGGACACCAACGACACCTTCATGGCCAACATGCAGAAAAACGGCACCTACTCCATCGTGCCGCGCATTCCCGGTGGCGAGATCACGCCAGATAAGCTGATTGTGCTGGGCGAGGTGGCCAAACAATACAACCTGTATACCAAGATCACCGGCGGCCAGCGGGTTGATCTGTTCGGCGCCACCTTGAGTGAGCTGCCGGAGATTTGGGAGCAGCTTATTGCGGCGGGCTTCGAGACCGGCCACGCCTACGGCAAGTCCCTGCGCACGGTAAAATCCTGCGTGGGCAATACCTGGTGCCGCTATGGGGTGCAGGACAGCGTGGGCATGGCCATTCACCTGGAGAATCGCTACAAGGGCCTGCGGGCGCCGCACAAGGTCAAGATGGCGGTGTCTGGCTGCACGCGCGAGTGTGCGGAGGCTCAAAGCAAGGATTTCGGGGTGATTGCTACTGAGAATGGCTGGAACCTTTTTGTTTGCGGGAACGGTGGTATGCGACCGCGCCACGGTGATCTGTTTGCCACCGATCTGTCTGATGAAGCATTAATCCGCACTATTGATCGGGTGGTGATGTTTTACGTGCGCACGGCCGACCGGCTGCAGCGCACCAGTGTCTGGATGGAGAATCTGGAGGGTGGTCTGGACTATCTGAAGCAGGTGGTTCTGGAAGACAGCCTGGGCATTTGTGCGGAGCTGGAGGAGCACATGAATAACATTGCAGGCACTTATCAGTGTGAGTGGAAAACGGCGGTGGAAGACCCGGAGAAGCGCAAGCGGTTCCGGGAGTTTGTGAACTTGCCCCAGCAGATAGATCCGGTGCAGGAGTGGACAACCGAACGAGGGCAGAGGCGGCCTGTTTCGGAATCTGCGTAGCGTTTGGTTATCGAAAGTTAAAAACTCAAGGAGAACACAGATGAAAGCTCGTACTTGTTGGAATGCGGTTTGTACGGTTGAAGATCTTGTGCCGGAATCCGGCATTGCCGTCTGGACGGAAGATGGGCCGGTGGCGGTGTTTTATCTGCCACACCGGCTGCCGGCGCTCTTTGCCATCAGCCACACCGACCCGTTCAGCGGCGCTAATGTTCTGGCGCGCGGCATCACGGGGGACCTTAAAGGAGAGCCCATCGTAGCCTCGCCGCTGTATAAGCAACACTTCAATCTGAACACCGGTGTCTGTCTGGAAGACGATTCGGTCAGGGTCAAAACCTACGCCGTTCTGCTGGACGGTAACCGAATCCTTCTGGAAACCGCCCATAAGCAGCGGGAAGCCGTGGCTGCCTGACCGGTCAGGAAGCTGAATCCGGGCACTTTGACGGGCCGGAATCCACCGGAGGACCAACACTCCCGGGTAACCTGAGCTACTATCAGGAAAACGCCCATAAAAGGATGTCGCCCGTGAAGCCTCTCAGCCCCACCGACCAGCTTTTCCTCTGGTTGGAGAAGCGCCAGCAACCCATGCATGTGGGCGGGCTACAGATTTTTTCGTTTCCCGAGGATGCACCGGACGATTATGTGACCCGGCTGGCCGAGCAGCTTCGCAAGGATACCGACGTGACGGCGCCCTTTGATCGTCGTCTCGACAGCCGGTTCGCACAACCGGTTTGGGTACACGACAAACATCTGGACCTGGAGCACCACGTCCGGTTTGAAGCTCTGCCTACTCCGGGCCGCATCCGTGAACTGCTGGGGTTTGTCTCTGCGGAACACTCACACCTGATGGACCGTGAGCGGCCGCTGTGGGAGTTCCATCTTTTAGAGGGGCTGGGCGAAAGGCAGTTTGCGATTTACACCAAGGTGCACCACTCCCTGATGGATGGCGTGTCTGCAATGCGGATGTTTCAGAGAATGCTGTCCGCGGACCCCGCAAAGCGCAATATGCCTCCCATCTGGAACTTATCGGCGCGACCCCGGAGGGATGAGGATAGTAGCGGCTCTTCGCTATGGCGCAGTATCAGCCATTTGCTGGGGGCATCGGGAAAACAACTGGGCACTGTGCCGGCTGTCGCGAAGGAGCTGTTGCGCACCATAAACACCGCCCGCAAAGACCCGGCCTACAACTCCATTTTTCACGCACCGCACAGCCTGCTGAATCAGAAAATTACCGGTTCCCGGCGTTTCGCGGCCCAATCGTATTGTCTAAAACGGATAAAAACGGTGTGCCAGGCCTACGGCACTACCGTGAATGACGTGGTTACGGCCATGTGCGCCAGTGCTTTGCGCACCTACCTCATGAATCAGGACGCGCTCCCCGATAAACCATTGATCGCGATGGTTCCGGTATCGCTGCGCAAGTATGAAAAGTCTGCCGGCGATAAAGCGGATGGCAGCCAGGCCGAGGGCAATCAGGTGGGCGTTATCCTGGCCAACCTGTATACGGATGAAAGCCATGCCGGCACGCGACTGCGGAAAATCCATCAAAGCATGCAGGAAGGGAAAGACCGTTACGCGCACATGTCGCCGGAAGAAATCGTCAACTACACCGCACTGACTCTGGCGCCGGCGGCGTTTCATCTGCTCACCGGGGTGGCCCCGAAGTGGCAGACATTCAATGTGGTGATATCCAACGTGCCCGGGCCGAAAGAGACCCGTTACTGGAACGGCGCCAAACTGGAGGGCATGTACCCTGTGTCCATCGCTATGGACCGGCTGGCCCTGAACATGACACTAACCAGCTACAAGGACCAGATCGAATTCGGGCTGATTGGCTGCCGCCGCACGCTTCCAAGCCTGCAGCGGATGCTGGACTACCTCGAAGACGGCCTTGTGGAGCTGGAGCAGGGCAACCTCAGTTAAATGTCACTTCGCCGTTACGCTCCGAAATCTGGTCGTTCAATGTCCAGAAATCGTAAAGCACGCCCAGCAGAAACAGGCCGCCGGTCAGAAAGTAAATAATCGCGCTGATCCACTTGCCCATATACAGCCGGTGGAGCCCAAACACGCCGGTGAACGTGAGTAGCAACCAGCCAATGTTGTAATTGACCTCGCCGCCACGGAACCGGTTATCTGCCTCCTTATCCATGGAAGGAATGAGAAACAGGTCGATAATCCAGCCAATAAAGAACAGACCGAACGTAAAGAACCAGATGGTTCCGGTAATCGGTTTGCCGTAATAAAAGCGGTGGGCACCCAAAAATCCGAAAATCCAGAGCAAATAACCAAACAACATGCTGTGCGTATTCGGTCGATCAATCATAGTGGTTTCCGGCAACAGTGGAATTCAACTCTTTATATGGGGCTGCCCTCTGAGTTCCACAACCCCCTTGCGCCACAACCGCCACTCGCCGGGTTGATATGTATCCCACTCTTCATCGGTGGTCAGCGGCTCGGTTACGATCACGCTGACAATGTCGTTGTGCGTGGTTTCAGACTCAAAATCCACGATCACGTCTGCGTCTTTGAGCCTTGCCGGGCCGAAAGGCGCGCGGCGCGTGATACTCGCCATTTTGGTGGTGCAGTAGGTGAACAGCCAGTCGCCGTTGCTGAGCAACAAATTGAAAACACCCTGGCGGGCATAGGCGTTTGAAAGCTTGACCAACCGCTCCGCAATGATTTCTGCCGAATCGTTTCTGTCACAGTGGTGGCGCAGGTGGTTAAGAATGTCGCAGAACAGCGCCTCGCTGTCGGTGCCGCCTACAGGCTCATAAAACCCCGGCGAAGCCCGAAAATCCGAAAGCTGTCCGTTATGGGCAAACACCCAGTACCGGCCCCAGAGTTCGCGCATGAAAGGATGGGTGTTGGCCAGGCAGATTTCGCCCACGTTAGCCTGGCGAATATGGCAAATCGCCACCTCGCTCTTGATGGGATGCGTTTGCACCACTTCGGCAAGCCGTGAGTTGGCGCTGGCATCCACGTCGTGAAAGGCGCGCACGCCCTTGCCCTCGTAAAACGCCACGCCCCAGCCATCCTTGTGCGGCCCGGTATCGCCGCCTCTGCGGGTCAGCCCGGTAAAGCTGAAGCACAGATCGGTTGGTGTGTTAGCACTCATGGCCAGCAGTTCACACATAAAGCGATGCGGCTCCTTGCCGTAACGACGTCAGAGATAAAGTCGTGTGGAACAGGCACTTCAACCTGCCTTTTATCGCACCGATGATCAAGATCGCTTTGTTTTTCAAGTCTTTCACGGCCAAAGGCCTCTTGTTGTGTGTTGTGTTCCTTAAAACAGATACTCTAGCACCTACTGGCGACTACGTGAGCTTGGAATATGGCTGTGAGGGCGGCCCCTCGCAGATTTCTTGAACCCTGAACCTGCGGATTTTCTGTATGGAATGGAGTCTTACGCATTTCTGGCTGATTCTGGCCCTTGTGCTGGGCCTGGCTGAGCTGACATCCGGCGTGCTTGTGTTGCTGGCACTGGCAATCGCTTCTGCTCTGACCGGCGTGCTGGCGTTCGTCGGCTTGTCGTTCGAATGGCAGCTGGTGGGTATGGGCGTGCTGTCGGGCCTGCTGGTGCCCATCGCTATCCGCTGGCTACGACCGCGCTTTTCACCCAAGGGTGTGGCTTATGGCACCACCGGAACCGGCGTCGAGCAGGGCCAGCGCTATCGCACACTGAAGCGGGATTTTGACGGTGCGACCGGTATAAAGGTCAACGGCGACTTTTATCGTCTCAAAGACGACTCAACCGGCACCACCGATTTTCCCGAAGGAACCCACGTCGTTTTCAAACAGTTCGACGGCACCACCGCCGTTGTTCAAACGGTCACACATAAGGAGCAGTAGTATGGAATCCTATCTTTCACCCGGGCTGATTATCAGCTTGATTGTTGTCGTCATCGGTATTTTCATCATCGCCAAAGGGCTGGTAATCATCCGGCAGTCGGAAGTGATGGTCATTGAGCGCCTGGGCTCGTTTAATCGCGTTCTGGAAAGCGGTGTTAATATCATCATTCCGTTTATCGAACGGCCCCGCCCCATCACCATGATCCGCTATTTGCGCGCCGGTTCGGAATATCAGGCCATGATGACCGATGAAACCCGCATTGACCGCCGCGAAACGGTCATGGATTTTCCCGGCCAGCCGGTCGTGACCACCGATAACGTTACGGTATCCATCAACGGCGCCCTGTATTACCAGATTATCGATCCGCGCCGTGCCGTTTACGAAGTCGCCAATATGAGCCAGGCGGTGGAAGTACTGGCTAAAACCACGCTGCGCTCGGTGGTGGGTAAAATGGAGCTGGACAAGCTGTTTGAATCCCGCGCCGAGGTGAACAACGCCATTCAGGCCGAAATGGAAGAGCCGGCTTCAAAATGGGGTGTAAAACTGACCCGGGTGGAAGTTCAGGACATCAGCATGCCGGAAGAAGTGGAAGAGGCCATGCGCTTGCAAATGGCCGCTGAGC
Source organism: Marinobacter antarcticus (assembly GCF_011049865.1). Classification (GTDB taxonomy): domain Bacteria; phylum Pseudomonadota; class Gammaproteobacteria; order Pseudomonadales; family Oleiphilaceae; genus Marinobacter; species Marinobacter antarcticus_A. The sequence continues at coordinate 44,010 of NZ_DRGY01000046.1, read as the reverse complement.
GTAAGCGCCGGGCGACCGTAACCGAAGCCGAGGGTGAAAAGACTGCGGCTATTGCCAAGGCACAGGGCCAGCGCGAATCCGCCATTCTCAACGCCCAGGGCGACAAGGAATCGGCCATTCTGCGCGCTCAGGGCGAGCAGGAATCCATTCGTCTGGTGCTCAGCGCCATCGGCGACTCTGAAGACAACAAGCAAACGGTTATCGGCTATTTGCTGGGGCAGAGCTACATCAAGGTGCTGCCGAACATGGCAAAAGACGGCGAACGAGTGTTTGTACCCTACGAGTCGTCTGCTCTGCTGGGTTCCATGGGCATGTTCCGGGATCTGGCCGGCAGCCCTGAAGATGCGGTTCGTCAATCACTGCAAAAAGACGGTCTGCGCGGCGGTCTCGTAGGCGGCGCTGGCAACATCTGATCCTTACGAACCCACGGACAACCCGTTGGGCTTAGCCCAGCAGGTTGTCCAGAGGCTCTTCATAGCTGGGTGCAAACACGTCCATAAAGTAGGTCACTTCCGGCAATCCCTCCTGCTCAAGCTTTTGCCGGATCTGTTTCTCCGCCGGCTCGAACTCACGATTCCCCGCGCGCACTTCTGCCTGACACTTCAGCCACGCCGACAGGCGATCCGCCGCCTTGATCAGCTCACGATCTTCCGCGGGGAGTTGAGATTCCCGCAGATAGGGCGAAAAATCCTCGCGCAAATCCTCCGGCAACAAGGCCAGTAACTCTGCCTCCGCCTTGTGTTCAATGTCGCCAAACGCCTCTCGCATCACTTTGGAGTGATATTTTACAGGCGTGGGCATATCGCCGGTTATCACCTCGGTCGCATCGTGATACAGCGCTGCTGCAGCGATTTTATCGGCGTTCACCTGCCCGCCAAAATGCCGGTTGCGAATGAGGGCCAGCGCGTGGGCCAGGGTGGCTACCTCCCACGAATGGGTTGCTACGTTTTCTTCAATGGCATTGCGCATCAACCCCCAGCGCTTGATCCAGCGCAGCCGGGAAACGTAAGCAAAAAAATGACTACTGGCCTTTGGCACTCGCTTTCTTCCTCTTTAGCATCATGGTGTCATCTGTGCTTTGCTTAGCGGATATCCAGCGTAAAGCCATTGATGACCTTGCCATCATCCGACAGCTTGGCATCGCGTGAAGGGTCGAGCATGAACAGTTGGTCAGCCGGAACCTTGTGGGTGTTTCGCAGCATTTCCTCCAGCTCAGAAGCCCTCGCATTGGCAAGGTTGTTGAGCGCCTCGGGCGCCAATGCCCGCTCTCCTGCCAGATAGGCCTTACGGGCCTTTTCCCAATCCTGCTCGGAAAGCTTGCCATTCTGGCCGGCGGCCAACTGATTACGCAGAAGCACAAGCCCATCGGCAGAGGGCGCAACACCACCACGGATGTTCAGCAACAGATCCGGGCGGTCAAGCAGCGCGTCTGCCAAAGCGGCGAGCTTCTCCGCCTCACCCGGTGCCAGCTTGATCTTGCCGGGCTCAAAGTTCACCTGACCCAGCTCTTCACCGCTCAAGCCAGCCAGCTCAGCGATCGACCCAAGCACGCTGAACGGAGACGTCGCCGCTTTGGCAAGCAGGTTCACAAATGCCCGCATAACCACCTGGCCAACGCTGAAATCAGGGCTTCCCATATCCCCGCTGATGGGCAGATTCACTTCGATCACTCCCGCACTGTTTCGAAGCAGAGCCAACCCAAGTTTCACTGGCGCATCTACAGCTTGCTTGCTGGCAATCGCCCGCCCAAGCTCGAGGCGATCCATAACAATTTGGTTCGATGCGTCAATCCGGCTGCCGGTAATTTTATAATCAAGATTCAGCGCAAGTTTGCCGCTGTCGACGCCGTAGCCTAGATAGCGCCCGAAGTAAGGCGAAAGCACCGGCAGTGACAGATCTTTCATGGTCAGTTTCAAATCGCTGGTTTCTTCCGTTCCCAAGGTGCCAATCGTGCCATCAAACTCGACGCTGGCACCGCGACCCATACGCCCCTTTACGGAGACTTTTCCTTGTTGGGGTGAAATATTGCTGAGGCCGGTTACTGTGCCATTGAGCTGATCGAGTGTGGTTGTAAAAGCCGGATCCAGAGTACGGTCTGTGTAATCGAGTTCCCCTTTTTCGACCATCAACTGGCCAATGCGGAAGATAAATTGCGCGTCTTCGCTGGCATCCTTTTTTGGCTGCGTCGCGTTGCCGACAGCCTCGGACCGCCGGATAATCTGCTCCACGTTGTAAACACTGTTGGTGTTGCGAACCAGATTGATGGCCGGCTGGGAAAAAGTCACGGTACTAATTTCCAACCTGGCAGGATTCACGTTGTACTCAATCGGCGCCAGGCGCAGGGTTTGCCACGAGACCAGCGGTTCGCGGCTGTCTGGCAACTTGAGGTTCAGCCCGGAAACCTCTGCTGTGCCGCTGAACGTGCCGGTTAGCGGGTCCTGTTGGCTGTCCAGGTTGAGATTTCCGTCCAGCGCCAGGGTGCCACTTGCAACGGCAAGATTGGCCGATTCCTGTAAATACGGCTCAAATGCTGCAAGCAGAATTCCGGAGCCGGCAATAGCCGCTTCCAGTGTAAACGGTTGAGGTGTCACCTGGCCGTTCAGAGAAAACTTGCCACCGGTGCCCAGCGCTGTCTGCAGTTGGTACGACACCGGATCGTCCATTGTGCTGTTAATCTTACCGGTGGTCAGTGATAGCTGTTCCAACGTCAGATCGGCGGGCGAGTCCGGTTGCTGGTCCTGCCAGCGCACATTGCCATCGGAAACACGGATGCCCTCCAGCGACCAGCGCAAAGGCCGCCCGGCCCCGGCGGAATCCAGCGCCTCCGGCTCCTTTTTCTCGCTGTCCTTGCTAAATGCGCCAAGCGACGCAATCCAGTCGATGTCCCCCGCTTTGTTACGCGCCAGCACAATATCAGGTTTTTCGACGGAAATTTGTCCCAAGCGCAGTTCACGGGCATTGAGATCAAACCCGATATCATCAATGGCAATGGATGCCGTGGTCAGTTTTGGCTGCTCGCTCTGCGTATCCGGAGCAACGGCCAGATCGTCCACAGACAACCGGCCGTTGCTGGTGGAAAGGTACAGGGAGTCGTCTGCCTGCACCTCATAATCCGAGCGCACCGTTACCTTGCCACCGCGCAAATCATAGGGAAGATAAGGCGCAAGAAAGTGCCGGAGGGTTTTGTGATCAACACCGGAAATAGCCAGGTTTCCGCTGGAATAAAGTGGCGTTACGCTGAGATTCCCCTGCCATTCGACGGTCTGACTGCCAAGGGCTGCCTGCAAATGATAGTCGCTGCTGCGATCGTCCCTTTGCCAGGTGGCAAAATCGCTCAGGGTGAGATCCAGCGGTGTAATCCGGAACTCTGCCATCTCGGGCTGAGTAAAATCCCGGAACAGCAGCTCGCCACCGTTTACCGTGAACTGCCGAACATAAAGCGAGAGCGGCGCCTGATCGTCTGCCGGCTTGCTGTTTTTGTCTTCTCGGTTGCTGTTTTTGTCCTCTCGAAAGTCCCGCGCGAAGTTCACATTGTAATCTTCAAGCAGATCGAGGCGAATGAACGGCTCATCAATCTCAACCGCTTCAAAACCGACAATACCCTGAATCAAATCGAAAAAATTCAGATTGATATACAGGCGATCAAACCCGACAACCTTTACCTTGTCGCTGTCTTCGGCAGACAGATTCAGTGCTTCAACACTGAGCGCAAACGGATTGCTGCTGATGTCACCCACATCCGCCTGCCACCCCATGCGCTGTTCCAACTGATCGGGCAGGGCACGCTTGAGCCACCACGGCAATAACAGAAAGCCTGCGAGGCTGTATAACACGATAAGCACGAGCAGGCCGATGACCAGATTTCTGGGGAGGCGACTGCGCTGACGGCTTTGAGCCACTGACTTCTCCTTTCGGGTGTTTATGGCTGATTAAAGAGCCTTTACCTAAGGATAGTCGGCCAAGTGGCTCTTTGTCAGCCCGCTTGTGTGTCAGCCACTCAAGTTCTGACTGGGCAAGACCTGTTCCCGATCTGCGGCCATGTCTGTGAATTGGCCAATCTGGCCCGGGTCGCGCGGCACCATCGCCGCCCGTATAAGCTTGCGCGTTGAATTGCCCGTTACCGGATAAACGGATTGGCCGATGCGCCAGTTTGCCGGCATGGCAGTCATGCCACTACGCTCACCCATCATCCGGATTCGCTTGTACATAAAGGCATGGTGGGTGCTCTCATGTTCCGGCACCAACGCAAAGAAACCGCTGGCTGAGTAACGTGCCAGAAATACATCCTCGGACATCTGCCCCCTAAGCGACTGGCTAATTTCATTTACCATCACGTTAGCCGATTCATCGCTCATGCCGGAGGACAGTTCCCGGAAATTGGCAACCTCCATGTAGATCAGCGCAAACGGGTTTTTACGGGCATCGTTCCGGGCAAAAATATCCAGCATCCGCTGTTCGAGAGCCGAACGATTTGGCAGGCCTGTAACGGCGTCGGAGAACGCCAGTTTCGCCACTCGCGCCTCATCTTCAGCCTTGCGTTCGGCCAATTCCTGGCGATAACGAACGTCCCGCACAGTCACGTTCAGGGCAACGGCAAGCAGGGTGATGCAGGAGATTGCCAGCGGGATGCCCATCCAATCCCCACGCAAACCATTATCAGCCGCTGGAACAGCACCCTCGGGGAAGGTCATCGCCAACATTCCGGTGTAGTGCATGCCGCAGATGGCAGCCGCCATCACCAACGCAGCCACAAACTGAACCGCCAGCGCACTGGAACCTTCTGTTCCTTGCAGTTTCCGGCACAAGGCCAGAGCGGTACCGGACGCAATCACGGCAATCGCAATGGACAGCACCAGCAGACCCACATTAAATTCCGGTGGTGCAGACATCCTCATGGCGTACATGCCAAGGTAGTGCATGACCACGATACCGCTTGCCATGGAGAGGGTTGCACCGGTGAACAGTGCACTGCCCAGGCGTTTGCGGCCAATAATGTGCAGGGCAACGCCAGAGGCAAACACCGCGGCAAACCACGAAACAATGGTCATCGTGATGTCAAACGACATGGAGACTTTCATGGGCATCGCCCGCATCCCCACGAAGTGCATGGCCCAGACGCCGGTACCCATCAAAAGCGCGCCCGCAAACAGCCAACGGCGGCGCTCGCCATCAGCGGCACTGGCCAGCCTGGCGCCGAAATACAGGGCCGCGTAGGCCGCCAGCACAGCGACCAGGAACGAAGACACCACGAGGGATAGATCATATTCGGTTATCATCTTAATCGACTCTTCTTTTCGTGAGCATGAATTGGCCAGTTCGGACACCTGGGGTGTTGCTGGCCTGAGGCAACGCGCCCAGTAGTACGAATTGAATGTGAACCGGTTTTCATTTTATTGTTGGGTTTGTGTAAACGGATACGACATAAGGATTGCTGACAGGTGTCCCTGAACCCTATAGGCTCAGCCGTCGTATCCATCCCGTGTTTTTGACACGCGCGTGCGAGGGAAATTTATGGACATTGGCGATATGCGTCGCGATTTTGAAAGTGAAGGGCTTGATCGCGAGGCGCTGAGCAGCGACCCGGTCAGGCAATTCGAGACCTGGTTCAGCGATGCCCGGGAAGCCAGTATTCTCGAGCCCAACGCCATGTCCCTGGCGACCACCGGTGCCGACAACATGCCGGATATACGCACGGTTCTGCTGAAGTACTTCGATGAGCGCGGGTTCGTGTTTTACACCAATTACGGAAGCCGCAAGGCCCATGAAATTGAGCAGAACCCCCGCGCTGCGCTGCTTTTCCCCTGGATTGGGCTAAACCGGCAAGTGCGCATTCAGGGCCGGGTTGAAAAGATCAGCAAAACCGAATCCCTGAAATACTTTGCCTCGCGCCCGAGAGGCAGCCAGATTGGCGCCTGGGTATCAGAGCAGAGTAAAGCCATCACCTCCCGAGGCTTGCTCGAACAGAAGGTGGCGGAAATTAAACGTAAATTTGGCGAAGGCGACGTACCGTTGCCCGGCTTTTGGGGCGGTTACCGCGTTGTTCCTGAACGCATCGAGTTCTGGCAAGGCCGCCCCAGCCGCCTTCACGACCGGTTTGAATACGTAAAGGAAAGTGATGACTGGCACATCCAACGACTCCAGCCCTGATCTGGCCGGCATTCGGCATAAACCGACGATCAAACTGTGCCATCAAACCGGACAAGTGCCCGATGCTGCGCCCCAGTGGCTAACCCCCCATGAACGCGAACGGTTCGCCGGGTTCAGCGGCACGCATGCGTCGGAGTTCCTCACCAGCAGATGGTTGATACGCCAGGCGTTAAGCCGAGCCAGCGCTTTGGAGCCAAGCCAGTGCTGGCCAGCTGAAGGTCGCCCGACAACGTCGGCCAGCCCGGCGGGCTGGCACCTTTCCCTGAGCCATAGCCACGGGCTGTCGGCTTGCAGCACCCAATTTGGGTCTGCGCTGGGAATAGACATTGAACCCAGCAAGCGGCACCCGCAATGGCAAAAGGTGGTCAAGCGCTGGTTCTCCCCCATTGAGCAGGAATGGCTGTTTCAGGAAGATGACCCTCACATGTTTCTCCGGGCCTGGACATTGAAGGAAGCCTGGCTGAAAGCGACTGGTCGAGGTATCGCAGGCAACCTGCAAACCCTGGAAGTGCGTCGGGGTTTTGAGCTCTACGGCGACCAGCCAGACGACCAATGGCAAGCCTGCTGCTTTTATATAGAAGGGTTTCTGGGCACACTGGTTTATCGGCAAACCGCAGATGGCTCTTTAGATGGCTCGCCAGACGGCTCTCCAAATGGTTCTCCAGACGACGCTCCGCGCCCATGGCCCCGCATTACGCTGCTGGAGCCGCCTCCTGAAGATTACAGCCTGAGTGAAACCGAACCCATGGATGTTCACTGGGAACCCATGTTTCAACGGAAGATACACGCAAAGTGCTGATCGCTGATAAAAGCACCGGGAGTTTGCCACATGCCTGTTACAGGATTAGATAACAGACCCGCCGAAGCTTCCGCCTCTGACCAGCGTTGTTCATGGTGCGGCACAGATCCCCTCTATGTTCACTACCATGACACGGTTTGGGGCCGGCCCGAATACGACGACCTGGCGTTATTCGAAAAACTCTGCCTGGACGGACAGCAGGCAGGCCTGAGCTGGATTACCATCCTGCGAAAACAGGAGAATTATCGGGCCGCCTATGATGACTTCAAGCCGGAGAAAATCATTCATTATGACGATGCCAAGGTTGCCGACCTGTTGGCAAATCCGGGCATCGTTCGCAACAAACTAAAAGTTCGGTCGATTATCAAGAACGCCAGGGGTTTCCTGGAGTTGCAGTCGCAAGACGGCGGGTTTTCCGGGTTTCTCTGGTCGTTTGTGAACAACAAACCCATGCAAAACAGCTGGCGCAGCTTTGGTGAAGTACCGGTTACCACACCGGAATCCGAGGCCATGTCCCGGGCTCTCAAGCGCGCAGGGTTTACGTTTGTAGGCCCTACCATTGTTTACGCGTTCATGCAGGCCACCGGGATGGTCAACGATCACATGATTTTTTGCCCGCAGCACACACAGTGCCGTTCGCTGGCCCAATGATCTTAAATGCCAGCCGCCTCGTAAGTTCTCAAGAATCAGGCATTCTGGAGCGTCACTTTGAGAATTACCCAGGAACAACTCGCAATTCAGCCAAAACAGGTCATTGATCTGCTTGAAATTATCTCCATTGAAGGCCAGCAATACATGGCCAGGTTGAGTCTAGGCGATGACCAGTTCCTGCTGTCTGACAAGAAAGGGGTTACCCGCCTTTTCCCCAGCGCCTGGACGCTTCAAGACACTCTCGCCTCCTTTGCCATCCGGGAAACTCAAGTGGTTCATCCCTCTGCCTACCACGAGATGATCGGCATGGAGCCTGCAAATATCGAACCTTTGAGAATCAGCGTTCAGAAACAATGGACTCAGAGGCAAAAAACGTGATTTCAGTCGCAAGACTAGCGTTTCTGGTGGGGTTAGGCGGGTTAATACCGTTCATTGCCTGCGTCGCCGCACTGTTTGCCATGCCGCAACACAGCGTCTCAGTTCTGGGTTATTTTTATCTCTACAGCGCAGGCATTCTGGCCTTTATGGCGGGTGTTTACTGGCCCATCGCCATGCAGCTCGAAAATCGCTGCTATCCGCTGTCACCGTTGGTAACCGTGCTGCTAAGCCAGGTGTTCTTTATTACGGCGGGGGTCGGTCTTTTATTGAATACACAGGCGCAGATTGTGCTCTACACGCTTGCGTATCTCAGCCTGTATGCCGTCGATGCCCGTTGGATGAAGGTATACTGGCCAGCCTGGTATCTACGCTTGCGCCTTGTTCTGACCCTTGTCGCAGTTGCCTGTCAGTTGACGGTGGGCGCCTGGTTCTTCCTGCTTCATGCAGGCCAGGGCCTTTAAAGCCTGAACGATTTTCCGCAATATGAACGGCCAGGCGCAGGTTGCTCTGCATGATTTTACGGCGGCAGGCATTAGCAAGGCGGAGCGTTTGCGGGGTGTCATCAGGCAGAGTCATTCTGCACAAATGACGCGATAGCAAAGGATTAGCTTACGTGACAGACGGCCCCAGCATGCCGGCCTTTGCCGCAAATCCACCCGGGGCCTTGTCCATTCAGGGTCCATTCAGGCCGCCGCGATAGCGTACTCATGATTGAGGGGTTCGATGAGAACACCGTGCAACGCAATGATCGTTTTCTCGTAGTTGTCTTCATCGATCACAAACTGGATATCAACCTGACGCATGCACTGATGCATAGCCAACACGCTGATTTCCTCATCAGCCAGCGCCTTGACCGACCGCGCGAGAACGCCCGGCACTTTCAGATCACTGCCAATGGCTGAAACTATTGCCACTTTACGGGTACTGATCTCACCGTTGGGAAACTCATCTTTCAACGCACTCACCACGCGTTTGACGTGCTTGAGCGTGCTGCCAACGTAGTGGGTAATCGTATTGGCATTGGTATCCTTGGCCATGAAGCGCACTTTGTAGCGGCTCAGAATATCCAGAATGCGACGATCCGAACCCGGCTCGCCCTGCATGTCCTGATCAAACACTTCGATGGCAAATACACCCTTGGCGCCGGCAACAATCTCAACCTGTGGCTTTTCGCTCACGTAGCCCCGAGTGATCAGGGTGCCAGTGTGCTCGGGCTCAAAGGTATTCATCACCCTCAGCGGAATCTCCGCTTGGCGTAGGCCCTTGCCAGCACGGGGATGAATCGCTTCCATGCCCAGGTTTGCCAACTGGTCAGCCACGTCGTAGTTGGTGCGTCCCAGAGGAACCACTTTGTCGGCACCCACAATGTTGGGATCTGCGGAGCTCAGGTGGTATTCCTTGTGAATAACCGCTTCACGGGCCTCGGTAATAACCGCCACACGGCTGAATGTCATCTCACTGTAGCCCCGGTCGAAAGAGCGCATCAGGCCTTCCCTGCACTGGGCATAACCGGTAACGATTGGCAGCTCACGGGTGAGATCAACGGCATCGAACGCCTGCTTCAGCTTTTCATCCAGCGGCAACAGTTCGGCGTCGCGCCAACCGGTTAAATCCACAAACCGCGCATTGATCCCTTCCTGTTGGAGCTTCAAGGTGGTGTTGAAAGCACTGTGGGCTTCACCAATACCTGCAAGCATTTCACGAACGGTCAGCAGATGTTCTTCGAGCTGGAACTGCCCGTATGAACACAGGCGCTGGAGATCAATCAGGCATCCGCGAACGCCTTCAATACGATCGGTAATGAACTGATCTGCCTGTTGCTTAAGCATCGAGTCTTCAAACAGCTCACCGTTGATGTCCGTAATAAACTTTATCAACTTGGTGAGGTCATCGCCCCAGGCCCAGTCAGATTCCGCATCCGCGAACAGCGCGTATACGCCCGGCTCGCCCGTTTTCTTATGCTCTAATAACTCGTTGGTTACGCCGGCGTAGGCAGACACCACAAAAATACGCTGGTAAAGATCTTCCTTGCTACGATTCGCGACAATGATGTTATCGCGTACGGCTTCGTAGTTGCTCATCGAAGTACCACCGATTTTCTCGACGGTATGTAATTGATTTGTCATAGTTTTACCTTGCCTTACCTGCAGAATGAATATACCGGGTTGCGGAGCGTCTTACGACGCCTCGCTGATTCCTTCCTGCATGATTTCATCCACACTCTTTGCCAGCAGTTCGGCGCCCAGTTTCAGATCTTCCTTGCTGGTTGTCAGCGGCATCAGGCATTTGATGACTTCATCATTCGGACCACTGGTCTCGATGATCAGGCCGTGCTCAAAAGCGCGCTGGGTAATCAGACCGGTAATATCAGCGTTGGCTGATTCGATGCCCCGCATCAAACCGCGTCCTTTCAGTTTGAACTGCCCCGGATACTTGTTGCAAATCGCTTGCAAACCGTCACCCAGAACCTGAGTTTTTTCCTTCACCTCATTGGCAAACGTGTCGTCTTTCCAATAGGTATCCACAGCGGCACGCGCGGTGATGAACGCCATGTTATTACCCCGGAAGGTGCCGTTGTGCTCGCCCGGATCCCAAACGTCCAGCTCCGGCTTGAACAATACCAGCGCCATGGGCAGGCCGTAGCCGCTCAGGGACTTGGACACCGTCACAATATCCGGCTTGATGTCGGCAAACTCAAAGCTGAAGAACTCCCCGGTACGGCCATTACCGGCCTGGATATCGTCCAGAATCAGCAGAATGTCGTGCTTCTTGCACAGAGTCTCCAGCCCCTTCAACCACTCGGCACGGGCCGCGTTCAAACCACCTTCGCCCTGAACCGCCTCCACGATTACTGCAGCCGGCAGCTCAATACCGGAGGAGCTATCGGACAGCAGCTTGTCCATAACGGCCAGGGTATCAACGTCTTCCCCCAGGTAGCCGTCGTAGAACATGAAATCTACCCCGGTCAGGGGAATACCAGCACCACCGCGGTGATGCTTGTTACCGGTTGCGGCAACGGCACCCATGGTCACACCGTGAAAACCGTTGGTGAACGAGATAATACCGGTACGGCCTTTTACTTTACGGGCCAGCTTCAGGGCCGCTTCCACGCAATTGGTGCCGGTAGGGCCAGTGAACTGCATTTTATAGTCCAGGCCGCGAGGATCCAGAATATGTGTCTTGTACGACTCGATAAAGTCGTGCTTGGCCGTTGTGAACAGGTCCAGGCCCTGGCTTACGCCATCTGCTTCGATGTATTCAAGCAGTGATTTTTTCAGGATATCGTTGTTGTGGCCGTAGTTCAGTGAGCCGGCACCGGCCAGAAAGTCCAGGTACTGTTTGCCGTCTTCTGTATACAGGTGCGCGTTTTTGGCGCGATTAAAAATCACTGGAAAAGCACGGCTATAAACACGCACTTCGGATTCAGTGGAATTGAAAATATCCATGATATTACCTCTCGACCATATGGCCTATTCAGTAGAATTCTTTAACGATGAATCTGGCGCTGGGGCGCTTGAGCAGGCGGGGAGCCTGCAAAAATTCTCAGGGCTTTTGGGTAAACGGCCCTATGCGCAACAGAAATTCAGAATCGTGCTTGCCGCCGAAGTGCGTGTCTTTCTCAAAGTGCTCGTGGTGCTCAATCTCGGCGCCCATGTCCCGAGCAAACGAGCGAAACAGCGCCCATGAGGCTTCGTTATCGGCGGTGATGGTGGTTTCCATATGCGTCACGTTTTCGCACGCATCTCGCGCCACAATGGCTTTGAGCATCCGCTTGGCCAGACCCTGTCCACGACCTTTCTCGTGAACCGCAACCTGCCAGACAAAAACGGTTTCAGCCTTGCCGGGGGGGATATAACCGGAAATAAAGCCGACCAGATCGCCATCTTTCTCCGCCGCCACGCCGGTCTCGGCAAAATGGCTGCACTGCAACAGGTTGCAGTAAATCGAGTTGGCGTCCAGGGGTGGGCATTCGGCCACCAATTGGTGGAGCCTGAAGCCATCGTCCTTAACGGGTGTACGCAGGGCGATGGCGGTGGTATTCGATCCTTCTGATGTCATAACGTGAGTCGTTCGCCTTAAAAAAGTTAGGGTTAAATTATATAGACCACAAAATATATTTCAAGTCGAACCCATAAGCAGTTCCCCGGGGCAACCAGCGCACCTTAGTATAATAGACCCGATCACAGCATTCGTCAGGGACAGAAAGATTAAAAAGCAGAAGGAAATACAAGATCGTCTGGAGCGAGGGCACTGCCTTCAAGAAGGCGTGTGCGGTATGAAACGGCGGCAGGTGAACCTGCAGGCCAAAGGCCGTCAAACTCTGCAAGCCAGGCCTTTACATCGTAAGCAACCGGCATAAGATCCACGTGCAAACCGTGACTGACTATCCCGGCGACAGGCTCAGTCGCCGGGGCTATGCGGCTTATGCGAGTAACCAATCCGCGGGGGTCGGCGCGCAGGTTGCCCATACCCGATGAGCCATTATTGGCCACCATACGAGGGCGTCCATCTACCTCTCCCGACCAGAGCACAGGCAGGCAGGTATGGGTTGAAACCAGCAGGTCCGCCCCGGATGCCCGGAACCACTCTTCAAGACTCTGCCTGTTCCCTGCAACGACGGATTCATGGGCCAAACCCCAACCGGCCAGAGACTCAGGATCGCCGTGCAACACCGAAATCTTTAGGCCTCCAAATAACAAGCACCGATATTGCGGAAGAGCGGCCAGCCGCGCCTGAATATCCGGATGTTTTTCGGCGAGTTCCTGAAGCCTGATCATTATCTGATTGGAGCGTTCAACCACGCCCTGATCAACAAAATCCGGGTAGGCACAACCGCATCCGGCACCGGTGCTTGGAGCTGCCAGTTCATAGTCCACATTGCCCAAAATGGCGGTGTGGCTCAGCACCCGTTTATTGATGTCACGGAACCGTTGGTCACTGGCATTGAACCAGTTGAAGTCACCGTTGAAAACCAGCTTTACGCTGCGCCCCTGCCGTTCTTCCGCCAGCGCCATGCTTTCAATTTCATCGAGCGCAAACGGATTGCCGTAAAGCCCGCCAATAATGTACAGAACATCGTCGGCAACCGGTGTTATCTCGTGGCATAAAGACGCTGGCCGATAACGGTAAGCCAAGGGACAGCTGCGACCCTCGCTCACCGTGCTTCACCCGCCGCCCACGATTTTCCGGCGAGGCGGCGCGCAACAAGCGGCAAGAAAAAGCCGGCGGTGCAGATAAGGAACCCATAGGCGTTGACGCCCAGCAGCGTGGCGTACGCGCCATCCCCGATGGCCCAGCTCACCGGAATCAACCCGGCCGCCATCAAAACGCCGAGTGCCAGGCCCGTCCAGAAGCTCAGATGAAAACTCCACGGCGACCAGCGGGTGAAACCGTAGAACAGAAACACCGGCCCCAGCCCCATAACCATGGTGCCGGAAACGGTGGTGGCTTTGAGGATATCCGTTCCGGCAAACATCGGCAGGTTGCCAATCACCGCGAATACAATCATCACGATCGCGCCCACTCGCACGCTCGGCAGCCGGTCTTTTGCCCGCTGCGCCAAACGCGGCAGATCGACCGCCAACGATTTAGCCAGCGACGTAAACGTGGAATCCAGCGTTGAGCCGGCCGAGGTCATCATCACTACGCTCATGAAAAACAGCGCGGCCAGACCCAACGATTGCCCTACCGCTGCCGGCGCATTGCCCATGGGATCAATATCGTTCAAACGCGCGTGAACCCCCACCAGGCTGAACAAAAACACCGCCACAAAGCCCAGCAACCCGGCCACCACAAAGCTCTTGAGCATGGTTTTTTCATTGTTCACAAAACCCCGATCCGTGAGTACCGGATCGTGAAACGGGTAGCTGAACATTTGCAACAGGGCCACCAGCAGCAGGTCAAACCCTGCGTTCAACCGGAACTCACCCTCGCTCAGCAACGCGGAGGTATCGTTAGCCGGGACAATCATGAACAAAACGGCACCCAGAAAAAACACGAATACGAAAGTCTGGATAACATCGGTGAAAATCGAAGAACGCAGCCCGCCTTTAAGGCTGTAGGCCAGCGTAAACGCGGTGAACACCATCGCAGCCACGTAGTATTCCCACTCACCGGGCAACCCGAAGTAACCGCCCACCACGGCCGTATTGCTCCACACTTCGTTGTAAAGCCGGATCAGAATGGCGGCCGCAAACGCCACCCCCGCAAATCGGCCAAACCGTGAGGTCAGGAAATCCTGCAGGCTGCGCGCACCGGTCTGCGTGCGGATCAGGTAAATAACGTAACCCGCCACCGGAATGGAAAGCCAATAGCTGGCATAGGCCAGGCCTCCGGTCACCCCGTATGCCGCCCCCAGGTTCGCCGCGTTGGTCACCGACTTGGCAAAAATCCAGCTGATAAAAATACTGGCCGTGAGCGACCACTGACTAACCGGGTTACCCTGATCATCTGCGCCTTTGTAAAAAGACTTCGAATTCCTGCTTTTCGGCGACAACACATACATAACCACGCCATAAACCAGCAAGAACCCCCAAAAAAGCGACGCTTCCGTGATACTCATTGTTGTTTATTCCCCCGATTCATCGTGCCCCGACAGACTAGGCAGGCGCCGAACAACTGGCGCCATAGCGATAGCACGAGAAGCATCGGTGGTGTCGCAACATCACCCGCTCCTCCATGCTTTCCGCCAGCGTACCGCCCAGATCGTATTCCGGGTCGTCGTCCACCAGCGTGCACGCATAAACCCGCACCGCATCGCCTTTCTTCACCAGCATGCGGGTGTACGTGCACATGAAATGCGCACGACTATCGACGGTGGGGTACTTCTCCATACAGTTCTCGGTAATCTCAGGGCTGCCGTCCTCCGAGCCCGGCGTACCCAGATCAGGAAACGCCGTAAACGCCAGGCTCTCCGGAATTTTCCATTCCCGGAAGATCCCGCGAAACGCCGTTTCTACCTCTGCCGGCACTTCATCAGGATCGGTCTGGCGGGCAATAGACACCTTGAAACCCTGTTCAATCAGCCAGTGAATGCCTTCCAGCGCCTGCTCAAAACTGCCGTCGCCGCGATCCTTGTCGTGGCGGGCGCGGTCAGGGAAATCCAGGCTTACACGGAAGTGAATCGGATAGGGGTTGTCCAGCAATGGCAACACCTGATGCCGACGCTTCAGCAGCGGCTCGGTGGCGTTGGTCAACACAAAACAGGGGCGATGATGGCTTGCGTAATCCAGAATGTTCACAAAATCACGAATCACGAACGGTTCGCCACCGGTGAAGGAAAACTGCTCCACGCCCATATCCATGGCCTCGTGGATAAACGGCTTCACATCGCTCAGTTTCATCCCGGGAATGCGGCCATCGCCAGGATGGCTGCCTTCCAGACAAAACGGGCAGGCCAGATTGCAGGCGGTACCGGTGTGGATCCACAGCTCTTTGAGCGTATTCGCGTCAATATAGCCGCGGGGATCGCCGTTGCGGGTGCGGGTCCAGCTGTCGCGAGCTCTGGGCTCAAGCACTTCCACGGCCGGAATGCGTTTACTACGGGCCGGTCTGGTTTCGGTCAGGGGCATAGATGCTCCTAGGTGTGTGATATTAATGCGTCACGTTTGTGGTAGCGGATGAACGGCGCTGGTTTTTGCCGCGCCGCCAACCGTGCAACTTTTCCAGTAGTTTGAGAATGCCCTCAGGGGCATGGGCGCGCTTCCACTCACCGGCCGCAAACTTGGCCGATTCGTTCCAGGTGGGGTACGGATGAATGGTACCCAGAATCTTGTTCAGGCCCAGGCCGTGCTTCATGGCCAGCGTAAACTCCGCCAGAATTTCAGCGGCGTGGGCGCCCACAACCACGGCGCCGAGGATTTTGTCCTTGCCCGGCGGCGTGAGCACCTTGATGAAACCATAGTTGTCGCTGTCTGCAATGGCGCGGTCGAGATCATCCAGACCGTAACGGGTAAGCTCGTACGCGACGCCCTGTTCTTTCGCTTCCGCTTCGCTCAGGCCCACACGGGCCACTTCGGGCGAGGTGAACGTTACCCAAGGCATAACCCGGTAGTCCACATTGAAGCGTTTGAACTGACCGAACAGACCGTTCACAGCGGCATACCAGGCCTGATGCGACGCAGCGTGGGTAAACTGGTAAGGCCCTGCCACATCGCCGCACGCGAACACATTGGGGTACCGCAAGCTCATGTCGTCATCCACCGGCACTGTGCCATTGGGCCGGGTTTCAACGCCTATCCGGTTAAGATTGAGGCCGGCGGTATTCGCCGCCCGACCAACAGCCACGAGCACCTGATCAAACGGGATACGCGCCCGCTCGCCTTTGTGATCGCAATAGACCACCTTCTCGCCATCTTCCATGCAGAATTTCGCAGCGGCATGGTTCAAGCGCAAATCAATACCATCGGCCTCAAACTGCTTCTTCACCAGGGCGGACACATCGTCGTCTTCTTTAGCCAACAACCGGTCACCCATTTCGACCTGGATAACCTTGCTGCCCAGGCGCACAAAAGCCTGGGCCAACTCCGACCCGATGGGTCCGCCGCCCAGAACCAACAACCGTTCTGGCTGCTCGTCCAGTTCCCACAAGTTGTCTGAGCTCAACGGATTCATATCTTGAAGGCCGGGTATCGGAGGCATGGCCGGCTTGCCGCCGGTTGCCACCACAATGCTACGCGCGGTCAGGCGCTCCGTGCGCCCGTCGTTGTGTTTCACTTCCAGTTCCCAGGGAGATACGAAGCTGGCCTCGCCGAAGATGCAGTCCACACCCAGCTTTTGGTAGCGTTCGGGAGAATCGTGGGGTTCCACCTTTGCAATCACGTCGCGAACCCGGTTCATGATGTTTTTGAAGGAACCCTTTACCGGCACAGATTCCAGCCCGTAACGGTTGGCATGGCGCATTGTGTCTGCCGCTTTGGCACTGCGAATCAACGCTTTCGAAGGGATGCAACCGGTGTTGAGGCAGTCGCCCCCCAGCTTGTGCTTTTCAATCAGCGCTACCTTCGCCTTGACGGCAGCCGCGATGTAGGCAGCGACCAGACCGGCCGAGCCGCCACCGATCACCAGCAGGTTGTAATCAAAGCTCTCAGGCTTCTGCCAGCCCGCGTACACCCTGCGACGGCGTATAAAGCCCACCACAACCTTGGCAATCAGCGGGAACAGCCCAAGCAACGCAAAGGAAATCAGCAGATCGGCGGAAACGATGTCGCCGGTGGACTGGATCTGGCCCAACTGGGTGCCGGCATTGACATAAACAAAGGTCCCCGGAAGCATGGCGATCCAGCTGACCAGTGCGTAGGTCCGCAACTTCATCGCTGTAAGACCCATGGCCAAGTTGATCAGAAAGAACGGGAATACCGGCACAAGTCGCAGGGTTGCCAGGTAGAAAGCGCCGTCCTTTTCAATGCCCCGGTCCATTTTCGCCACCGTCTCGGCATAGCGTCGGCGCAAGGTATCGCGCATCAGGAAGCGGGCGACCAGAAACGCCAGAGAAGCACCGATGGTGGAGGCAACCGACACCGCCGCCAAGCCGTACAAGTTACCGAAAAAAGCACCGCCAGCGAGGGTCATGATCGTCGCCCCTGGGAGCGACAGCGCTGTGACCACAACATAGATAGCCACAAAGCCGAGCACCGCTACCACCAGATTCTGCCCAATCCAGCTCTCCAAAAGCTGCTGGTTATCCTTGAGATTCTGTAACGTCAGCAGGTCATTACCACCGCTGGCGATAAAGCCGATGATCACTGCCACGATCAACCCGACCAGAATCCATTTTTTCGATGTCATGAAATAATCCTTATTATCATTAACGTGATACCGCAAAGACACGCCAGTCGCGAAAGTGTTGAATCGGCCGCTTCCGTTTTGTTTCCTTCAACGGTTTCTTCATGTTGTACGTTGTTCAGCCCGGCATTGTGTCAACGATTGCTCATGAATATCTAACAATTTGGTCACGGCCCCGGTGGATGACCCGCCGGGGGCTTTTCGCCAGCTTTCCAAACTTACTGCTATTCTTGAACAATTGCTCATAAGAAAAAACAGCACAGCTGGCGCCAGGCGGGCACTTCCTTGAATGCCAATGACCAACAACCGAAGATAGCTCCCAACCAAAACGGAGAACGCGAGACCGATGAAAGCATCTGACTTATTCGTAAAAGCGTTGGAAAATGAGGGAGTCCAGTACATTTTTGGCGTTCCCGGCGAAGAAAATCTCGATTTACTGAATTCATTAAAAAACTCGAGTATCCGATTGATTCTCACCCGTCACGAACAAGGCGCGGGGTTCATGGCCGCCACCTATGGCCGTTTAACGGGTCAGCCCGGCGTCTGCCTGGCAACGCTTGGTCCTGGCGCAGCCAATCTGATCACGCCTGCGGCTTTCGCCCAGTTGGGCGCCATGCCGATGCTCATGATTACCGGGCAAAAACCGATCAAAACAAGCAAGCAAGGTCGCTTTCAAATCCTCGACGTGGTGGATGTGATGCGCTCGGTTACTAAATTTACCAAGCAGATCGTCAATGGCAACACCATCGCCTCATTGGTGCGCGAGTCGTTTCGCCTGGCCATCGAAGAAAGGCCAGGGGCGGTGCACCTGGAATTACCGGAGGACATCGCAGACGAGGAGTGCGCGGAGATGGTTTTTCCGCCCATTGGTCATCGCCGCCCCTACGCCACGGACGACGTGCTGCACAAGGCAACCCGCATGATCGAGGCGGCAAAAAGCCCACTACTGCTGATCGGGGCAGGTGCCAACCGCAAACGTGTCAGCAAGGCATTGACGGATTTCGTCGAGGCCACCGGCATTCCGTTTTTCACCACCCAAATGGGCAAGGGAGTTGTCGACGAACGCCACCCTCTTTACCTGGGGTCAGCCGCCTTGTCCGACCACGATTTTATACATTGCGCCATTGACCGGGCGGATCTGATTATCAATGTGGGTCACGATGTCGTGGAAAAGCCACCGTTCTTTATGGAACATGGTGGCACGCAAGTCATTCATGTGAATTTCTCACCCGCCGAGGTGGACGCGGTGTACTTCCCCCAGCTCAACGTGGTGGGGGATATCGCTTTTTCCGTGCAACAACTGGCGAAGCTTATTGAAAAAAAACAACATTGGGACCTGTCCTTTTTCAAAACCATCAAAACAGAAATAGACCAGCATCTGTCAAAGTATTTTCACGACACCCGGTTCCCGATGCTGCCGCAACGCCTGGTACATTTGCTGCGGGAAACTCTGGCGGAGGATGCGATTCTCTGTCTGGACAACGGCGTGTACAAAATATGGTTTGCCCGCAACTACAAATGTTACTCCGCCAATACCATGCTGCTGGATAATGCACTGGCCACCATGGGCGCGGGCTTGTCCAGCGCCATCATGGCCAAGATACTGTACCCCGATACCCCAGTCGTCGCTGTCTGTGGTGATGGCGGCTTCATGATGAATTCACAGGAACTGGAAACCGCGGTCCGCCTGAAGCTGAACCTCGTGGTGATCATTGTCAACGACAACGCCTTTGGCATGATCAAATGGAAGCAGCAAGCCATGGGTTTTGACCCATTCAGCCTGGAGTACGCCAACCCGGATTTTGTTACTTACGCCCAAAGTTACGGTGCCCACGGCTACCGGATACAAAACGACGAGCACTTTCAGCAAACCCTGGACACCTGCTTGACGTCTAGTGGCGTTCACGTCATCGAGCTGCCCGTGGATTACTCACTCAATCACGAAATTCTCAACGTCATGCTCAAGGAGAAAACATGCCAGCTGTGAACACAGCCACAGTTTGAAAGTGTTGCGGCCTTGTGATCTTAGAACCACTTCCTGAACCCGGAATACGGATCTACGCAAGGCCCCGGGGCGGGTAGTCCTGCTTCTGAATGAATTCTATGCCGGATTTCAGCATCCGCAGGTCCGGCCTTGAAAAGGGGGCATTGGCGACATCCATAATCTCGAGCGTGCCGTCCGGGCGAATCAGATAAGTGCCGGGCTCGGCAAAAGGTTGGTCAGTCTCGGCACTGCTCAAAGGATCCGAAATGAACAAACCCAAGGCACGGGCATCACGGATCGACAGCCCGTAACCTACGGCGAAGCTCAGGTCATTATCGTCTCGGAACTGTCTGGCTTTTTCCTCCGGATCCGTGGAAATGGCAATGATATCCACATTGATCCCGTCAAACTCGTTCTTGACGGTTTCTATCTGGCTCAGGTAGGCCTTACAGATAGGACAATGCAGACCACGATAGACTACAACCAGTTGCCACCGGCCATCATCCGGACGTCCAGGCTCGATGGCCTGATCATCCAGTATCTTCAGACGGCAATTTGCAGCCGTTACCAGATTTCCCCGAATGGCCGGACATCCAGCTCGAAGGTCCAGGCTGACGGATCCTGATGACACAGAGTCCAGATGGCATCCGCCACGGCAGAGGGCTTGACGAAAAAATCATCCGGTTTGTCATGCAGCCACTCACGGGTGCGCGGCAAATCCACCACGCCGTCGATCACCACACTGGCCACATGAATTCTTTCTGGCCCCAACTGCCGGGCCATTGACTGCGCCAGGCTGCGCTGGGCCGCCTTGGCCGAAGCGAAAGGCGCGGAATTCGCCCGACCCCGGGTCGCCGCAGACGCACTGGTCACCACAATACTGGCCGTGTCGTGCTGGCGCAGCTGCGGCAAAACCGCCTTGGTCGCCGCTACGAGGCCCTGGACGTTGGTGCGCCAGTTGGCCTCGAAATCGTCGAAGCTAGCCTCCTCCACATTCTTGAAAACACCAGCCCCGGCATTGTAGAGCAGCACCGATACCGGGCCGAGTTTCTGCTCAATCGCCTGGAACGTTGAATCCACGCTATCAATCTCTGTGGCATCGTACTCGTAGGCATGGGTATTCGGAATCTGTTGCACCAAGGATTCAAGGTAGTCCCGGCTGCGCGCCAGCATCGCCACCTGGAAGCCTCCCTCACTGAAACGGCGGGCCAATGCTTCACCGTTACCGGGACCTACACCAATGATCACGCACACTTTGTTCATTGAACGCTCCTTTTTTTAACCATCTCGGACATCCTTTCATTTCAAATAACAGATAACGACTCGACCAGGCCGGCCAGTTTGGCCCCTTGCGGATTTTAAAACTCAACCTTTGATCTGCTCATCGCTTTTTCCCTTTGTCACCTATTAATCTACTCTTACCTGACCGCCAGACGACCCCGGTCGGTTCCGGCGTCAGTATCATCCGGTCTTGTCGATAGCCTCGGACCAGGCATGTTGCGCTCAGTCTCTTACAGAACGTCCCCAATGCGTTGGCACGCTGCCAACATCGCATCCCACATGCTCAATTCCGTGTTGACGGACAAGGCGCACCGCAAGGCGCGCAGGCTGTTTCATCCCGCTGGCTCAGTGCGGTTTCCACATTTCCCTGCCCGGAATTGAATGCAAAGGTTGGGCTGTTCAAATGATCCACCAGGATCAGTGCCAGAATAAATCCCAGCATCACCAGGATACGGGTGCGGCTGTAAGCTCGCTCCATGGTTTCAGACCCCTTCATCAGTTTGGCAGCCGGAACCAGGACCGTAGCCGGATACCAATCAGCGAGCCGGCGAATGCGCAGGCAAACCACACCCAGGCGTGCAGACTGGCTGAGGCAATGCCGGAAAACAGCGCCCCGATGTTGCAGCCAAAGCCCAGCCTGGCGCCATAACCGAGCAGCAATCCTCCGACCACCGCCGCCAGAAACTGTCGGCCTTCGGGCTTGTTGCGACTGGCTTCATTGAACCGATTGGCCAAGCCCGCCGCGAGCATGGCGCCGAGCAGCAACCCGAAGTTCATCACTGAAGGGATGTTGGTGAGCACCGAATCCTTCAGAGCCATGGCGGGATAATCCCATTGCCAGAACTCGAACTGGGACATATTTACCCCCACTACCTCGAGGGCCTTGGCGCCCCAGACGTTAAACGCAAAGGTGATGCTCCAGGGTGCGCCACCGATGGCCAGAGTGAGGGCATTGCCGGCGGCCAGAATCAGAATTGCCCAGGTGAATGGCCAGCGGCCGCTGATCAAAGTACGCAATACCCCGTGCCCCTGGTTTTTCCAGAGCAGTTCATCCCGTTCAACATTGCCATGGGCCTTGCGCTCAATGCGGTTGACCCACCAGGCAATCAGCCCCAGGCCGACAAGCTGGGCAAGGATGGCACCGCTAATGCCGAAGGTGTTGACCAGTGGCACCGGATCGAACCCGGGCCGATCCAGCCACCAGGGCAGATGAATGGAGCCAAGAACCGCACCAGCGATAAAGAACACCAGTGTCACCACCATCCGTATATTACCGGCACCGACGGTAAAAAGGGTGCCAGAGCCACAGCCACCACCCAGTTGCATGCCCAGCCCGAACAGGAAGGAACCCAACACCAGAGAGGTGCCTACCGGGGCCACCGCACCCACCAGGCCTTCCTGGCCACTGTGCAGCATGGGCACCATGATCAGTGAGGTCACACCGAATAGCAGCAACTGGGCCCGCATGCCGGCACCGCGCTTTTTGACCACCAGGTTGCGCCAGCCGGCAGTGAAGCCGAAAGCTCCGTGGTAAAGCGCCATGCCAAGCACCGTGCCCACCACAAACAGCGCCACCATGAACGGTGCTGTTTCCAGCCAGATCAGACCACCCAACAGGGCAAGGCCAAACAGGGCGGTTGATACAATAAAACGGTCCACCTCCCAACCTGGCTGTTGCAGACCAGGCTGGAGAACTGCGGAATCAGTCATTACGTCCCCACTCAGTTAAAAAGGTCCAGGAGTTTGCTCAATCCTTTTTGGGCAACCTGCAGCGGACGGTTGCTGTCTTGAGACCATTCCGCCATGGAGCCGTCATAAAGCGCAACCTCCTGAAAGCCCGCCAGTTCGCTCAGAACGAACCAGTCCGTGGCTGCCCAGTGGCCGGTATTGCAAAAGGCAATTGTCCGGGCCTGAGGGTTCAGTTCAGCGGTGTTGACCTTATCGCTAATGGCATCCTGGTCCAGATAAAACACCTGGTTTTGCTGTTTGATGAACGAGTGGTGAGGCAGGTTTATTGACCCGGGAATGGTGCCGGGGGCCTTAGCGGCCGGAGACTTGGTTTCGCCACGAAAATAGTCCACGGGGCGGGCATCGACCAGTTGGGCCTGGGTGTCCCGGGCGGCCTGAACTTCTTCCAGACTGGCAATCAGGTGCTCCTGAAGTTCAGCGTTAAATTGCGCCACCGGCAAGCGGGCGCCCTCTCCCTCGGCATCCTCGTAGCCTGCGGCTTTCCAACCGGCAAGACCGCCATTAAGAATGGTCACTGACTCATGACCCAGTACCTTGAAAGTCCAATATACCCGTGCGGCGCTGCCGAAATCGGTCGGGCCGGTGCCGGCCGGAACCAGAACCACTGTATTCCCGTTGGCGATCCCCAGACTGCCAATCAGGCGTTCCAGGGAGCGGACCGGAGGCATCAAACCGGCCACACCGTCGCGGGTTTCCCGCCAACCATCATTGGTGTAATTGCTGTAAACCGAACCGGGAATATGGCTTTTCTGGAAGCTGCTCCGATCGCCGCCGTTATCGATGCCCGAGCGCACATCCAGCACAACAAGCTTCTCCTCATTCAGGCGCTCATTCAGCCATTGGGCATCCACCAGGGCAGGCACTCCCGGCTCTGCTCCGTAGGAAAACGCACTAAGCAGCATCAGTACAAGCAATGTCGTTAAACGATTCATCGAACCACCTCCAACTTGGAGTTCATTTTTGAACGATCATTATGGATTTTTACGTTCGTTATGCATAGGCGCGCCCCTATTCTCTTTTGGTCTATGCAAATGGAGAATATTTCCATCATTTTTTCCACGTCACTCGAAACCTGCCACCCCCACGTTGGACGGCAGATTAAGAGACCAGTCATAGTCGATGTAATCCAGCGCCGACGTCCCGGCCGCCGTAATCCCAGACGGATGCCACGAGCTGACCATCCGGACGCTCGGTAAGAATCTGTTCGAGCATGAAAAAATTGTAGGCATTAACCCAGAAGGCTACGGACTCTTTCTGAGCCTCGATGGATCCCGCGAGGGCGCCCAACACCGCAATCGCGGTTCCGGTGAACATGCCGTAAACAAGCCCCGCGGCAGCACTGATAGGCAGTGTTGGAATCGGCCCGACAACCACTGCGAGGATCATCAACAGCATCAGCAACAAAGGCCCCCATCAAGAGTGCGACAATGATCAGAAGAGTGAGGCGGGAAGGATTTTCGAAAATTTTCAGGCCACGCGGAACGGTAGCGCGACCTGAAGAGTTCTTACTGGCTCTTACTCCAGGCATATTTCTTGACCGGCTCGTCTAAGGGCGTGTCGGCAATATGGTTGATGTAGTTGCTCATCACTTTCTGTGCCAGCACCAGAATCACCTCCAGCACCTGACGGTTCTTATAACCGGCCGCGAGGAATGCCCCCAGATCATCCTGGCTGACATTGCCCTGTTTATGCATAACAGCCAGTGTGAAAATGCGCAATGCTTCCAGTTTATCGCTGGGCAGCGGCGTTTCATCCCGCAGGGCGTTGGTGATGTCGTCGGACACTTTCATCA
Organism: Marinobacter antarcticus; assembly: GCF_011049865.1. Classification (GTDB taxonomy): domain Bacteria; phylum Pseudomonadota; class Gammaproteobacteria; order Pseudomonadales; family Oleiphilaceae; genus Marinobacter; species Marinobacter antarcticus_A. The sequence goes on along the minus strand of NZ_DRGY01000046.1, from coordinate 19,446 downwards.
TTTTGGCGATGCCAGTGTGCGCCGGCACGCAGTAATGACAGGCATTCTCAACGTTGATGGTTTGCCAGACCACGGTTTTCTCGTCGTTGTCGAAGCTGCTGTCCAGGACCAGCTGATGCAGCTTCTGATAACCTTCAATAACCTGGGGTGATTCCGCCATTACCCCATGAAGTCCTGGAATCCTGCCCATGTTCTTCTGTGAGTTTTCCAGAAACGGCCTGGCTTCTTCCGGTGCACTGTCCAAATCGTGCTTTTTAAAAACTATCATGTTCACCTCCAGATTCATGAGTGATCGTTCAAAAACATCCTTACCGTAACTGTTACTGAACGATCATTCAAGATATAATTGAGCAAGCATTCAAAATCGCAATTAACGGTGATATCCATGGCGAGAAGTCCCAGTTTTGATCGGGAGGCGGCCCTTGGCCAAGCCATTGGCCTGTTCTGGAAGAGGGGCTATCACGGCAGCTCCATGAAGCAGATTGAACATGCTCTGGATATGCGTCCCGGCAGCATCTACGCAGCTTTTGGTAGCAAAGATGGCCTCTATTCTGAAGCTCTGGCCCGCTATGCTGAGGCTGGCGGTGCGGAGCTGGCCAGGCATATGGCCGGCTACGATTCCATTGTGGACGGGCTCAAAGGCTACCTGCGGAAAATCGCAAGCGGCTGTGTCAATAAGGACGAAGTACCCTCCCGGGCCTGCCTCATCGTTAAAACGCTGCTGGAGGCGAGCAACACACACACGGGGCATTCAGGCCAAGCACGGGAAATCCTCGAAGCTATCGAGCAATCTTTCTCGGAATTGCTGGTGAATGCTAAACAGCGGGGCGAACTGAAAGACTCAACAGATTGCGCCCGTCTGGCCCGACTGATGCAGAGTCAGATCATGGGTCTGCGCTCTATTGCAGAGCGGAACCTCTGTGCCGGGGATCTGGAGGCTTTGGGGGACGATATGGCGCATATTCTTGACGCTTACCGGAGTGAAGAATGTTCCTGAACTGGCTTGCGAAGCATCTCGCCGCTTACCTTTCCAAACAAGTTTCACAGAATTCTGTGCGCACCTCGACCTACGAAGCGTTGGAAAAAACACTCAAACCCGGAGATGTTCTGCTGATTGACGGTGAGACACGCATCAGTGTGGCCATAAAGTACCTGACCCAATCTACCTGGTCCCACGCCGTTCTCTATCTGGGGCCGGAGGCCGGGCTGGGAACAACGCCAGACGGCGAGCCGTATACGCTGATCGAGGCGGATCTGGAGTTTGGCATTCGCACCTTGCCACTGTCCTTTTACCGGCACAGCCACATGCGCATTTGTCGCCCCGTGGGGCTGAATGACAATGACATCCGTTTGCTCACTGACTATTCGCTGAGCAGACTGGGCAACCAGTATGATCTGAAAAACGTGTTTGACCTGGCGCGCTATCTGATTCAGACACCCCCGGTTCCCTCGCGACACCGGCACAAACTGCTGACATTCGGCAGCGGCGACCCAACACGGACTATCTGTTCAACGTTTATTGCCGAAGGGTTCCAGCGTTTGCGCTACCCGATACTCCCAACGGTTCAAACGTTGCCGTCAAACGATCCGCACTGCGCGAATTGTATCCGCGAGCACTTTCGAATCCGGCAAACGTCTTTGTTTACACCGCGGGATTTCGACGCATCTCCTTATTTCAAAATCGTTAAGCCAACGCTGGAGGGCAACTTCGATTTCAGAGCTTTGGACTGGACAGACTAATAATCCGCCCAGCAAGACCCGGTGCCCCTAACGCAGATCAGGATTTAACGAATAGGTTCCGGTCACGCGTCCACTGGCTAACACGTGGCCATCCATAGCGTTGCGCACGGCCTCGCCATCAAATTCCCGCGGCAGGCCAAGCGACTCCACATCCAGCGCATGCACCTCGTAGTGATAGTGGTGCAAAAGCTCATCATTCCAGGGCGGGCAAGGGCCGTCATAACCGCTATAAGTGCCTGCCATGTCGGGATTTCCAGCCAGGAACTGGGTAAAATTATTGACCCCGCGCAGGCCTACCGGGCCGGGACCGCCCTCTTTGCCTTTGGGTGTAACGCCATCGCTGTCTTCACCCTCCGGAATGCGGCTGACATTCGCAGGGATATCCACCAGCAACCAGTGAAAGAAATCCACCCTCGGAAGGTCTTTGGAAATCGTTTTACCTTCCTGATTTGCATCCTCCGCCACACTGGGCACATCCGGATCAAACATCATCACAACGAAGCTCTTTGTGCCTTCCGGTGCGTCTTCCCAGAACATTTCCGGGTTACGGTTGGCACCAAAGCTCATGTGATCTTCCGGGCTGAACACGCCGAACGCGAATATTTCCGGGACCGGCTTGCCCTCTTCAATACCCTCAACGTTCAGTTTCATAGCAGCTTCTCCTGTCGATTATTGCAGTTAACAACGGGGCTTTATCTGTGTGATTGTGCCAGAGACCAGCCCATTCTGTGCTAAAACGTCGTATCAACGGTATCGTACTATATTCAGCCAACGTATAAACGGAGACCAGATGAGCGAGCACAAGCCCGGCCAGCCCCAACAACCACAGAACCAGCTGGATGAAGACGCCATCGCCTTCGCACAGGGCATTTTTGAACTGGCGCGCAACGGCGGCACCAACATGCTGCGCCCTATGCTGGAAGCCGGCGTGCCCGTAAACATGCGCACCAGCAGTGGCGAAAGCCTGCTGATGCTCGCCGCCTCGAATGGCCATGCTGATACCGTGCAACTGCTGCTGGAAAAAGGCGCCAATCCGGAACTGCAGGATACAGATGGCAATACGGCACTGAGCCTTGCCCGCGCAACAGGCGCGCAGGACGCGATCAAACACCTGGAGCGTTAGCCCCGAATTTCTCAAAGAGCAGCACATGTTCAACAATGGCGAAATTATTCATCACAGCCGGGACAAACTCGGCAGCATTCTGGTGATCGACTACCGAAAACACCGGGTACTGACCTTCAACTCGATGTTCGAGCAAAGCAAAATCGACCGGCGATACCCGCACCTTCCAATACACGAATACAGCCGGGCCATGCTGCTGCCCGCCGCCTTTAGCAGTCCGCAACACGTCACCATACTGGGGTTAGGCGGCGGCGTGATGGCCAGCGCCTTTCACCACCTTTATCCGGAGTGCCACGTGCACGCGGTGGAACTGCGCCAGGCGGTACTGGATGTAGCCAGGGAATACTTCGGACTGCCCGACAGCGAACGCCTCAGCGTTACCATTGCCGATGCCCGCAATGCGCTGAACAGTATTCCCGGTGCCAGTACCGACATAATTCTGGCCGACTTGTACAACGCAGACCGAATGAGCCCGGCACAGGCGCAGCGCCAGTTTATAGAAGGCTGCAGTCGGGCATTGAGCCCCGATGGCTGGCTGGTTCTGAACTACCACCGCACTCCCGACCCCGATGGCCCCTACTTCCGCCAGTTAAAGAAACACTTTGCCGCGCTGTTGGTATTCCAAAGCAAAACCAACAACACCATTGTGTACGCAAGCAAACAGCCGTTCGCAGACATTCACCCAAAAGATCCGTCACTTGCCAGGCTTGAGAAGCGACTGCCGATCGACTGGAGCCGGCTAATGAGCAGGGTTAGCAGGTTTTGAGTCCAGCCGGAGAAAGAGGCTGCCTCAAGCCCACTTTTCCCGCGGCGCTGTGTAGCGCCTGAACCCATCAACCAGTTCTGTTGGTGTTTTTGCCTGCACCACCATGTCGAGACTTGGCTGTTTCGCTTTTGATGAAAACCGATCTGCGCCCAGGTCCACACCTCGAATACTTCCTCCCGCGTGCAGACACCGCATCGGCAATTATCCCCATGAGGCCAACGTTGCCTGAGCGGGAACCACCGTAAACTGCTACCCTCATACTTTAATGTCTCTTGCTGTATGTTGAATGGTGAATACGTGTTCCGACCAATTGTACTGCCTGCCCGCAGCGCGTTAGAATAATTTCCGCAGTGTTAGCAGTACCCTGGTCAGTACCCTACCTTGCAAGCAATCCCCAGTGACGACAGCCAAGCGCTTTTCTGAAAGAGCGCTTGGCTTTCTTTACTTACAGGTCTGATTACTATGGATAGTCCTCATCATATTGTTGTCGTCGGCGGCGGTGCCGGCGGTCTTGAGCTTGTTACCCGCCTGGGTAGAAAGCTTGGAAAAAAGGGCAAAGCACGCATTACCCTCGTGGATGCTGGCCTTACCCACGTGTGGAAACCCCTGCTGCACGAGGTTGCATCTGGCTCTCTGGATGCCAATTCCAATGAAGTGAACTACAGAGCCCACGCCCGCCAGCACCACTATGAGTTCCAGCTTGGGCGAATGAGCGATATTAACCGCGAAACCAAAACACTGACGATATCGCCCTTCCTCGATGGAGACGGCAATGAGGTGGTACCCGAGCGTAATCTTCGGTACGACACTCTGGTTATCGCAGTCGGCAGTACCGCCAATGATTTCGGCACGCCCGGCGCGCAGGATAACTGCCTGTTTCTGGACAGCCTGAAGCAGGCCCGGCGCTTCCACGACCTGATGCTGAACGCCTTCTTGCGCAAAAACCACGAAGGCCGACAAGGCCGGGAGCATATGCTGAACATCAGCATTATAGGTGCCGGGGCCACCGGCGTTGAGCTGGCCGCAGAGTTGCGGCTGGCTTCCCGTGAGTTGCCGGTGTACGGCATGAACTACCTGAAAGATTCCGATGTGTGCATCACCGTGATCGAGGCGGCCAACCGGATTTTGCCCGCACTCCCTGAACGGCTATCGGCGGCGGCCGCCAAAGAATTAGCAAACCAGCACGTGAAGGTTCTGAATGGCCAACCCGTAAGCGAAATTCGCCCCGGCCTTGTGGTGCTGAAAGATGGCACAGAACTGCCCTCGGAAATGACCATTTGGGCTGCTGGCATCAAGGCGCCCGTTTTTCTGGCCGATCTGGACGGGCTGGAATCCAACCGGGGCAATCAACTGGTTGTGCACCAAACGCTGGAAACCACCCGCGACGCCAACATATTCGCCTTCGGTGACTGTGCTGCCTGCCCGCAACCAAATTCAGAACGTCCCGTGGCACCCCGAGCGCAAGCCGCTCACCAGCAAGCCAACACACTGTTTAAAACCCTGCGTAACCGGCTGGAAAACGAAGACGCTGTGCCCTTTGTTTACAGCGATTACGGCTCGCTGATCAACTTCAGCCACTACACCACCGTTGGCAACCTGATGGGCAGCCTCTCAGGCCGCAGCATGTATATTGAAGGCAAGGTAGCGCGGATGTTTTATGTGTCGCTGTACCGCATGCACCAGGTAGCGCTGCACGGGTTTTTCCGCACGGGCGTGATCTGGTTTATGGATAAAATCGGCCGGGCGATGCATCCGAGGATGAAGTTGCATTGATGGGCTAATGGCCGGCCGATTGGCGAAAAGTTTGTTCTCCGGGCTGGTCTTATCTTGGCTTTGCCAACGAAATTGCTGCCCGTCTATCCAGTGGTCCACATAGCGATGGTTATCTGCTCTACCTTGTTTGTTCAATGTGGGCGTTCTCGGGCAAAGGCGTTGTTACAATCAAACCGTCCCTCACAAAGTCCTGCAACACAATATCGTAAGTCCCGTCTGGAACCTCTTTGGCGATTTGATAAACCATTCCGCTATCGTCTTTTAAAGCCACCTGTAAATCCAATACTCTGGAATAGCATATTGGTGCTTTATTCGCATCCCGAACCATTAACACCTTCGGCTTGAGTTTGTGCTGGGCATGGCTTTCGACCACGATACCCACTTCTCCGTTCACCATTTCGACAATGGATCCGGGTGGATAAATGCCCACCATCTGGATAAACGCATCAGCCAGCTCGGTGTCAAACTGGGTTCCGCGATTATTGTAGATGATGTCCAGAGCATGCATGGACGCCAGGGCTTTTTGATAAACACGCTTGCTGGTAATTGCATCATAGGTATCCACCAGCGCGATGATCTTCGCAAAGTAGGGTATGTTTTCCGCCGGGAGTCCCCTGGGGTAGCCTTTCCCGTCGACCCGTTCGTGATGACAAAACGCCACATCCACTGCGGTTTTCAGGGGGGCGCCAGTGCTCATAAGAATGGCACGCCCATGAACCGTATGGTTTCGCATTAACGCAAACTCTTCGTCAGTCAGGCTGGATGGTTTATTCAACACCTCGTTCGGAATTCTGACTTTACCAACATCGTGCAGCAGGCCGCATAGCGCCAAATTCTGAATCTCACCCTTCATTAAGCCCAGAGACTTTCCAAACGCGGCGGCCAGAATGGAAACGTTGATGCAATGCTCGGCGGTATACTCATCCTGATTCTTGATCTTGGTGAGCAGCATCAAGGCATTCTCATTGCGCAGCACACTCTCTACACAGCTATTAACGACCGTTCGGGCGTTGTTAATATCCAACGTGCGGCTAATACGCAAGCCAGACATGATCGACTTGGCCGTGCTCTGAGCCTCTTCAAAGCGCATAGTGGCCGTTTGCATTTCGCGGCCCACGCTTACCTGATTCATGTAGGAAACGCGCTTTCGGGACGCAGGCCGAGTTGCACCGGGTTTAGGCGCTTGCGCATCCGTCTGTTTGCGCTTGAACATCCCCGCGAGACGACCCGGGCCTGCAGCTTTCTTGCCGGATTCCCTCTGTTTTTTGACCACACCCTGTACAACAACGACATCACACTGACGACGCAGCGCATGAATTTCTGACATATGATTGATAACAAATCCCTGCACGAGAAAGTCTGTTTCCTCCCAGGATCTATCCAAGCGGGTCACATGCATGCCAATTTCCAGATCGGCCACATCGATCTGGGTTTCAATAAGCTCACTGTACGTGCCGCGCATCGCTCTCGCCTAAAAATGAAAAGCCCTAACTTGATCATCCCACGAATTTAGTACAAAAAAAGCATGCGCTCTGTTAAATACGGTTAAACCCTGTTCGATGCCGTGTTTTCCGGCACGGCCTCAAGTTTGGAAATAGTCGCTCGGGCCAATGCAGACAGCTCTGCCGGGTTTTCGTTAGCGTAGGCAATGATTTGTTGCTTCATGCTGCGGGCCCAGAACTTATGCAGATGATCGGCAGCCACGTCGGTTACCTTGTCGTCATCACCGTGATGCCGATTATTGGCGATAATCTGGTCGATCATTTTGATCAGGTTGTTTAATTGCTGGTCACTCACAACGCATTCTCCTGAGCAGTTTCATTACCGCGTGCGTAAATAACGTGGCGGCCGGGGCGAGCGAAGCCGATAAGGTTCATGCCGCTTTTGCGCGCATCACGAATGGCAAGAGCGGTAGGTGCAGACACGGCCACCAGCGTTCCTATGCCTACGCTGGCGCTTTTTTGTACCATTTCAAAACTGGCCCGGCTGGAGATCAGCGCGAAGCCATTGATAAAGGCCTGATCACCCTGTTCACGCAGGCGGGCGCCTATGAGCTTGTCCAGCGCATTGTGGCGGCCCACGTCTTCCCGGGCCTGAACAATGCGGCCCTGGGCATCGCACCAGGCGGCGCCGTGCGTGGCGCCCGTTTGCTGCTGCAGCGGCTGATGCTGTTTCAGATCTTGCAATGCAATCTGCACGGCCCCATCGTCAGGCAGCGGCTGTGACACTACTCGGCCAAGGGTTCGAACCACATGGGCCAGGGATTCGGTGCCACATAAGCCGCAACCGGTTCGGCCGGTCATGTTGCGGCGCTGCTCCCGCAACCGTGCGTAACAATCGCCGGCGATGTGCATGTCTACTTCTATGCCCTCTTCGCCCGGCCTTATCTCTACGCTGAACAACTGGTCCGGCCTCTGCAAAATGCCTTCGCTTATGCTGAACCCCAGAGCAAAATCTTCAAGATCACAGGGCGACGCCATCATTACGGCGTGGGATACGCCGTTATAGACCATGGCAACTGGAATTTCTTCCGCAACCAGATCGTGTGACTGGGCGCCCTCAACACCACCTCGCACGCTCACCCAGACTTCACTCACGGTGGGTGGCGAAGCACTGGAGGTTGAATCATCAGCCACGGCAACTGCCCTCTGGCTACTTGAGTGCGTGTGCATGGCTGTTGTCCTGCTCATCCATGGCCGGTTTCAACAATGCCTGCTGGCGCTTGTCGAAATCGACAAAGTTGCGCTGCCAGTCGGATGGCTGAGACACTTTTTCCACCTGCACCGCCGTTACCTTGTATTCCGGGCAGTTGGTTGCCCAGTCCGAGTTGTCGGTGGTGATAACGTTGGCGCCGCTTCCAGGGTGATGGAAGGTGGTGTAAACCACGCCGGGCAACATGCGGGTGCTGAGTTTTGCACGCAGCACGGTGTGGCCCACGCGGCTGCTGATACCCAACCAGTCACCGTCTTTCACGCCGCGCAATTCTGCATCGCTGGGATGCAGTTCCAGCAAATCTTCCTCGTGCCAGTCGCTATTGCTGGTACGGCGGGTCTGCGCGCCCACGTTGTACTGGGACAATATGCGTCCGGTGGTCAGCAACAGCGGGAAGCGACGTGTAGCTCGCTCCTCAGAAGCCAGGTATTCGGTTACCGCAAAACGACCTTTACCGATCGGGAAGTCAACGGTATGCATGGTCGGCGTGCCATCGGGATGCTCGTCGTTACACGGCCACTGTATGCTGCCTTGCTGCTCCAGCTTGTCGTAACTGACGCCGGTGAATGTGGGGGTCAACAGCGCAATCTCTTCCATGATTTCAGAGGGATGGTTGTAACTCATCGGGTAACCCAACGCATTCGAAAGCGCCACGGTCACTTCCCAGTCTTCCATGCCGGCAACGGGTTCCATCACTTTACGCACGCGGTTGATGCGGCGCTCCGCGTTGGTGAAGGTGCCGTTCTTTTCCAGGAAGGTAGAGCCTGGCAACAATACATGAGCGAACTTGGCGGTTTCGTTAAGGAAGATATCCTGCACGATCACGCAGTCCATAGCTCTCAGTGCCGCTTCCACGTGCTGAAGGTTGGGATCCGACTGGGCAATGTCCTCACCCTGCACATACAGCGCCTTGAAGGTTCCGGCGATGGCTGCGTCAAACATGTTGGGAATACGCAGGCCCGGCTCACTGTCGATGGGTACGCCCCACACAGCTTCGAAGCGTCCACGCACGGCGGGATCGTTCACATGTTGGTAACCGGGTAGCTCATGGGGAAACGATCCCATGTCGCAGGAGCCCTGCACGTTGTTCTGGCCGCGCAACGGGTTTACACCGCCACCTTCGCGGCCAATGTTACCGGTCGCCAGCGCCAGGTTGGCGATGCCCATCACCATGGTGGACCCCTGGCTGTGCTCGGTCACGCCCAAACCGTAATAAATAGCACCGTTCCCGGCCTTGGCGTATTCCCGGGCCGCTTCGCGTACCTTGGCAGCCGACACCCCGGTCACTTCTTCCATGGCTTCCGGAGAGTTGCGTTCTTGGGCAATAAAGGTGCGCCAGGTGCTGTAAGCCTCGGTGTCGCAGCGGCTGTTGATAAAGTCTGTGTCTTCCAGGCCCTCGTTCACAATGACGTGGGCCATGGCGTTCACCATGGCCACGTTGGTACCCGGGCGCAATGGAAGATGCAGGCCTTCGCTGGCATGGGGTGTATTCAGTATGTCGATTTGACGTGGATCAATTACGATCAGCTTCGCACCCTGGCGCAAACGCTTACGCATCAGCGAACCAAACACCGGGTGAGCGTCGGTGGGGTTGGCACCAATAACCACAATGGTGTCGGCTTTCATAACCGAATCAAAGGTTTGGGTGCCCGCCGATTCGCCCAGCGTGGTTTTGAGGCCATAACCGGTGGGGGAGTGGCACACACGCGCACAGGTGTCGGTGTTGTTGTTGCCGAAGGCTGCGCGCACCATCTTCTGTACCAGATAGGTTTCTTCGTTGGTGCAGCGCGAGGAGGTAATACCGCCAATGCTTTCACGGCCGTATTGGGCCTGAATACCTTTGAGCTTGCTGGCGGAGAACGCCAGCGCTTCGTCCCAGGACACAACCTTCCACGGGTCGTTGATGGAATCCCGAATCATCGGTTCTTTAATGCGGTCTTTGTGCGTGGCATAGCCAAAAGCAAACCGGCCCTTCACACAGGAATGTCCATGGTTCGCGTCGCCGCCCTTATAAGGCACCATGCGCACCAACTGGTCGCCCTTCATCTCCGCTTTGAACGAACAGCCCACGCCGCAATACGCGCAGGTTGTCACCACGCTGTGCTCTGGCTGGCCGGCGTCAATCACGGTCTTTTCCATCAGCGTGGACGTCGGGCAAGCCTGTACACAGGCGCCGCAGGATACGCACTCGGAATCCATGAACGGGTCGTTCTGGCTGGCGACCACTTTGGAATCGAAACCCCGGCCTTCAATGGTCAGTGCAAAGGTGCCCTGAACCTCTTCGCAGGCTCGCACACAGCGTGAACATACAATGCACTTGCTCGGATCGAAGCTGAAATACGGGTTGGAATCGTCAATTTCGGCATCCAGGTGATTCTCGCCTTCAAAACCGTAACGCACTTCACGCAGGCCGACCGCACCGGCAACGTCCTGCAATTCACAATCACCATTCGCCGGACAGGTCAGGCAATCGAGCGGATGATCAGAAATGTACAGCTCCATGATATTGCGACGCAGTTTTGCCAGTTTTCCGTTCTGGGTGGTTACGTCCATGCCCTCGGCCACGGGCGTGGTGCAGGAGGCCGGATAACCTCGGCGACCCTCAATTTCGACCGCGCACAGACGACACGAGCCAAAAGGCTCCAGGTTGTCAGACGCGCACAGTTTGGGAATATTGATGCCTGCCAACGCGGCGGCACGCAACACAGAGGTGCCCTCCGGCACGGTGATCTCACGGCCATCAATAGACATGGACACCAGGTTTTCGGACACGCTAGCCGGGGTTCCCAGATCTAGGGAAAAACGGTCAAAATCGGGGTTCAGACCGTTCTTGCCGGGCTCGTAGCTTTGGGTGCTCGGATCGTAATAGTGCAACATGTCATGCCTCCACTGGGCGCGGGCTGGCCATCAGGTCTTCAGGGAAATATTTCATAACGCTCTGTACCGGAAAAGGCGTCATGCCGCCCATAGCACAAAGAGAACCGTCCACCATGGTTTCGCACAGTTCTTCCAGCAAAACCAGATTGTTATCACGATCGTCACCGGCGCGGATTCGATCAATCACTTCTACACCACGCACCGAACCAATTCGGCACGGCGTGCATTTACCACAGGATTCCACTGCGCAGAACTCCATGGCAAAACGCGCCTGTTCGGCCATATCCACGGTGTCGTCAAACACCACCACGCCACCGTGGCCGATGCCGGCGCCGAGTTTGGCGAAGGCTTCATAATCCATCGGCGTGTCCCACTGATCTTCTGGCATATACGCCATCAACGGTCCGCCTACCTGCACGGCTTTCATGGGCCGACCGGTGAATGTGCCGGCACCAAAATCGTCCAGTATCTTGCGCAGGGTAACGCCAAACGCCAACTCAATCAGGCCGCCCTGTTTGATATTGCCGGCTAGCTGAATGGGCAGGGTGCCCAGCGAGCGCCCCATGCCGTAATCGGCATAAGCTTTGCCACCGTGGGCGAGGATGTAAGGCACGGCTGCCAGTGACAGCACGTTATTCACCACGGTGGGCTGGCCAAACAAGCCCTTGATGGCAGGTAAGGGCGGTTTGGACCGTACCAGCCCACGTTTGCCTTCGAGGCTTTCCAGCAAGGAGGTTTCCTCACCGCAAATATAGGCGCCGGCACCAAGCCGTACGTCAAGGCGGAAGGCGCGACCCGTGCCACACACGTTATCGCCCAGATAGCCTTGCGCTTCGGCCCTGCGAATGGCTTCATCCAATAACTTTTGCGACAGCAAATATTCCGAACGTACGTAAATAAAACCCTGGGTTGCCCCGACAGCAAGGCCTGCGACGGTCATGCCTTCAATCAGCATGTACGGATCGCATTCCATTACCAGGCGGTCGGCAAAGGTGCCGGAATCGCCTTCGTCGGCGTTGCAAACGATGTATTTTTGCTGGTTTTGAGGCTCATCCAGCACGGTCTGCCATTTAATACCTGCCGGGAAGGCGGCGCCGCCACGGCCGCGCAGGCCAGAGGTTTTCACTTCGTCTACAATCTCTTGCGGCGTCATCACTGCGGCCTGTTTCAGGCCGGCAAAACCACCGTGAGCGATGTAATCGTCAATACAAATGGGGTCTGTGATGCCAATGCGCGCAAAAGTAAGGCGCTGCTGCTGTTTCAGGTAGGGGTGCTGCGCAATATCACCCAGATACAATGGGTGTTCGGCGTTGCCATCCAATAAACCGCCAGCGACCAAAGCTTCTATCTGATCCGGTTCCACCGGGCCGTAAGCCACGCGGCCATGGGGTGTCTCCACCTCAACCAGCGGCTCCAGCCAGAACAGTCCACGAGAGCCGTTGCGCACCAGGCGGATATCCCGGCTTTGCGCGGCGGCCGCAAGCTGCAACTCTTGCGCCACACGGTCGGCGCCCAGAGAGAGAGCAGTGGTATCGCAGGGCACATAAATTGTTGTTGTCATCGGACTTGCTCCTGCTTTTATTTTAGCTGCAAAACGGACGTTGTCAGTTTGTCCGCAAGCTGATCAAATTTCTGTGGGGTCATTCGTCCGATAATGTCGTTATTCACCCGGATAGAGGGGCCGCACGCACAGTTGCCAAGGCAATAGACCGGTTCGAGCGTAAATTCATTATCGGCGGTGGTATCGTGATAGCCCACGCCCAGCCTTTCCTGAACATGGCGCTCAAAGGCGCGGCCGCCGCGGGCCTGGCAAGCTTCGGCTCGGCAGACCTCCAGCACGTTGCTGCCCGTTGGACGAGTACGAAAATGATGATAGAAGCTGATCACCCCGTGTATATCAGCCCGGGTCTGCTGCAGCATGTCAGCAATAATAGGTATGGCCGCCTCTGGCACGTAGCCAATGCGGTCTTGGATGGCGTGCAAAATGGGTAACAGCGCCCCTGGCTCGTGCTGCAGGGCTGCGACTTCTTCACGGATGGTGTCGGTGTTCCAGTCGCCGGCATTGGGCAACGTTGTGTCTGTCGTTTTGGGGTCAGCTCTCTCTGACATATGCATAACTGTTCCTACCTGTTTTTATTCTGATACAGTAGCGAAGCTATCAACTACGCCAAATTAGCACTCCAAACACCACCACGGAATATGAATAAAAATGCATAATAAAAAATTGACCATATCCCCTGCGTGGGTCTTTCGTACCGACACCGACGAACTCTTTGAACCGGTTCTGTTTCGGCTGCTGGAAAGCATCCGTGATACCGGCAAACTTACCGTTGCCGCCGCCGCGGCCGGCATTTCCTACCGCCACGCCTGGAACCTTCTTAATCGTGGCGCCGATATTCTGGGCTTACCACTGGTGATTATGCGCAAAGGCCATGGTAGCCAGCTCTCTGCCTTGGGCGAAAAATTGCTGTGGGCGGAACACCGGGTAAAAGCCCGCCTGGGCCCACAGATCGACAGCATGGCCGCAGAACTAAACGACCAGATACAGCAGCTGCTGTCCGGTGCGCATCCTACTTTGCGCCTGCATGCCAGCCACGGCTATGCCGTTGCTTTGCTGCCGGAGTTCTCCGAACAGATAAATATAAACCTGCAGTACCGCAATCCCGAAGAAGCACTGTCTGCACTCAATCGCGGCGAGTGCGATGTTGCAAGCTTTCACTTGCCGACCTGCCCGAGACTCGCCCGACAGATCATCAGCCACTATCAGCACCACCTCGACGACGACAATCACCGGCTGATTCGCTTTGTTATCCGTCGCGAAGGTCTGATGATGCGTAAAGGCGAGCATGACAACATTCGCACTTTGCATGACCTGAGCGCTTCCGGGCTAAGCTTCGTCAGCCGTGACCGCCATTCCGGTACTCGAATCCTCCTCAACCTACTGCTGAAGCAACAAGGCCTCGCTGAGGACAGCATCAATCGAACCTTCCAACCTGAATTCACTCATACCGCCATCGCGGCTTTCGTGGCTTCGGGTATGGCAGAAATCGGTTTTGGCGTGCAGGCAGCGGCAGAGCAGTTCAATCTGAATTTTATTGAAATGGCCAGCGAGCACTACATGCTGATATACCGCCAGGATCGTATGCCTCCTGCCACACTCCGCTATCTGACAACGCTTCTGCAATCACCAACTCTGGTAGATCGCATCACTGGTGTGTCGGGTTACGAGCCAGACAGACCCGGCGAGATCACCACGTTTGACGCGCTGACTGCCGGGACCACCTGAACCTCACTCAAAACAATGCAGAAGCCTTTGCGATGGCAATGTAGAGCCCGATCAGGAAGGGCACGCCCACTGCCAACCAGGCCAGCACTCCGGTAATCCCGAAAGCGCCGCGTGCGGCCGTCTGGGCGTCTGCAGAAACACCGTTATCCCTCTGCAGCATGCGCTCCTTAGCCAACTCGTCATCGGTCATGTGCAATGATGAATCGACCGGCTTGATCAAGCTGTTGCAGATCAAACCAAGCACCAACAACCCAACCATGATGTAGAGCGTGCGATCGTATACGAGCGCAGGCTCAATGCCCGCTTTAAGCTGTACTTCTCGAATCAGCGCAATCACCACCGGCCCAACCAGGCCTGCTGCGGTCCACGCTGTCAGGAGGCGGCCGTGGATAGCACCCACCATCTGAGTGCCGAAAATATCAGCAAGATACGCCGGCACGGTCGAAAAGCCACCGCCATACATACTCAGGATTATGCAGATGGATATCACAAACATGCCGGCCATTCCGAGGTGTCCCCAGGTAGGCAACAGGCCGTACAACGCAATGCCAAGCACAAAGAATGTGAGGTACGTGTTTTTGCGACCCAACTTGTCAGAAAGCGATGCCCAGAACAGGCGTCCAACGCTGTTAAACAGGCTGATCAGCCCAACCAAGCCGGCTGCAGCGGCTACAACGGCCGTTTTCTGAGCTGCGGTGAGCGCCACTGCCGAATCCTGGATGCCCACAAGAGCGCCACCAAACACGTCCTGCAGCATTGGACTGGCCATGGAGATTACTGCAATGCCCGCCGTTACGTTGAGGAACAACGCGCTCCAGATCAGCCAGAACTGTTTTGTTTTCCAGGCGCGGTTCAGGTGCACATGCCCATGAGTGATCATGGTATTGGCTTGTTGACCCTTAGCCGGCTCCCAGCCTTGTGGCTTCCAGCCGTTGGGAGGTACCCGAAAGCCCAGCGCGCCGGCCATCATTATGAAGAAATAAATCACACCCATGACCATCAACGTGCTGGCAACACCCTTACCACCGTCAGACGAGAAATTACCCATCAACCAAACGGCCAAAGGCGCGCCCACCATGGCGCCGCCGCCATAACCCATAATCGCAAAACCGGTTGCCATACCGCGACGATCCGGGAACCACTTGATCAACGTCGACACAGGCGTGATGTAACCAAGCCCCTGGCCAACGCCGCCCAGCACGCCGACGCCAAGATAAAGCAGCCAGAGTTGATGCATCATCACACCCACGCCGCCCAGAATCATACCGCCGCCCCAGCACAGTGCTGCGATAGCACCGGCTTTACGCGGGCCAGCATGCTCAAGCCAAGCGCCCCAAAGCGCCGCCGAGATGCCCAGCATGGCAATAAATATACCGAAGGTGTAAGTAACGTGGCTAACCGCCCAGTTACAGGACGTGGTGGTCAGCGCCTGAAAAAAGCCGACATCCGCGCAGGCAACCGGGTCTGCGCCGGCTACAAGATTGGCCATAGGCAACCAGAATACCGAAAAGCCGTAGGCCATGCCGATACACAGGTGAATCGCGAGTGCCGCCGTGGGTACAAGCCAGCGGTTGAAGTCCGGGCCGGCAACGGTATTTTCCCGGTCGAAAAAGCCAGGCTTAGCGCGCGAGGTATCGCCGCTGAACGAGCGGTCTTCGGCTATCCCATCCATAAACAAACCCTTTTGTTTTTGTCATATTGTTATTGGTTTCATTGAGGTTGTGGTCCATCTGTCAGCTTATATATGTACTACTGTGCATATATGACTAATTGATAAACGTCAAAATCCTCTGAAATGATTTGATTCTCTGCCATGAAAAACATCAATTAGCTAAAAGTATTATGAATTTCTATGCTTATATGTAAAACAGAGAATACGCTTGCTTGTCTACTTGGCCCGCGATGGGCAAACTTGGGGAAACGATGGAGCGGGTGATGGGAATCGAACCCACGTGTGCAGCTTGGGAAGCTGCCGTTCTACCATTGAACTACACCCGCCAGAAGGCGTGACTACCCGCGCAATATAAGCGCTTCGACCGGCCCCCGGCAAGCATTCTCTTATGGAGTTCTGATGGATCCAACGCTCACCCTGGTAGGTGCCCTGATGATTGTCATCAGCATCGTACTGAGCCCACTATCCAGCCGGGTTGGCATGCCGGTACTGCTGATTTTCCTGGCGGTGGGCATGATGATGGGCAAGGACGGCCCGGGCGGCATTCAATTCGACGACTTCCAACTCTCTTTCCTGGTTGCCAATCTGGCACTGGGCGTCATTCTGCTTGACGGCGGCATGCGCACCCGCGCAGAAACGTTCCGGGTTGGTTTGAAACCAGCGCTGGTTTTGGCAACGGTGGGTGTTGCCATGACGGCGCTGGGGGCAGCATTCGTTGCCTGGCTGGTTTTCGACCTGCGCTGGATGACCGCCCTGCTCATTGGCGCCATCATCTCTTCTACCGACGCAGCGGCCGTATTTTCCCTGCTGCAGGGTCGCGGATTGCACCTGAATGAGCGTGTAAGCGCCACGCTGGAAATTGAATCCGGCAGTAACGACCCTATGGCCATATTCCTGACGCTGATGATGGTCACCCTGATCGGCAGCGGCGGTGAACACGCCATCCAGGATTCGCTGATTCTGCTGTTCAAGCAGTTCAGCATTGGCGGCGTTGGCGGTATTGTGGGCGGCTTTCTTATTGCCGAACTTGCCAATCGCATTCGCCTGACTCCGTCTCTTTACCCACTGCTGGTCGTCGCCGCCGGCATTCTGGTGTTTTCTGCCATCAACGCCCTCGGTGGCAGCGGATTTCTGGCCATCTATCTGTGTGGCGTTGTGATTGGTAACCGCCAGGTAAGGATGATGCCGATGATCCTTCAGGTACACGACGGCCTGGCGTGGCTGGCACAGCTGTGCCTGTTTCTGATTCTCGGCTTGCTGGTTAACCCCTCCGATCTGTTGCCACTGGCAGGAAGCGGCCTTGTTTTGGCGCTGGCGCTGATTTTTGTGATTCGTCCGCTCACGGTCATGCTTACCATCTGGCCTTTCGGTTTTAATCGCCGGGAACTGGCCTTTATCAGCTGGGTTGGGCTCCGGGGCGCTGTACCGATTGTTCTGGCCTTGTTTCCGATTATCGCCAACCTGCCCGAAGCACAGTTGGTTTTTCACGCCGCTTTCTTCATTGTGCTGGTTTCGTTGTTGGTTCAGGGCACGTCAATTACTCCGCTTGCGCGCTTACTGCGCCTTGAAATACCGGCTAACGACGAGCCTTTCCGCCGCTTGCCGCTGGACGCGCCCGCGGCGGGCGACCATGAGCTGATGCTGTTCCCTTTGAGAGGCGAAAACTGGGAAATCCCCCGAGTGCTGGGTCAGCTTCGCTTCCCGGAAAACACCGCCGTGGCCGGGGTGTTCCGCAATCGGGTTTGCCTGCAACCCAAGGCGGACCTGGAAGTATCCAGCGGCGATATGGTTGCCATGTTTGCCACGCCCAGCGTGCTAAAAGAGCTAGGTAAGTCGCTGAGTGGCCGCCATGCACCGAAATATCTCGCGGAAAGGGCTTTCTTCGGCGATTTTGTGCTGAACGGAGATGCCCTGCTCGGTGACGTGGAGCAGGTTTACGGCATAGAGTTCAATGAATTGCCACCGGAATTGTCGCTTACGGAATGCTTCGCCCGGCGCACCAAAGGCCACCCGGTTGTTGGCGACATCGTGGTTTTAGGACCCGTTACCTTGGTAGCCAGGGCCACAGAGGCAGATCAGGTTACCAAGGTTGGCCTGAGAA
Organism: Marinobacter antarcticus; assembly: GCF_011049865.1. Lineage (GTDB taxonomy): Bacteria > Pseudomonadota > Gammaproteobacteria > Pseudomonadales > Oleiphilaceae > Marinobacter > Marinobacter antarcticus_A. Next base: position 1,396 of record NZ_DRGY01000046.1, on the reverse strand, counting down.
TGGACAAATCATAAAATGTTCGGCAGCTGCAACGGATAACTGTAAAAGTTAACAAAACCCTTTAACGTCTGGTTGATGGGTTATGTTATAAACGGTCATGTACAAAGATTAATCATTGGTAAGTTAAGGCTATGGCTATTTCCCGTTTATTAACCCCGTGCGTTCTGGCTCTGTTTTTTGCCGCAAGCTTGCCCGCCTGCGGCTCAGACTTGCTGGCGAAAGTAGACTCTCGCATGCCTGCAATGGAGAATTCGCCAGGCGAATCTCTGGTGATTAACAAGGTATTGGTAAAAAAAGGACAACGCCGTCTTTATTTGATGAACGGGGAAAAGGTGATCCGGAGTTATCGTATTTCGCTCGGCGATAATCCCGAAGGGCACAAGCTCTTTGAGGGCGACGAACGCACGCCGGAAGGCGACTACACGCTGGATTGGCGCAATTCCGGCAGCGATTTTTACAAGTCCATTCATATCTCTTATCCCAGCGGCAATGACCGTGAAATGGCGCAAAACTGGGGCCTCGACCCAGGTGGCAGCATTATGATTCACGGCCTGCCCAATGGTTCAGGCGACATGGCGTTCGCTTATACGGGTCTGGACTGGACCAACGGTTGTATAGCCGTTAACAACCAGGAAATGGACGAAATCTGGCAACTGGTGAACGACGGCACGCCAATACGCATCGTTCCCTGAACACCTTCCCACGGCGCAAGCATTAAGTTGTCGTCATGACCTGAAAAAATTCACGTACACTTAGTTAACATTTCCGTCCAGAGTGTTTTACACTGGTCTACGACTCCGATAGTTGTTAGACAACGATAATTGTTGGTCAATGTCTATCGGGCCGAAGCGGACAGGAAGTCGTCTGAACTGACTTTCGGATAAACAGGAAATAACTCGACCAATAAGGGGATTTACAATGCGTAAACTGACGATCGCTGGAATCGCACTGGCTACTGCTCTGACTGCAGGCTGTGCAACTACCGACCAGGGCGCTCTTGACGAAGCCAATGCGAGTGCTAACTCTGCTGAAATGAGTGCAGACAAAGCAATGAACACCGCTAACGGCGCTGCAAGCACCGCACGTTCTGCACAGAACACTGCAGACCGTGCTCTGGCCGCAGCGAAAGCAGCTCAGAAGTCTGCTGACGAAGCAAACGAGCGCGCTAAGCGTATGCTCGATCGTGCAAGCATGAAGTAAAGCTTCACGCTTAAGCACTGCGAAAAGGCCGGGGTTCCCGGCCTTTTTTTATGGTGCGCCAGGCATGGCGCGCAGCGCCTTGATGGCGCTATTCCCTGAGCTGTGGTGGCAATGGGATGACTTGGCGGTGCAAGTCCGCTACCGACCCGGCAAGGGGAACGGTTAGCCGAACGGCAAGGGTGTCCACCGCGAGGTG